>NSIF01000052.1 GCA_002737665.1 Flavobacteriales bacterium | reverse complement strand
ATTACTGTTATCGGTTCGGGAACTATGGGAAATGGTATAGCCCATGTTTTTGCTCAATTTGGATTTGACGTAACACTAGTTGACATTTCAAAAGAAGCGCTAGCTAAAGGAATACAAACAATTAGTAAAAACCTAGATCGTCAAGTAACAAAGGGTGCTATCACAGCAGAGGATAAGAGTGCTACACTTGCACGCATTAATTCAATTACAGATTTGGCTTTAGGAGTAAAAAATGCTGAATTGGTAGTTGAAGCGGCGACAGAAAATGTAGATTTAAAACTTAAAATTTTTCGAGAAATTGATGCGAATGCACCATCAAGCTGTATTCTTGCATCCAATACTTCTTCTATTTCCATAACTAAAATTGCAGCAGTCACAAAACGCGCCGAACAAGTAATTGGAATGCATTTTATGAATCCCGTTCCTGTCATGAAACTTATTGAGGTAATTCGGGGTTACTCAACCAGCGATGAGGTGACACATATCATTATGGAATTATCAAAAAAATTAGAAAAGGTACCTGTAGAAGTAAATGATTATCCTGGATTTGTTGCAAATAAAATTTTAATGCCAATGATCAACGAAGCGATAATCACCTTACAGGAAGGAACAGCTGGTGTTGAAGAGATTGATACCGTCATGCGATTAGGTATGGGTCATCCAATGGGCCCGCTGCGATTAGCAGATTTTATTGGTCTGGATGTATGCCTTGCAATTCTTAAAGTTTTACAAGACGGTTATGGCAATCCAAAATATGCGCCGAGTACATTACTTGTAAATATGGTAATGGCAGGACACCTTGGCAACAAATCAGGAAAAGGATTTTATAATTATACAGATCCGAAAAATCCAGTTGTTGCAGAACGGTTTATTAAAAAATAAATTAGCAATAAGCATTTTTTTCAATAAGACTTACCGCTCCAAGACTCCCAAGCTGCGATTTCCAAATTGCTTGAATTTTCTTTTCTTAGCACCCTTGGATTAGCAAAATAAGTGCTGGAGTTCTTTATTAATTGTATCGTTTTTATTTTACCTCCTGATGCAACAATAATTTCAATGGCTTGCTCAGCAAAATAATTTATCCATTCCGCCATATTCACTTTGACTTGCATTTCATTAACAGCAATAATTTCATCACCTACAGCTAATCCATTTTTTTCAGCAGGAGAGCCATAATAAATTTCAGAAACTTTTGTCAAGCCCATTGATTCTACTACTTTAAATCCATAATAATGTTCATGGGGGCGATTGCTTGGCACAAAAATCAAATCACACCCAATTATTGAAAGTGCTTCAACTAAAATGGTTTCGTAGGAATTAGCTTTATAAAAATAATTATCCCAATAATAACTAAAATCAGCACCTGCCTCCTCCTCTATTATCCGCTTATAATCAGCTTCGGTGTAGCCGTTGCCTTTCAAAGCAAATTCCATCCACAATCTTTTCATTACACTATCCAACGATTTTTTATTCTCCGTATTTTTTCGAATAAACATATCTGTAACAAAAGCCAACAAACACCCTTCGTGATAAATAGAAGTTTTGCGATGTGGTGCACCAATTACATAACCATCTAACCAAGAATCGAAAGACGCTTCAGAAACGGGTTGAAAATACCGAGCATGACTTTCAAAATGGTGATCCATTCGTTCATTAAAAGCAGGCCAGAAATCTTCCTCGCCCCAAACAGAAGATCGGAACAATAAATAATCTCCGTAATAAGTAGTTACACCCTCGGTCACAAATCCCAATCTGGAATAATTTTCTTTTGTAAAATCATACGGCAACATTTCAGCAGGACGAATTGCTTTGATATTCCAAGCATGAAATAATTCGTGGCAACTGACACCGAGAAAATCATTGTAAGTATCGCCTTCCATCAACATATATGCAGGACCAAGTGCAATCACTGTGGACTCAGTATGTTCTACACCATGATAAAATCGATGTGGTAGAATCTGAAAAATAAAATGGTATGCCGATGAAGGAAAACTTCCGAACAATTCCATTTGCGCTGCAGTAAAAAGAGAAAAATCAGCAATAATTTTAGGCCAATCAAGATTTGTTGGACCTTGAAACCATAAATTAAACTCAACACCTGCAATCTCAAATTTATTTTTTTTCAAAGTTTTACTGGCAATAAATGGACTGTCAGCTAAGCGATCGTAGTTAGGTGCGACAAGAATATTTTTATTTTGTGTTTTTAAAGCGCAAGCAATTTCCCAATCGGAAGGAATATCCAATTCAATACTACATTCCTCATTTATTTTGGCAGGATTATAAATCAAACAATTTACAGGATTCACGTAAATCTGAGAATCGTCAACAAATGTGGAGCCTGCATTTAATTCATTGGCAAAATAGTCATACCGAACTGTAACAAGAGCTTTTCCTTCACTTGCAATTGACCAACAATCTTTTGTATTCTTTGCAACTTTCAACTCTTTCAATGTTGAATCATATACACGAAGATTACGCACATTCTTTGAAAAATTTCCTAACTCGTAACGACCAGGTCGCCAAGCGGGCAATTGTATTTCAATATTCTTCCTCTCAGAATTTTCAATTGTGGCTTCTACCTGAAGGTATCGTGAGGAAGGATTGGCGGAAGAAATCTTGTAAATCATCTATTAAACTGATTTTTTTTCGCAGATGAAACAGATTTAGCAAATGAGGTCGCAGACAAAAATTCAATCGGCACATCAGCATATCAGTACATCAGCACATTATTTTTTAACACACTTTATAAATCCAATTGTACTTATCCTCAACTCTTCCTCTACGTATATTATCTAATTCAAGCCCAACACGCTTAGAAAAACTTTGATCCGTTGTAAGTGGAAGCTTATAATCAATACCATCATTTCCAATCTCAGCTATCTGTGCAATAGTTGCGGCCGTTCCTGTTCCAAAAGCTTCAATCAAAATACCTTTTTCTAAAGCTTCTACAATTTCTGCTACTTCAATTTTTCGCTCTTCCACAACCATACCCCAATCTCTTGCAATTTGCAAAACAGAATCGCGCGTTATACCAGGCAGAATTGTATCTCCCAAACTAGGTGTAACTAATTTATTCCCTATGACAAACATAAGATTCATTGTTCCAGATTCTTCCACGTATTTATGTTCGCGTCCGTCAGTCCAAATCAATTGATCGTAACCTTCCGCTTTAGCAAGTGCTGCAGGATAGAGAGAACGAGAATAATTTCCCGAAGCTTTTACAGAACCTACTCCACCTTCAACAGCACGAAAATATTTCTTTTCTACTCTCACTTTCAACGGATGGTTGTAATAAGCTCCAACTGGTGAAGCAATGATCAGGAACATATAAGAATCAGAAGTTTTTACTCCAATGTAATCGTCAGTTGCAATTAAAAAAGGACGAATATAAAGTGAACGACCATCACCTGCTGGCACCCAATTTTGATCTAATCGTAGCATTTCAAGCATTCCTTCCATAAAAATTTCTTCTGGAACAACTGGCATAGCCATCCTTATTGCAGATGTATTCAATCTTTTCTGATTTGCATTTGGGCGAAATAAAAGCACCTCGCCTTTTTCAGAACGATACGCTTTCAAGCCTTCAAAAATTGCCTGACCATAATGCAATACCGAACTGGCCGGACTCATTTGCAAATTACCATAAGGAACGATGCGTGTCCGCCACCACTTCCCATCTTTATATTCGGCAAGAAACATGTGATCCGAAAAAACTTTTCCAAATGGGAGATTATTAATATCAAGGCCAGGCAAACGAGAATGCTGTGTCTTTTGAATATCAATGTTAATAGTTTCGTAGTTCATAGATGGAATTAAATTTCACAATACAAATATGCTAATTATAATTGGGGAAAATACCCCTAAAATACCATACAATACAACTTAACATTTGCTATAAATGCAAAAAAGGACTAATTTTGTAGTAATGAAGTATGTAACTATTTATATGCTCAGCATAATTATTTTACTTTGCAGTAGCTGTGGGAACAGGAAGCATATTTCAAAAAAATCACCTGCAGCAAACAAAAAATATTCCCCCTGCAATTGCAAAGTTTGGGATTAATGAACTATTTATTCTCCCCACTAATTGCAGTTTCTACATAAAATAATTTTATCGACTATCTTTGTTATATGTCAATCATTACAGCCAAGTCGATAACAAAATCTTATGGAACGCTCCCTGTTCTTCGCGGAATTGAATTACAGATTGAAAAGAGTGAGATCGTTTCAATTGTTGGCGCTTCAGGTGCAGGTAAAACTACTTTACTTACAATTTTAGGTACATTAGACCATGCTGATGGCGGTGAATTATTAATTGATGGGCAAGATATTTCCAAACTTAATCACAAACAAATTTCTGCTTTCCGAAATAATAAAATTGGATTTGTATTTCAGTTTCATCATTTGCTCCCTGAATTTTCTGCTCTTGAAAATGTGTGCATGCCCGCTTTTATTGCTAAAAACCCAAAAACTGAAGCTGAAAATCGTGCGAAAAAATTATTAGCCATTCTCGGACTTTCAGATCGCATGACACATAAACCGTCCGAGCTTTCGGGTGGAGAACAACAACGTGTAGCAGTGGCAAGAGCGCTTGTCAATAATCCTGCAGTCGTATTTGCCGATGAACCTTCTGGAAATTTAGATTCAGCCACCTCTAAAAGTCTGCACGAATTATTTTTTCAATTACGGGAAGAACTCGGACAAACTTTCGTAATCGTCACACACAATGAAGAATTGGCGATGATGGCGGATAGAAAGTTGGTTATTAAAGACGGATTAGTAGCTTAAGCAGTTACATTTTTAAAAAATTATCAATTTTCTAGCGAAATAATTTACACCTCTGTACATTCTAAATTGCAATAAATGATCAGGGGCGCCTTCCTTTACGAAAACGCCCCTGTTGTAAAAAATACAGACCGATAAGCCGGGTTCTGTTTCCGCTTTGCGAACGAATCGCTAACGGCTTCCGCCATTTATCTAGTCCTAACATTGCTATTAGGATCAAGCAACCTACCCATTACGATAATCACCGAAGTGAAAGACAACGAGCAGTTGTACGATCGTAACCTATTTGGTTTTTCAACGCCTGGGGTTTACCACAACAACTGTCGCCAATTGCTGAGTGCGCTCTTACCGCACTTTTTCACCTTTTCCCAATGAAGACGAACTCCTTCGGGTAGTTTACTTTTCTGTGGCACTTTCCATAATTCCCCGATTACTCGGAAAACCTCTTCCCGTTAGGAAGCAAGCTGCTCTGTGTTGCCCGGACTTTCCTCTGTTCATTGCTGAACAACGGCGGAATAGTCTGCGGTGTAAAGATAAGTAAACATGAGCTAAGGGAAAGATTTTAAAATAACCCTTAGTAAAAAACTACTTCGGTGGCACCGTAACCATAACGCTGGTAGGAGGCATCTTGAAAACGAATTCCTTTACACTCCGACAATATTTTAATTACCTCAGTCTTCAAACGACCATTCCCTACTCCATGAATAAAAACAATTCGTTGTAGCCGGTTGCTCATTGCTTCGTCCAATTCTTGCTGCACTTTTTTTAATTGAACAGCTATCAATTGACCATTTGTCATACCAGTCCAATTTTCTAATAACTCCTCAATGTGTAAATCAATTTCCTTTTCCAATACTTGATTTTTCAAATGTGGAATTGAAAATTTTTTGCCGGTCATTGTTTTTTCTTTCTCGGCTAACATTCTATTGATATAATCATTACTTAAAAAAGGATTTGCATCTTTTTCTACCGTACTTGGTTCCAGTATTTCAATTTCTGAAATGTATGCGCGTTTTCCTGTAAGCAAATCAGTTGTGTAAGTCGCGTCTTTAAAAAATTTAACTCCACGCAATTTTAATTGGTCAGAAACAGGTGCACGATGCTCGTAATAAGCATGCTTAAAAAACAACAAATCAGTTTTCAAAGTTCCCCAATCGTCAATCGCTTGTGGCGTTAAAGTATCAATTTTCAGATTTCTACGCGGACCAATTGAGCCCGATTGAATACACGACCAATCGCGGCCATCTTTCAAGGACATTGCAAAATAAATATCGTAATCGCTGTGGTTATATAAAATAAGTTCTATTTCACCAGCCGATGGAAATTGTTGATGTTTTGGAATAAAGGCAATGTAAATTCCGTCAGTATAATTAGGAATAAATAATTCAGCTGCTCTGTTTTCAATTGTTGAGTTAATAGCATTTAGCTGAACAGAATCCGGTCGTCTTTTGCCTTCCTCCTCCTTTTCATTGTTCGGCTCAGCTGCTACCAGTTGATTCGCAGGATAAGGATATTCAAAGCCATCTTCCACTTCTATCATCATCATTCCGTTACCCATTATTTTTGTCACAACACCCGACCCTGTTTCATTCAGAAAACGAACTTTATCACCTTTATGGAATTGCATGGTGCAAAAGTAATGTGCTAATGTGCTGATTTGCTAATGTGCTGATGAAATAGTTTAAAATAATTAGGGAGGATCACATGAGTCGCTGTGTGCCGTCAGAATTAATGGGCTTTTCAATCCTATCCCTCATGCAAAACAGAAAAAATCTTATTTTTGATAAAGATTAAACCATTTATGAATTGGTAAGTCCAATAATGGATCTCAAATGCGAACTATGAAAACAAAATCTATACTATTCTTATCACTTCTTATTTCAGGATTTTCCATTTCACAACCCGTAAACGTAAATATTTCTACAAACCCATTGCCCGATACGGAACCATTCATAGCTGTAAATCCTGTGAATCCGAATAATCTGATTGCAGCATGGATGCATGTAAATTTAAATTTAAAAATTTCTATCAATACAAAAACATCAACAGATGGCGGACTTACTTGGGGAAATCTTTATTCATTCCCACATGTTTCCTCAACATTTACTTCTGCTGATGTTTCCATTGTATTTAATAGTGCAGGACAAGCTCACATAAGTTTCATTGATTACAAACTAACATTGGATTCCGGATTTGTGCGCACTGCAAAATCATTGGACAATGGAATTACATGGTCAAATCTTGTAAGTGTTTGCAGTATAAATGATGCGCCTGATAAACCTATTGATCGTCCATGGATTGAATGCGATAAAAGTTCAGGGCCATATACAGGAAGATTATATATCGTTTCAAAAAGTTATTTTGCTGCTGCTCCGCCACAAAAAGTATGGTTAAGTATTTCTTCTGACAGTGGGTCAACATGGACTCCAATCCGTCAACTCGACGACAGTATTCCTTGCGATCTGCTCACAAATATTATGGGAACACCAACTGTTGGAGCAGATGGCGCTTTATATGTTGCGTATATGTCGTGGCATACGGCATTGAATCCTTTTCCAAGAGTGATTTGCACAAAATCGATCGACGGTGGAATTAATTTTACGCCGTATGTAATTGCAATCATCAACGGTGCATCAGGAATGAACGATTCACTTTATCAGGGAAGCTATTCTCTTGCAGCAAACCCAGCAGTTCCCGGAAATATAATTTTTCAATCCACAGATAATCGTAATGGAGATCCTGATATTCTTGAACTGAATTCGATGGATGGCGGAATAACATGGAGTTTCACTCCGGTTCGCGTAAATGATGATCCTGTATCAAATGGAATTGGTCAGGATATGTCCTGGGCTGCATTTTCTCCTAATGGAACGTATGCAGTAGCGTGGCGAGACAGAAGAAATTCAGGAAATACAACTGACACAGCAGACACTGAAATTTTCACAGCAATTTCTACCAACGGAGGATTAAGTTTTTCTTCGAATTACAATCTGAGTTCTGCTCCTTCTCCTTTTATAAATATTCAAAAAGGGAATGATTTTATAGGAGTTTGCCTGAACAACACAAGCTTATTCACAGATTGGTGTGACCTTCGAACAAGCAATCATGAGATTTTCAGTAACAGCGAATTGCAATTGCAGATTATTCCTGTGCAGGAAATTTCAGATAATGCAACAAGTGTTCAACTTTTTCCGAATCCTGCTTCTTCATCAACAACCATTACTATTAATGACAAGCATGATTCTGAATGGAATTTTGAAGTCTTTGATGTTTTGGGGAAATCAGTATTTCAGAAAATGATTTATTCGCAACAGGAAACTGTCAATCTGAATTTATCTTCAGGAATGTATTTCTACAAAGTGAAAAATGCGAGTACAACTATTTCTTCAGGGGAATTAATTGTTCAGGGGAAATAATACTTCAGCTTTGTAACACCTTCGCATACAAATCTTC
Organism: Flavobacteriales bacterium; assembly: GCA_002737665.1. Taxonomy (GTDB): domain Bacteria; phylum Bacteroidota; class Bacteroidia; order Palsa-965; family Palsa-965. Next base: position 4,274 of record NSIF01000052.1, on the reverse strand, counting down.
ATACATCGGCAATATTCTGTCAATTGAAAATTTCTTCGCTTGCTCGTAAGCGCTGTGTTTGAACTTTTGTAAAGTTGCTTCGTCTGACAATATCGAATTTGCATTTTTTGCCATTTCATCAACATCACCAACGTTACTGGTGTAACCGGTAACTCCATTAATATTTACTTCAGACAAACCACCTGTGTTTGTAGAAATAACAGGAACATGTGATGCCATAGCTTCCAAAGCAGCCAATCCGAAACTTTCTGTTTCAGAAGGAAGAATAAATAAATCTGCAATTGCTAAAACCTGATTTGGGTTCTGAACTTTTCCTAATGAAATAATATCATCACAAGTTTTTAATTCGCGGCAAAGTTTTTCAATATTAGAACGTTCAGGGCCATCACCCACTAAAATTAATTTTGTTGGAATAACTTTTCGCACTTTCTCAAAAATGCGCAATACATCTTCCACACGTTTTACTTTTCTGAAATTCGAAACGTGTACCAATAACTTTTCACCATTGGGAGCAAACATTTGCCGATTACATTCCTTTGTTGCCTGACCATAGTCATCGAGACAAATAAAATTCGGAATAGTTTCAATATCACGTTTGACTTTGAAATATTTATAGGTATCCTGTTTCAAACTCTCAGAAACTGCAGTAACCGCATTGGAATGATTGATTGCAAAAGTAATAACAGGTTCAAAGGATGGATCGCGCCCCACAAGCGTAATATCAGTACCATGCAATGTTGTTATAAATGGAAGTTTGATACCTCTATCAGCAAGAATTTGCTGGGCCATATAAGCTGCACTCGCATGAGGAATAGCATAATGTACATGCAATAAATCAATTTTTTCATTCACAACCACGTCTACAATTCGTGAACTTAAAACTAATTCGTAAGGTTGAAAATCAAAAAGTGGATAATCAGAAACTAAAACTTCGTGATAAAAAATATTTTCTGTAAAGTTATCTAATCGCACCGGCTGACTGTAAGTAATAAAATGAACCTGGTGTCCTTTTTTGGCTAATGCCTTACCAAGTTCAGTAGCAACTACACCGGAGCCACCAAATGTAGGGTAGCAAACAATTCCAATTTTCATGGCACAAAGGTAGAGAGAATTGAGATTTAATCCCGAATGTTATCGTGAAGAATTAATCTTTGCCTCTTCCACTATCACTTTCATTAGCTGGCCTCTGACTCCCATTTTCGCCAATTTATTGGGCTCTACATCAGGATATACTCTGTTCGATAAAAATACAAACACCATTCCTGTTTCTGGATCTGCCCATGCTTGTGTGCCTGTAAATCCTTGGTGACCAAAACTCATAAGGGAAATACCATCACATACAGGATTTACTTTAGTCGAATCAGGTTCAGGTTTATCAAACCCAATGCCTCTCCTATTATTAGGATATTGTTGACGAGTAAATTCCGTTACTGTCGCATTTTGAAAATACCTTTTACCTCCATAAAGACCAGCATTCAAAAACAATTGCATCATCACTGCAACATCATTAGCGTTGCTAAAAATACCTGCGTGCCCACCTACTCCGCCTAACATAGCAGTGCCTTGATCATGCACATCTCCTTGCAATTGTTGTTTGCGAAATTTAGTATCATTCTCCGTCGGTGCACAACTTGAACTTGGAAAACGCAAACGAGGTTGATAACCCATTGAAGTTAGGCCCAAGGGCATGTAAAAATTCTTCATCACATAGCTGTTCTCTGTCATACGTGAATCATTTTCTATTATTTTCTTTAGGTAATAATAACCCAAATCACTGTAAAGTAATTTGTGTTCGGTAGCAATTGACGATTCAGCTATGGCTTTGTAAATAGAATCTTTGTAAGACTTCTGCAGAAAAATTGAGGGAGCAACGTAAGTCGGAAAGGAGTCGCTATAAAATTTGCGATAATACAATTGATTAAGACTTCCGTCTTTTTTCATTGTATTTAAATAAAATGGAATCCATGCCTGTAAACCTGCTTGATGCGCTAGCATTTCACGCAAAATAATATCCTGCTTATTTGTTTTTGTTAACTCGGGCAAATAGGTAGCAAGTCTTTCCTCTAAATTTATTTTTTTTTCATCTACCATCTTCATAATAGCAGGAACAGTTGCCATAATTTTGGTAACGGAAGCTATGTCGTAGAGATCATTATTTTTTACTGCTCGTTTATTTTCGTAAGTAAAAAAGCCATACGACTGTTGATAGATTACTTTCCCTTTTAAGGCAATAAAAACCTGACAACCTGGAAATGCTTTTTCAAGCATTGCGTTGGAAACAATGGAATCAATTTTTGCAATTGCTTTGCGGCTGAATCCTATTTCTTCAGGCATGGTATATTTAAAACGAATGGGTGCTGAAATTGATAATCCGATTCCTGCTTTCCAATTCTTGGTACTCACAGGCAGTTTCCCAAAAGCTGTTATTCCACCAAAAATTAATTGAGCAGAAAGATCTTCAAGGTAATCTTGTTCTTCATAAGATAAGATTACGGTATTACATTTTTCAATTCCTGGAATAACATCCAAAGCATAAGCAGGACCGAAAATGTCAATCACAACTTTCTTTCCCATTTTTTGAATCGCGTCGAGTATTTTAAAATCAATTGCACCCAAAGAAAAATTGTTTGTTGGTTTTTGAGAAACATTGTGAAGACTCAAAATAACAAGATTGAAATTCTTCAAACGATTGAGCAATGTATCAAGCTCCACATCTTTAGCATCACGTTGAATACTAAATAATGTCATTGGCGAATATAAATTCATACGCTGTTGAAATACATTCTCTTTTTTTCCACCAATTGCAAGCGCTGCAATTTTTAAAGTATCTAATCGCTGCAAAGGCAACATTGAATTCTCGTTTTTCAATACTGTCACAGCTTGTTCTGCCATTTCACGACATAAAAACTGAGATGAGAATTGATTCAAATCGTTATAAAGTCCTTTCGTATTAATTAGTTGTCGTTGGTTTAATCCACACCATTTTTTTGCCATAAGTATTTTACGGCAACGCAAATCAATTTCATTTTGCGATATTTCTCCCTTGCTAATGGCTACTTTAATCAATGCAATTGCTTTTGGAACATTACCTGAAAAAAGTAACACATCGTTTCCTGCAAGCAAAGCTTTTAAGTCCACTTCGCTAGGACCATAAAAATCACTTACACCTTTCATGTTCAATGCATCTGTGATAACCAAACCTTTGAATGCTAATTGCTCTTTGAGTAAATCCGTCACAACAGGCTTTGAAAGAGTTGTGGCTTGGTTAGTTGTAGAATCATAGGAAGGAACAAACAAGTGCGCTACCATAATACTTCCAATTCCAGCATTGATTAATTGCTTAAACGGATATAATTCCAACGTATCCATCGCCTCTTTGCTTTTTGAAATAACTGGCAATGTTTTGTGTGAATCCGATTCCGTATCGCCATGGCCTGGAAAATGTTTCCCGCAAGCTAAAACTCCATTATCCTGAAGACCTTTCATGTACATGATGGCTTTTGCTGCCACTTTGTATTTATTTTCACCGAATGAGCGAGACCCAATTACAGGGTTTTTCGAATTATTGTTAACATCACAATCAGGAGAGAAACTAATGTGTACACCCAATCGCTTACACTGCCGCGCCATGTCGTTTCCCATTTCATAAATCAATGAATCGTTCTGCATTGCACCCATAGTCATTTGACGTGGGAACACAACACAGGAATCCAAGCGCATGGATAAACCCCATTCCGCATCCATACCAATTAACAAAGGCACTTTCGAGAGTTTTTGATATTTATTTGTTAAAGTTGCCTGCCGAACTGGCCCTCCCTGCATAAATATCAATCCACCAATTTTATTCTGCGTAATCAAATTTGTTATTTCAGCAATGTGCTTAGCATCTTTATTTGAATAAGCAGCCACCATAAAAAGTTGTCCTATTCGTTCATCAGGACTTAACTTTTTCATAATGGAATCAACCCATCTATTTTGATCTTCAGCGTAAAATGGTGGCAGCACGTCAGTTGCATTGACTAATTTCAATTGATCTAAAATTGTATCAGCAATTGTCGGACTCCTACTAATTTCGGAGGCATCAGAAAAGGGACTATTAAGAAAAATAGGAAAAGAAAGTATAATTATTAAAATCGAAATTTTCCAATACAAATTTTTCATCTTCAAAGGCAATTAATTACCGCCCTTAAAATTATTTACAAAGCGGTTGCCATTTGAATCGATCGGACATACTTTTCAACAAAGTAAATGTTGACAGAGATATTTAATGTTTT
>NSIF01000051.1 GCA_002737665.1 Flavobacteriales bacterium | reverse complement strand
GAATTAGGCATCGTTACTGTTTGTGAAATATTACAACAATTACATGTTGAATATGGCGAGGAACGCTATCGTACATGTGTATTACTAAAGCGAATGAATAAAGAAGGTAAAACTTTTTATTAAATTTACTTTTTACGGGCAACTTTAAAAGCAAATTAAAAAATAATCCATGCAACAAAAAGAACTCGCAACTAATGTCGTGGCAAAAATGTACGATAATGATTGGTTCAGTCAGTGGCTTGGAATAGAACGATTGACTATTGAAACAGGTTCTTGTGTTTTAAAAATGACCATTCGTAAAGAAATGCTGAATGGTTTCGGAATTGCACATGGTGGAATAACGTACTCGTTGGCAGATTCAGCATTGGCTTTTGCATCAAATTCATATGGGAAAATGGCCGTCTCGGTGGAAACATCTATTTCCCATACAAAACAATTAAAAGAGGGCGATGAAATTACTGCTACTGCCCAAGAAATGAGTTTGTCGAATAAAATTGCAGTTTATAACGTTACAATTAAGAATCAGAACAATGAGGTGGTGGCGCTTTTTAAGGGTACAGTTTATAGGACTGGGAAAGAATGGTTTTCTGCAGCATTATAAGCTTGTATTTATAAAATTTACGGTTCAAAGAGAACTATTAACTTTGTAAACCAATAAATCGTTACATGAAACAAGTATTCCTCGTTGACGGCATTAGAACACCAATCGGAAATTTCGGTGGAACACTTTCTACTGTTCGTACGGACGATTTAGCGGCACTAGTAATTCAAGAATTAATAAGTAGGAATTCTTCTGTTGATCCGAAAACTATTTCAGATGTAATTTTTGGGTGTGCCAATCAAGCAGGTGATGACAATCGTAATGTGGCGAGAATGGCTTTGTTACTTGCAGGATTGCCTGTAACGGTACCTGGAGAAACGGTGAATAGACTTTGTGCTTCAGGATTAAGTGCAGCAATGGCAGCAGCAAGAACCATTATGTGTGGCGATGCCGATTTGATGATTGCTGGTGGTGTAGAAAATATGACAAGAGGACCTTGGGTAATATCAAAAACTTCTACACCCTTTGGAAGAGATGCACAAATGTTTGATTCAAGTTTCGGATGGCGTTTTGTAAATCCGAAAATGAAAGAATTATTTGGAGTAGACGCAATGGGAGAAACAGCTGAAAATCTTTCTGACAGAGATAAAATTTCCCGTGAAGACCAAGATCTATTCTCATTTCATTCTCAGCAAAAAGCAGCGCAAGCACAAGCGCGTGGCAGATTTAAAAAAGAAATTATTGCAGTACCCATTCCTCAAAAAAAAGGCGATGACCTGATGTTTGAAAACGATGAATTCATAAAAGCATCGACTACATTAGAAGCATTGCAAAAACTAAAACCATCCTTCAGAAAAGACGGAACAGTAACGGCTGGCAACGCATCTGGATTAAATGATGGAGCTGCCGCATTATTAATTGCGTCTGAAGAAGGAATCAAAAAAAATAATTTAATTCCCTTAGCGCGAATTGTTTCAATGGGAGTTATTGGAACGGAACCACGAACTATGGGAATTGGTCCAGTAGAAGCAAGCAACATTGCATTGAAAAAAGCTGGGCTCACTTTCAAAGACATTGATCTAATTGAATTGAATGAAGCATTTGCAGCACAAGCACTCGCATGTTTGCGTTCATGGGGAATTGCAGCTAATGATTCACGTGTTAATCCAAATGGTGGTGCAATTGCATTAGGACACCCACTTGGAATGAGTGGCGCAAGAATTTTACATTCCGCTGCATTGGAATTGACTGATCAAAATAAAAAATATGCTTTGGTTACAATGTGTGTCGGTGTGGGCCAAGGTTATGCAGTGGTGATTGAAAGATGCTAAATTTCTAAAGTTTTGTACTCGGAACCTTTAACCCTTTTTAATTTCAGAAACGAACTCAATGAAAAAGTTCTGGAACGGGGTTGGATTTATTTTTTAAATTTCTGGGTAAAGACACCTCGAGCAGTAATGCCAGGTTATTTTGAATCAGTTGTGGAAGAGGTAAATCCACATGCGGTAACATTTTCATTAAACGAGCTAGGAACATTTTCCAACATATTTTGCACTTGTGAAGACAAAACCAACAATGTTTGCAGGCACATGGCAGCTGTATTATTTATGTATGAGAAAATTTTTATTGAAAAAAACAGACCTTCAGATTGGGTGAGAATTGTAGAAGATTCTCAAACTTTTAGAAAAAGTTAATTGTAGAATATCCCCCATCATCACAAATACCCCGAGAATGAAGATAATTCGTAATTTCGCTCTATGATTTATGAATTCAATGGCTATCGCCCTGTCATACACAAATCCAGTTTTGTTCACCCACAAGCTTCAGTAACAGGAAATGTTACAATTGGGAAAAATGTTTACGTAGGTCCTGGTGCCGCTATTCGTGGCGACTGGGGAGAAATTATAATTGACGACGGCTGCAACGTGCAGGAAAATTGCACCATTCACATGTTTCCAGGCACTAAAGTTCACCTGCAAGCAGGCGCACACATTGGTCACGGCGCAATTATTCATGGAGCAACAATTGGAAAAAATTGTTTAGTTGGAATGAATGCTGTGATTATGGATAATGCTGTGATTGGTGAAGACTCGATAGTTGGAGCATTAACACTCATTACCGCAGATACAATTATCCCAAAAAGAAAAGTAGTAGTGGGCAATCCAGGTGCTGTGATAAAAGATGTGAGCGATAAAATGATAGAATGGAAAACAAAGGGAACAGAATTATACCAACAATTACCCAAAGAATGTCAAGCTACTTTAAAAGAATGTGAGCCGAGTCGATTTGCGCAACCATTCCAACAGGGGCAACAAGCGATTTACAAAACATGGAACGAAAAAAAGTAATTTTATTTAAAGCATAAATAAATTTCAGTGGAAAGAGTTCAAATCATTGCAATCGTTGCAAGTATCTTATTCATACTATTTATTGCACGATTAATATTAAGAGGGAAACTGCGTGAAGAATATGCAATTATTTGGATTGTATGCTCCATTCTTTTAATTGTCTTTTCATTTTGGAGAAGTGGACTTGATGTGGTTTCCGACTTCATCGGAATTAAAGCACCTCCAAATTTAGTTTTTACTGGTGCTATTTTTGCAGTGCTCGTTTACCTACTCCATTTGTCGGTAGTAGTTTCCAAATTACAAGAACAAAATAAAAAATTGGCTCAAGAAATTGCTTTAATGAATGAAAAATTAAGAGAGCCTAACAACTAAAAGCGGAATACTCTAATTGGACCATGAATCAATTCACAAAAGAAGCTGAAATTTTTGGTCGCTACCTCCTAGATGGAAAAACTCCGAATGCAAAATCAATTTCATTGTATGAAACTGCAATGCAAATCCGTCCAATTACAATCGAGAGTGAAGAAAAAATACTTCACTTTATTTTAAAAAATCCGAGCACAATTGGAATGGTTGATAGCGCATTTGCATTCTCAAAAAAGAAAAGTGCTGTACGGAGAAAAATTCTTTTTATGTCCGCCATTTTAGAGACACAACCGGCTTATGCTGAACTTTTCCTTCCACAGGAAAGAAATTGGACTTACACTATATATATTTTATGGGTCGGATTTCGTGCCGTATTAAAAGCAGTTGCAGGACGTTTCCTGCTGCTATTTTTCTAACTAATCTTCGTGACCCTTCACTTTAAATTTACCATTTTTCCAAAGAAACTCTTCCTGCTCTTGTGCCTTTTTCGCTGAATCACTCACTTCTATATTTTCTAATTTAGTAAGATCTGGTTGACCGGCATTAACCCAAGCTGTGTACCATAAACTACCAACCATAATTATAGAAGCTCGCATCCTGCGCTCCACCATTCCATTCAACATCTGACTATAAGCCAAAGTATATTCTTCACTATAGGTTTTAACTGTAGTATTTCCACGATTTACAAATGCATATTTCCGATCAGGTGGAGTTGTTGCATTAAGCTTTGATTCAAAATTAAAAACAGAGTCCAATGCTAAATGACTTTGATGCACAATTTCCCAAGCTGCATTTATTGGTGATTCCACATAGGCAGCCCTTCCAACAAAATAATCATATTTTTCAGCTAACATTTCTGGAATACTTGACTCCCAAAATCCATGAATACCAACTTGATTTGAAAACTGACCATTGTAATTTTCTGTGGTATGTAATGGAACATGTGCATCACCTACATAATGACCAATCTCCGCAGAAACCTGAAGTATTTTATCCACATCGCCATCTTTAAATGCTTGCTTTAGACGGAAAGTCATCACATCTATCCACCACGGTACAATTCCATAAGCATTCAAAGTATCTTCTGAATATTTAGCAACTGCTTTTTTCCATAATCGAGGTACGCTGTCAAAACAATTTGGACCATAATGGTCAATGTCGATATAATGACGTGGCGCCTCTTCTTTATAAGCATACCTGCGCATATCAGGATCAACCGAATGAGCAGTAATGTATTCAATGTGTTTTTTATAAAAACCCAACATTTCAGGAGGCAAAGTAAAAACCGCCATCCTATTTATTTTCTTATGACCATAAAAACCCCAAGACTTCGCTTCTTGTTTTGGAAGTAAAAACAAGAAAATAACAAAAGCAAGTGAAAAAAATAAAGTAATCCGTATTAGCGTTTTCATTTTAACAATTTAATAAATGTTCATTTAATAATTCATATTAACAAGAATACCTTTTTCAAGAACAGGGATGCAGTTTGTTAAATCCTTTTGTAAACAATAACGAATATCATCCTTTAAATTCAATTTATGAAGCCGTTCTTTATGGGAAGCGCGGCTAAGAAATTTTATTGGATTTTTACTTGCTAGTTGGTACAGATAATCTAAAGCAAGTGCAGCATCACCGAGTTTAAGGTCGGGATTTCTTTTGAGTAATTCAAAAGTCATTGCACCAGCAAAAAGTGAGTCTTCTAAATTAAACCGGTTTTTCCAACCAGAGCAAAGCAATAAAATATTTTTATTTTGAGTAACTAACCAATCACAAAGTGCGCTAATATTTGTGAATGCTCCAACGACAACCTTAAATGCGTTTTTTGAAACCTCAATTGCCTGTGTCCCATTTGTAGTCGTTAACGCGATTGTTTTTCCAAAAACATGATCGCCCATATAATCGTAAGGTGAATTTCCAAAATCAAAACCATCTACTTTAATTGCATCCCGTTCGGCGCCAACAAGAATTCCTTTTTGCAAATAGCTCCTCGCCTCTTCTATGGTAGCAACAGGAATTATTTCTTTTGCTCCATGCTGAAAAGCAGTACAAATGGCAGTGGTTGCCCTGAAAATATCTATAATTACCACAATGTTTTCTTCCTCTTTGTATAAAGAATACAAATGGGGAGAAAAGCAAGCGTCAACCTTTACCACTGATTTTTCAGACATAATTAATCAAATGTATTTCAAATCAAAAAGAGACCTGAAAATAAATTTTTATTTCTTGTAAAATGGTAGCTTCACTATTTTTGCTTTCAATAATTTATCACGGACTTTTATAAAAATTTCAGAATCAAGTTTTGCAATTTCTGTTTTCACATAGCCCATTCCTATACCTTTTTGCAAAGTAGGCGCTTGTGTTCCAGAAGTAACTTTTCCAATATTTGCTCCAGTTGCATCCGTAATTTCATAATCGTGGCGAGGAATGCCTCGGTCAATCATTTCAAATGCAATAAGTTTACGAGCAACACCCTTTTCTTTTTGATCTTGTAAAAACTTTTTATCAATAAACTCCTTATTGAATTTTGTGACCCAACCTAAACCTGCTTCAATTGGAGAAGTCGTGTCATCAATGTCATTACCATACAAGCAAAATCCCATTTCCAAACGTAGTGTATCTCTGGCACCAAGACCAATTGGTTTAATCCCAAACGCTTCTCCCGCAGTAAAAATTGAATCCCAAATTTTATTCGCCACTTCGTTGTCAAAATAAATTTCAAATCCACCAGATCCTGTATAGCCAGTATTTGAAATGACAATGTTTTCTTCTCCTGCAAATTTTCCCTTCACGAAATGATAATAGGGTACAGTATCTAATTTAACATCCGTCAAGCGTTGCAGCACTTCCATTGCTTTGGGACCTTGTACTGCAAGAAGAGAAGTGCGATCAGAAATATTCTTCATCTCAACACCAAATGTGTTATGTTTTGAAATCCAATTCCAATCTTTTTCTATATTGGAAGCATTGACAACAAGCATGTATGTTTTTTCATCAATCCTATAAACCAAAAGATCATCTACAATTCCTCCTACTCCATTTGGCAAGCAAGAATACTGCACACGACCATCATACAATTGAGCAGCATCATTTGAAGTTACATATTGAATGAGATCAAGCGCTCTATCACCTTTGAGAACAAATTCACCCATGTGAGAAACATCAAAAACACCAACTCCAGCTCTAACGATTGCATGTTCCTCGTTTAATCCAGTATAAGAAACAGGCATGTTGTATCCTGCAAATGGAACCATTTTTGCGCCAAGGGAAATGTGTTTAGCACTAAGCGCCGTATTTTGAAGTGTAATTGTGTTGCTCATGATTTTTATTTAATTAGGTAACAAATTTAGCATTAATTGAATGGCAAAAAGGATAGAAAACAAACAACTTAAAATAAAAATCAAGGACAAATTATCTGTTGAAAAGTCCATATAAGGTAATTGAAACTTTTGAGTAGTTATTATGCTTAAATTTAGTAAAATTAAAAGATACTATTTTTTATATATTTGATTATCAATACAACTGGATTTAATATTTAGGTCAATGATAGCAATCCTTTAGTAGAACATATGTATAAAAATACGTAACATTACAATTATTGTTAAGAATTTGATTCTACAAGCCCACATTTTAATATAATAACCTTATTTTTGATTATAATTGATGAAAATTTTATGATAATTAAAAATCGTTTTGTAGTAAAGTCAACATTGCTTATTAGCATTATGTTGATGGCAACCTCGCTTTTTGCAATATCTCCAGATTTGCATGTGAAATGGTCGTTTTCAGCCAACAAGATTAATGATTGTGAATATGATTTACTATTAAAAGCGCAAATTGATAAAGGGTACCACCTCTATTCACAAATCGAAACCCCAGACGGACCGCTTCCTACACTTTTTAAATTCGACAAATCAAATAAATATGAATTAATTGGGACAACAATAGAGCCCAAACCAATTGAAAAAGCAGAACCTGTTTTTGATAATCAAGTATTGCGGTACTTTGAAACTACTGTAACTTTTAAACAAAGAATAAAAGTAAAATCAACTTCAAATTTTAGTATTACAGGAGCAATTGATGGTATGGTATGCAACGAAGGCAGTTGTGTTAACTTTTTTCCATCACCAACTTTTTCGATTCAAATTAATGGTGCAAATTGTACAGGAACAGTAACCACTCCTGTTGAGCCAGTGAATCCTGAAACACCAACTATTACTGCAAAAGATACTATTACAAAAGTTGTTGAGCAGACTCCTACACCAGTTACACCCAATAACAGTAATGAAGATGGGGACGAAAAGGATAATAGTAACGGAACTTCTCTATGGGCGGCTTTTCTTGGTGGCTTAGCAGGAGGATTAATTGCACTGCTTACACCCTGTGTATTTCCTATGATTCCGATGACCGTTAGTTTTTTTACAAAACGAGCACGAACTAGAAAACAAGGTATTCGTGATGCATTGATTTATGCTTTATCAATAATTGTAATTTATGTTTCTTTAGGCTTATTAGTAACATTAGTTTCAGGAAATGCGATGGCATTAAATCAACTATCTGCTAACATCTGGTTTAATTTAGCATTCTTTTTAATTTTCCTCATTTTCGGAATTTCTTTTTTAGGCGCTTTCGAAATAACTCTCCCATCTGCATTCGTAAATAAAATTGATAAAGCTTCTGACAAAGGTGGCTTAATGGGAATATTTTTCATGGCCTTTACGCTTTCATTGGTTTCCTTTTCGTGCACGGGTCCAATTGTGGGCACTGCACTTGTGCAGGCATTAAGTATTGGAATTACAGGACCGCTATTTGTAATGTTTGGATTTTCTCTTGCGCTTGCCTTACCTTTTGCTTTATTCGCAATGTTCCCTGGTTGGTTAAACTCACTTCCAAAATCAGGAGGTTGGTTGAATTCCATAAAAGTAATTTTGGGTTTACTGGAATTTGCTTTAGCATTAAAATTTCTATCAAACGTTGACCTTGCCTACCACTGGGGAATAATTACTAGAGAAGTATTCTTAGCAATTTGGATTGTTTGTTTTTCAATCATTGGGTTTTACTTATTGGGTAAACTTAAATTTGCGCATGATAGCGGCGAACTCAACTATATCTCTGTTCCAAGAATCATTATTGCAATCTTAACATTTTCATTTGTAATCTATATGGTTCCTGGTATCTGGGGTGCTCCAGTGCGTGCATTAAGCGGAATACTTCCTCCAACTTATTACAGTGAAAATGCAAGTTATTTTTCGAAACATGAAAACAGTGTTGCGATTGAAGGTGTTAATCCAGAAGAATGTCCTTTGCAATTGAATTGTTTCAAAGATTATAAACTAGCACTGGACTATGCTAAAAAACAAGGCAAACCATTAATCGTAGATTTTACTGGTTACAATTGTGCAAACTGCCGAAGAATGGAAGACAATGTATGGCCTGACCCATCTGTGATCAATCAATTGAGAAACGATTATGTTGTCGTATCACTGTATTGCGATGATAAAAAAGAGCTTCCTGAAAACCTTAAATACAAAACAAAAGATGGCATTAGCATTGAAACTTGGGGGCACAAGTGGAGTCAATTGCAAATTGACAAATATGGGTCGAATGCACAACCGCTATACATACTTTTAGATACAAATGAAAAAATGCTTACTGATTCTGCTTATGGCTATACACCAGTAGACAAATATGCCTCCTACCTAAGAGCTGGAAGTACTGAGTTTAAGAAAAGGTTGAGTAACGATTCGAAAAAGTAAGCAAGCTAATATTTTCTTAATTCGAAATTTTTTCCAAGATAAACTCGTCTTACTTGTTCGTCATTGGCCAACTCTTCTGCAGTGCCTGCTTTAAGAATTTTACCTTCAAATAATAAATAGGCACGATCGGTAATAGACAATGTTTCGTGAACATTATGATCGGTAATTAGAATACCAATATTTTTTTTCTTTAAACTTGATACAACATTCTGAATATCTTCCACTGCAATTGGATCAACACCGGCAAAGGGCTCGTCGAGTAAAATAAATTTAGGGTCAGTTGCAAGCGCCCTTGCTATTTCTGTTCTACGCCGCTCACCACCTGAAAGCGAATCGCCAATATTGTAACGAATACGCTGCAAACCAAATTCGTCGAGTAAACTTTCCAGCTTTGAATTTTGTTCCCCTCGTGTAAGCTTGGTCAATTCCAAAACAGCTTTAATGTTTTTTTCAACACTAAGTTTTCTAAAAATTGAAGCTTCTTGAGCAAGGTAACCAATTCCCAATTGAGCTCTGCGATACATTGGTTCAGTGGTGATATCTAAATCATCTAAATAAATCCTGCCTCCATTGGGCTTTATCATGCCCACGATCATATAAAATGAGGTTGTTTTCCCTGCTCCATTAGGTCCTAGCAAACCCACAATCTCTCCTTGTTTCACATGAATTGAAACATCCTGTACAACAACACGATTTTTGTATTTTTTTAAAATATTTTCTGCCCCAAGAATCATAAAATTAAATGTTATTAATATAACAAAGATAGGAATTGGTAATAAATGGTAGCTTCTAAAACACTTCTATAAATTTAGTTTATAAATCAATAAAAACTTGATTCGTACATTTTTTTATAAAAATATGATTCTGTTGCTATTTCAAAAATTTTTCACTGAAGAGTTCAAAATAATTTAATAAATTATAATAATATAATTTTCACTAAAATGATTCGCCTATATAAAAATAAATACCATATCCTTGGGGGTTTACTCCTAAATCAATTCGAGTAAAAACATCTTTTTTAGGAAATATTAAATAACGCAATCCTGCGCCAGCCGACCATTTATAATTTTGGGTAGGAAACGTCTCTGAAACTGAACCTAAAGACCCAAAAAGTACACCGCCCAAACGCTTACTAAAACTAAAAGGTAAAAAACGATATTCAACTTGTGTAGCCAAGTAATTTTTATCGCGGTAGCGACCTAAATAATACCCCCGCATAATACTTTCACCTCCCATTAAACTCAATTGATTAAAAGGAACATTACCATTCGAAAACTGACCGACTAATTGAAAAGCTAAGACCTGATTCTTGTTAGTAGGCAAAAAATAACGCCCATCGAAAAACAATGTATTCATACGAAAGGATTGAGCGAATAAATTTCCATAATGTATATAAGCTACTTCAAAAAGATAACCATCACGTACATTTAATATATTGTGGCGGGAGTCAATTAAAACTCCCAAGCCAATACCTAAATTCTGGCTTCCATTAGCACCCTTTGGTAATAAAGCATCTGGAGTAGAAGATCCAAGCCCACCATTCCATTGAAAATCAATCTTATTTATTTGCTGATAATCGAGTTCCAAGCCAGCAAATAAATTATTGCGAATACGGTAAATAAACCGTTCTCTAGCATTATAATAATTGGCATTGACTATAGCTAAAGGTTTATCTGAAATATTAGACCCAACTCCATAATAAGACAAGGGATAATTTTGAAATCGTATTTTCCCTAAAGTCATGAATTTATTATTACGGCCATAAATAGAATGATCAATCCATAATCCTAATTGTTTTTTCTGTGTATAGAATCCAAACATACTTATTTCACTCAAACGGAGGGTGGTATCGTTATTATGATGAAAAACAATCAAACTACTAATACCAAACTCCCAAAGTGTCTCAGGAGAATACGCAACAGTAGGATAAATTAAAAAACGAGGCTTAGTAGAACTTGCCGTATCATAAACCATATTATGAATCCATGGTGGCAAATGAATTTTCAAACTTTTTTTTAATTCGATAGAATCATGCGTTTGAGAAAAAGCACCTCCAATTAGGCAATAAAAAGATAGGAAAAAAACAAGTTTTTTAGATTGCATAAATATGAATATCTAAATCTACTACAATAACCTACATTAATTTTAATAAATTGATAGTTAAAGGACCGAAAATAAAAAAAATATTACTTGCCTAGAAAATATTAATAATGAATTATTTTTTCCTAAAAACTATTGCAATGGGAGCGCCTGTAAATTCGAAATTATCTCTTATTTTATTTTCCAAAAAACGCTTATACGATTCCTGCACATACTGTGGGTGATTACAAAAAAATGCAAACACAGGCGTTTTAGTTGGCAACTGTGAAACATATTTAATTTTCACATAGCTGGCCTTAAAACTTGGGGGTGGTGTATGTTCAACTATTGGAAGCATGACATCATTCAACTTAGATGTTGGAATGCGACGAGCACGATTTTCAAAAACCATCATCGCTAATTCAATCGATTTCAAAACGCGCTGCTTAGTTGTTGCACTTGTAAAAAGAACTGGAACATCTTTAAATGGTCTTATTTTTTCTAAAATGCGTTCCTCAAACTCTTTGGTAGTCTTATGTGTTTTCTCTACCAAATCCCACTTGTTTACAAGAATTACAATTCCCTTTTTATTATTAATTGCAAGGTGAAAAATATTCATATCCTGGCCTTCGAATCCTTCTAACGCATCAACTACCAATAAACAAATATCACATTCCTCAATAGCTTTGATGGTGCGCATGACCGAATAAAATTCCAAATCCTCATGAACTTTAGTTTTCTTACGAAGACCTGCCGTATCCATCAACATTACATCAAAACCAAAACCATTAAAATGAGTATCAATAGTATCTCTAGTAGTTCCTGCTATGTCGGTTACAATATGTTTCTCTTCACCAATCAAGGCATTAAGAATTGAAGATTTACCAGCGTTTGGTCTTCCTACAATGGCAATCTTTGGAATTTTAATTTCTATCGCTGGCTCTTCAGGATTAAGGTGCAGTACCAATTCATCCAATAACTCTCCAGAACCTGCACCATTCACTGCTGAAACCGGATAGGGATCGCCCAATCCTAATTTATAAAATTCAGCCGCAGCAAAATTTTTATCGCCTGTGTCAACCTTATTAGCAATTAGAAAATGTTTCTTTTTACTCTTACGAATTATGTTTGCTACAATTTCGTCCAGGGCTGTAATTCCTTCCATGGCATCGACAACAAATAAAATAATATTTGCTTCCTCCATCGCAATTTCAACTTGGCGACGAATTTCTGCTTCAAAAACATCGGCTGAGCCCTCAGAATACCCACCAGTATCCACAACAGAAAATTTTCTTCCATTCCATTCCGAATGACCATAATGACGATCGCGTGTTACGCCCGAAATAGCATCTACAATTGCCTGACGGTGACCAACTAAGCGATTAAAAAGTGTGGATTTGCCTACATTGGGCCGACCAACTATTGCGATTAAATCTGACATTGGTCACAAAGGTAAGGTTTACTAAGGAGTTCTGTAAAAACTCCTGCAAAACAATTGTTACTAAAAAAATTGCTCGAAAAAACCTTAATTTAAAATTGCCAAAGCTATTACAATAGCTTGCAAAATTATTTATCAATCGTCAATACGATTATAAGTATTGATTCCTGCAGCACTTACTGGATTTTTTCTAGCCAACATATTATCAGGAAAAAAAACGGCATAAGATGACCAACCTAATTGGCCTGCACGAACATCGGCTTTGTAATAATCAGTTGAACAAATTTGCGCACCAGA
>NSIF01000050.1 GCA_002737665.1 Flavobacteriales bacterium | reverse complement strand
TCTCCACTTGTTTGTTAAATTATTTGCAATTGCCCATTTCTATCAAATAGGCGTCTGCTAATTTTTTCTTGTCAGAATCAGAAGTGTATTTTCCTTCCCACTCTTTCATTAAAGTTGCAGCTTCAGATGCCAATTTGGTACTTTCTGTCAAAGCGGACATATCTCCTGTAGCAGCTTTTGCAGCCCCTTCAGTAGCCAATTTTTGTGCTTTACACATTAGCTCCGCATATTTCTTAGCATCGCTTTCAATAGAGTTACCTCCGCAACTTGTTAACAACAAAGAAACAAATGCAATAGCTGTCAAATTAAAAATTATTTTTTTCATTTTAATTGTATTAAATTTTTACCTACTCATAAGACTTTTCGGAATCCGCCCCGTTTTTTTGATTGGTTTCTGACCTCCAATTTTTGCTGCATTATTTATGTTAATTTGTGTTAAATATAGACCAAAAACGCCACCCTTTTATAAATTTTTCAAATTTGTCTTGGATTTACTAAACTTTCCTAATTTTCAGCATCCAATTTTTGTGAGACAGTTTTTTTATTACAAATGGGAATGAAAATACACCTGTTTTAGAATATAACTGATGACAATCACCAGAGATGAAAAAATAATCAGTCCTATCAGAATTTTCGATCCAAATGGTTTTCGAAACTTAAGTTGAAAAATCAAAATGATAACGAGGATGATTATTGGAAATAAGGGTGGATAAAGGGAAAAACATTCCCTAATATTTCCGTTCAGCAATTCTATGAATGAACGCTGCAGCCCGCAGCCGGGACAATCATAACCCGTTATGTACTTGAATGGGCAAGCCAACATATGCTGACGAAACCAATCCAAGTTCATAGCGGAAAATTAATTACTAATACCTAATTGTGCCAATTTGATTGGATATTAATTCTAAAAATGCGTCATCGCTGTTCCAATAAAAACAAGAACGACGATGTAATAGATCCAGATAAAAACCCCTAAACACAATCCAATAATCGAACAAATTCTTCCAGCATTCAAATTTTTGAAAGATGATTCCTTATACATGGAAGGATTCAATTCGTAAGCCTTCTTCCCTGAACCAGACATAACAAGTCCGATGGTTCCGAGTATTGGACCAAATCCACAAATTACTAGTGAGCAAATTCCCAATACAAGAACAAGTGTTGCATTGGGAACATCCTGTTGCATTCCCATTGTGTTTTGAGGATTAGGATTCTGATTTTCCATATTTTTATTTTGGTTTATGTTAATTTGTGTTAAATATAGACCAAAAACGCCACCCTTTTATAAATTTTTCAAATTTGTCTTGGATTTACTAAACTTTCCTAATTTTCAGCATCCAATACTATCTTTGCTAATAAATGAGAAAGAACTTCATAGAAGAGCTGAAATGGCGTCGAATGCTACACGACGTAATGCCTGGTACCGAAGAGCTGCTTCAAAAGGAACTGGTTTGCGGATACATTGGCTTTGATCCTACCGCCGACTCACTCGGTTTGGGAAATTTAGTTCAGGTTATGACTCTTCTGCATTTTCAACAATGTGGGCATAAACCGATTGCTTTGGTTGGTGGAGCAACAGGCATGGTGGGCGATCCTTCTGGTAAATCGTCAGAACGAAATTTATTGGATGAAAAAACCTTGCAACACAATCTGTCGGCCCAGAAAAAACAATTAGAAAAGTTTTTAAATTTTAATTGTGGAGAAAATTCAGCGCTGATAGTAAATAATTATGATTGGTTTAAAGAAATTTCTTTTTTAAGTTTTATAAGAGATGTAGGAAAACACATTACCGTTAACTACATGATGGCAAAAGAATCGGTGAAGAAAAGAATTGCTGGTGATGTGCGCGAAGGAATGTCATTTACTGAATTCTCTTACCAGTTAATTCAAGGATACGATTTTTATCATTTATGGAAACACCATGGTGTAAAAATTCAAATGGGCGGTTCGGACCAACTTGGAAATATTTATACGGGAACTGAATTGATCCGTCGTAAAGATGGTGGAGATGCTTGGGGATTGTCTACTCATTTGATTAAGAAAGCGGACGGAACAAAGTTTGGGAAAACCGAAAGTGGTAATATTTGGCTCGATCCAAAGCGGACCTCTCCTTATGATTTTTATCAGTTTTGGTTAAACGCAGCAGATTTGGATACGGAAAACTATATCCGAATATTTACACTAAAAGGGAAAGAAGAAATTGAGAAACTTGAAGTTGAACACCAGTCAGAACCTCATTTAAGAAAATTACAAAAAACATTGGCCGAAAACATTACCATTCGCGTTCACGGACAACAAGCATTAGATGCTGTTTTGAATGTGACCGAAATTTTTATGAGTAAAGATGCTGTGGATAGAATTATGGCTTTGGATACGCAACAGTTTTTAGGAATGTTGGCCGATTCAGGTACTGCTTCAATTGATATTACTAAAAGTGAAATGGATGCTGGAGTAGGTGTAGTTGAATTGCTGACAAGCCACTCAAAAATGTTTGACTCCAATGGAGATGCAATGAAAATGATTAAAGGAAACGGTGTTTCATTAAATAAGCAGAAAGTAACGGATCCGAAAATGCTTGTAAATGTTTCGAATTTAATTAATGGGAAATATATTTTGTTGCAAAAGGGAAAGAATGATTTTTGTCTTTTGAAAGTAGTATGATAAAGGGAAAAATTTAAATTATTTATTTTTTATTCCATATTTTTCCTCATACCTGTGATACAATTCCTGCTGTTCATTCCGCAAATCCAATTTTTTTCCTTGAATAAATGCATAAGTAACATTGTTCGTTTTTATATCGAGCACATCGCCTTCTGATATAAATAGACTCGCATCTTTTCCATATTCTAAAGTACCCATTACGTTATCGATCCCTAAAATTTTTGCTGTATTGCCTGTAATAGCCGCAATGGCTTGCTCTGGTGTTAATCCATAAGCCACTGCAGTTCCTGCTTGAAATGGAAGATTTCTTGCTCCTGCAGCTTCCATATCTCCTGCATTTTGAATACAAAAAAGTATGCCCGCTTCTTGTAATTGGGCTGCTGTTTTGTAAGGTTGGTCTATGTCGTCGTCGTCGCGTAATGGAAGACTGTGCACGCGATTTAGCATCACAGCAATATTATTTTTCTTTAAAATTTCAATGCATTTCCAACTGTCGGAACCACCAACAATTACCACATGCGCAATTCCATGTTTTTTTGAAAAGGTAATCGCTTCTGTAATTTCTTTTAAAAGTTCAGCGTGTATGTAAAGATTTTTTGTGCCGCTAAAAAGTCCACGCATCGCTTCTAACCTCAAGTTTTTTTCGCTAACGTTTGAAAGTTTTGAATATGCTTGAGACTCAGCAAAAAATTTATCCAACACTTGCTTTTGCCCATCATAATCTTTATTTTGTGAATACATACCAAATCCAGCATTTTCATTCCAGTTTCTTGAATAATAGGAAGGCCAATTTAAATGTACACCATCATCAGTTTTTAGAGTTGCATCCATCCAATTCCAACCATCCATACTCATTATACTTGAGGTGCCTGAAATTACTCCTCCGCGCGGAGTAGCCTGTGCAATTAAAACTCCATTAGTACGAGTTGTTGGGGGAATTTTAGAATCTGTATTATAAGCAATTTGTGAACGCACATGTGGATTATAATCACCGACATCATTAAAATCATTCGTGGCACGTACGGCATCTAAATCTGTTAGTCCAAGTGTACTATTGGCTGCAATTATTGCTGGATAAATTTGTTTCCCAAAACAATTGATTGTTGTATCCCATTGACTTTTGTCAATTCGTACATTTTTCGCATCGCCAATCAAAGTGATTTTCCCATCTTTAAAACCAACCAAAGAATTTTGAATTACGGATCCATTTCCTAAATGAGCAGTTCCATTCATCAACAAAATACTTTTCGTTTGTTTTTTTGCCGGAATGGGCTGCTGTGCAAAACATAAATTTGTAAAACAAAAAATCGATATTAATATACTGAATACTTTTTTCATGGTTGTTTGCATTGAACTATTTTTTATCGGCACTGAAAATATTTTTCTTAATTTGCATTTAAATAATTTTCATCTTCAATTAAATCTTCACATTCCCATAATCTTTGTTTATGCCATGCTGGTTTTTGTGTTGATTCACCCTCTCCTTTTTTAAGCATCATTTTTTGAATGATTCGAGCTTTTTCTACCGCCATCTCTTTTCTTAAATTTAAATCATCACCAAGATCAAATAAAATTTTACCATCAACAATTGTATTTTCCGGTTTAGAATAAATAGAAGTTGGATTGCCATTCCATAAAACAAGGTCAGCGTCTTTACCTATTTTAATACTACCCATGAATTGATCGAGGTGCAAAAGTTTTGCTGGGTTAAGCGTAACCATTTTGAATGCTTCTCTTTCTGACATTCCTCCATATTTAATTCCTTTGGCAGCTTCTTGGTTCAAACGTCGAGCCATTTCTGCATCATCAGAATTTATAGCAACAACAATTCCTACGCGTGACATGATTGCTGCATTATACGGAATTGCGTCTTTCACTTCATATTTATAGGCCCACCAATCAGAAAAACTTGAACCACCAATTCCGTGTTCTTTCATTATGTCTGCTACTTTATACCCTTCTAAAATGTGTGTAAAAGTATTTACCTTAAAGCCCATTGAGTCTGACACATGCATGAGCATTGCAATTTCGGATTGAACATAGGAATGACAAGTAATATTTCTTTTCCCTGAAAGTATTTCAGCAATCGCTTCTAAATCTAGGTCGCGACGAGGTGCATTAGTTTTTAATTTTTCGGAAGCTGAGAGGGCTTTGTATTTTTCCCAGCCGGCATTGTATTCTTTTGCGCGAATAAAATGATCGTAGTAAACTTGCTCTACTCCCATGCGCGTTTGTGGAAATCGGCTGACATTATAATCCCCCCAATTACTTTGCTTTACATTTTCTCCTAATGCAAATTTGATGAACGCGGGCGCAAGTTCAATTTTCATTTGTTCTGCTGCTGCCCCCCAACGTAATTTTATAATTGCAGATTGACCTCCAATAGGATTTGCTGAACCATGCAAAAGTTGAGATGCTATTACACCTCCTGCAAGTTGTCTGTAAATTTGAATATCGTCAGGATATATTACATCTCCAATTCGTACTTCTGCACTTGATGCCTGCGTTCCTTCATTTACACCGCCGCTTATTGCAATATGAGAATGCTCATCTATTATTCCGGGAGTTAAAAATTTATTTGTTCCATCAATTACTTTGCAACTTGTAGGCGCACTAATGTTCTTTCCAATTTTTGATATTTTTCCATTACTGATGAGCACATCTGTATTTGAAAGAATGCTATCAGCTTCATTTGTCCATACTGTTGTATTTTTAATTAATACTGAATTGTAAGTTGTGGAAATATTTTCGAACGCTAATGGATCCTTTTTCTTTCTTCCATATGCTTGGAACGGATAAATAACATCATCTAATGTTGGGTAAACATTAACTGTAGTGTCTTTGTCGGCTATCTTTTCTGTAAAACTAGATTTTTGAGTTGCCATCCAATCCACCCATGTTCCATTTGCTAATTGTCCGCGACCACTCATGGACTTCGATGTTGCGTTAACAATTCCTGATAATCTTACTGTACCGTCACTTGTTTTATTCGAATAGGAAATGGTAACAATACTTCCAATAATTGAAACATTTACATTTTCAGTGATTGAATCGCCAAGCATAAAATTTGACTTAATTTTAAATTGATCGCCTTCAATTTTTAAACTAGGTGCTGCACTTGTATTAATAACTAGGTTATAAGTTCCACGAATGTCAATGGCGTTGTAGTCTTGTAGAATGTACTGATGTCCTTTAATCCAATTCTCATAAATTACGGCATCATCTTTGAATATATTTTTATTTGTAATGATAAAATTAGCAAGTTTCCCTTTTTTAAGTGAACCTGTTTTATCATAAATTCCAACTAATGTTGCTGGAGTTTCAGTCAAAGACCGCAACGCTTCTGTTTCAGAAAGACCATAATCAATTGCTTTAAGAAGGTTTTCCCAAAAAGTGTTTTTGTCTTTTAAATCTGATGTGGTTAAGGCGAATTTAATGTTGTTTTTTTCAAAAGCTACTGGGTTGATAGGTGCAAGTTCCCAATGCTTCAATTCTGCATATCCAATAAATTCCGCATCGTAAGGATCTTCCACTTCGTAACCAACAGGAAAGTTTATTGGAAGAATGAATTTAGCAGATGTGTTTTTCATTTCAGTCATCCGCTGGTATTCGTTGCCGCTTCCTTTAAAAATATATTGTACTTTAAATTCATCTCCTAATTTATCTGCTTGTACCGCATTCCACTTATCGGTCGTTTCAAAAATTTGTGGCAGTGATAAATTACCATTCCAAGCTTCAAGCGTAATGTTAAATTCTTTTTTATTTTTTTCGTTTCTGTACCATTCGGCATCATAACTTGTTTGTCTTAATAATGCAATCGCACCCATTGCAGAAGATGGGTAATCTTGCTTCGAAGAACCCTTGTCGAGTGAGAAACAAGCAGTAGCTTTATCTTTAACCATCACAGCATTATCGCCATCTTCTGCATTTAATGTCACACACACAGAGGTACCACGCGCAATACCATCTTTGTTAAATGACTGCACGGTACCAAAACCAATGTTGCGTAATTCTTCGGCATCTTTGATATTTGATGTAAAAATTTTAGCAGCATCGGTTTCAGGTTTCAAGGCCTCATTCCAACCGAATGCTCCTTCTCTGAACGATGTTGTTTGTGGTCTTGGCGACCATTCCCCTCGTTTAATTTCAGGCATTCCATAATTTGTATAGGAATCAATAAACGAAGCATAAATACATTTTCCTTTGAGGTCGTAAATTATGGCAGACTGCGGGATTTTAACTGCTGTGCCTATTTCTAAAATAACTCCATCTTGAATAAGCATTATTCCGTTTTCGATCGCAACTTCAGGGTCAGTTTGAATATGTGCATTGGTAAATGCATAAATTGTATGCCTGTTATCCGTTGCACCGTTTACTGGAAATGTAGAGGTTTGTGCTTGGGAGTTAAGTGCACAAAGAATTAGAGCTAAATACAGAATATTTATTTTCATCAGATTTATTTTCAGCGAACGCAAATATAGACACAGAATAGTGTATTTGCATAATAGATGATGCCCCTTGTTATTATTTCCTTAATTTTGTAATTCAATTATATAATTATGGAAGACATTTTAAAACATTCCCATTCCGGCTTGCGTTGGCTGGCCCTTATTTTACTAATTATAACTATTGTTAAATCGTTTGCAGGATGGCTTGGTAGCAAACCTTTTACTTTAGGAGATAAAAAGCTTGCACTTTTTACTTTGATCTCAATTCATATCCAATTGGTGCTTGGCTTGGTGCTATACTTACAACTTGTAACGAACTCGACTTTTGATTTTGCAGCTTCGATGAAAGATCCATTGCAACGCTTTTTCTCTGTGGAACATATTGTAGGAATGCTTGCGGCAATAACATTGGTAACAATTGGTTATTCAACATCCAAGCGCGCAGCAACTGATAAATTAAAATTTAAAAAATTAGCTATTTATTTTACCATTGCACTTTTGCTAATCGTTGCAATGATTCCTTGGCCGTTTATGCAAAAGTTTACTAGTTACCATTGGTATTAATAAAATAATAATGAAAAAAAGCGTTTCGATTTTTATTGTTTTCTCGCTTACTGTTTTTTTTTGCTTCTCGTGTGGAACTGATGTGACAAAAAAGACTTCAATAGATTCTACTTCACATCAAGCAGGAGTTCCCGATGAAGGGAAAGTTTTGTATTCAGAAAAATGTTCTTTGTGCCATGGCGAAAATGGCGATTTGGGTTCTATGGGTGCAGCTAATCTTGTGACTAGTAAAATTAATTCTGCTGCTGTTCTAGCTATAATGCGTGATGGGAAAAATGGAATGCGCTCATTTGCATCTGACTTAAATGTTGAACAGCTGAATGCCGTTGCTAAATATGCAGAACTCCTACGGAGATAATTGAATTGCCTAACTATTTTTAATTCTATTTTGCTCGTTTTCTGATAATGAAAAATCCCCCACCAATAGAAAAATTTGAATCTCGTGCAGTGCTTGTCGGCGTAATTGATAAACGCCAAGACGAGGAGCAAATGACGGAGTACTTGGAGGAGTTGGCGTTTTTAGCGCGTACAGCTGATATTATACCCGTAAAAAACTTTACACAAAAGCTATCCCATCCTGACAATAGATTGTATGTAGGTTCTGGTAAAGTAAATGAGATAAAAATATTTTGTGAACTTAATGAAATCAATTACATCATTTTTGATGATGAGCTTTCCCCTTCACAGCAGCGAAATTTAGAAAAGGAAACAGGTAAAAAAGTTTTTGATCGCAACCTTTTGATACTGGATATTTTTGCTGCTCGTGCACGATCTTCTCATGCTAAAGCGCAAGTTGAATTAGCACGAAATCAATATTTGCTTCCTCGTTTGACAGGTATGTGGACACATTTGGAACGTCAAAGGGGGGGGACAGGCGCGCGGGGTGGTTCAGGAGAAAAAGAAATTGAAACAGACAGAAGAAATATTCGTGATCGGATTACTGCATTAAAGGAAGACTTAAAAATTATTGATCGGCAGATGGCTACTCAACGCAAGGGTAGGGGCGAGTTGGTGCGTGTGGCGCTTGTAGGTTATACCAATGTAGGAAAATCTACCATTATGAACATGCTTAGTAAATCGGATGTTTTTGCAGAGAATAAATTATTTGCAACACTGGATACGACAGTTAGAAAAGTGGTGATAGGCAACTTACCTTTTTTGCTTTCCGACACCGTTGGGTTTATAAGAAAACTTCCAACACAATTAGTAGAATCATTTAAATCAACATTAGATGAAACGCGTGAAGCCGATATTTTGCTTCATGTGGTTGATATTTCGCATCCCAATTTTGAAGATCAGCTGAATGTTGTGCAGCAAACACTTGCTGAAATTGGAGCTGGAGATAAACGCACTATTTTAGTTTTCAATAAAATAGATGCTTACATAGAACCTCCGAAAAACGACCATGAGGTGAATACAGAGCAAAAAAAGATTTTGACTTTAAAAAGTTTGAAAAAAAGTTGGATGAGTAAAATTAAAGATCCTTGTATTTTTATTTCTGCAATTGAAAAGGGAAATGTTGAAGAGTTTAGAACACTCCTTTTTGATGAAGTTAAAATTATTCATGCAAAACGATATCCTAACAATAAAATGGAATTTTGGAATAAATAACTTGTAATAACAAGAAGTTTATTTTATTGTTTGTGCCTTGTAAAGGAGTAGCTAATTAAGCAAACAGTGCCATTTCCTCTTCACGTAGGAAAACCGATATTTTTTTAACTTTCGATTTTTTGTTTTGAGGTGTAGTGGATTGAGGGACAATTATAATTCCTTTAGTAGGAGTTCTGTAAATAACATTTCTCATTCTGTTGTCACGCGAATAAATGTCTGCATGTAATGCAACAGCTCCATTTGTGTCAACATCACAAGTAAAGTACCGAACATGAATGGGCAATGTTTTCCGCAAATTGATTCTCTTCTGTTTATGTGTCATACTCCATAGGTCAAAAGTGTCTCTTGGTATTTTGATGCTGTCATCGCGTAAAAGAAAATGCGCTAGATCCATGTATTTATCCAATCGCATACACCCATGTGAAAAGGCACGCGTGGTGTATCGAAAATATTTTTTTGCATTTGTGTCGTGCATGTACACGCTAAATTTGTTGTTGAATTCAAATTTCATGATACCCAGCGAATTATCAATTCCTGTCCTTTGTCGAAATTTGTAGGGAAGGTTTTTTGAACTGTATTTTTTCCATTCCACTTTTTTGATATCAACAATTTCGTTATTATTATTCAATACATCGTACCTGTGTTTGCGTAAATAGGCTGTGTCGCGTTTAATATTCGGTAAAATTTCTTTGGAAGCTATGCTGTATGGAACATTCCAATTTGGATACAATACAATTTGCGTTACTTTACTATCCAATTCTGGGGTTTGTGTTTTTACTGCACCGCAAACTATTTTAGATGACATCACAATTGTGTCCATTTCAAAAATTGTCATTTTGAAAGCAGGGAGATTGACAATCATGTGGCGATTTTCAAATTTATCGGGTTCCCACCTCCAACGCTCTAAGTTCATTTCCATTTGAATGGCCCAATCTTCAGGAGTCATATCCAATACTGGTATTGTGTTTTTCCCAATTTTACCATCTTCATCTAGAAAATAGCGTTTTTGAAATTTTTGCAAAGCGTTTGCAAGTTTAAGAGAATCATTTACAGTGGCAGTAGAATCATAATCTCCTGTTTGTATTAATCTTGATTTTACCCCTGCAAAAAAACCAATGCTGTCCGTTTTTATTGATGGTAAATGTTGCCATTCCTTGTCCTCAACTTCTTTTCGTTTGGCATTCATGTATTTTTTGATTGCTTGATATTCTTGTCGCTGCGGCTCTAATTTCTCGAAGGATGCTTGGAAATTTTTATTTTTAATTGCATTTTCAAATAGTACAATCAAATCTTTTTTAAACTTTCCGATTTTCCATGTTAGCACTTTCGAACTATCATTTTCTATTCTTCCAACCGATACATGTACTGCGAATGTAAAAAATGCATCTGTCAACATTAAATCGACATTTCCTAAGTTAGTTATACTAAATGCTTTTTGTGTGGTATCACTAATTGCTTCAACCAAGGTGTCCAGTGCAGTGAAATGGTAATCTTCTGGGATTAGACCAAAACTATGAGCGTCTTTGATTACAGAAAATAAAGATTGTCCGGCTGGATTTAATTTTCCTTTATCGGTCCAAAATGCATTGTATTTATTTTTTGTATAAACCTGTTTTAAAAATGAAATTCTAGGTAATGTAATTGTTCCTTTGGTGAAAATTATAGCTGTATCGGCATCTGCTAAATTGCTTGAAATATAAGCTGAGGTAAGTTGATTTACTTTTTCAACTTCGGATATTTCAACTTCGATTTCATCTGTTTTTGTGTTGCAACCGTCGCAGCCACAAAATAAAAAAATTAAAATAGCCGGAACAATTAAAGTTTTTTTCATTTCTATTTTGTGCAATCAAATATACATATAAGGTTGACCTCTCTGTAGAATTGTTAGTGATTTAAACTGCAAATAAAATAAAAAATCCCCCACCTAGTTCAAATAGGTGGGGGATTCCGAAAAAAGGTTTGTTAATTAGCAACCGCGAACTTGCCGTAACTCAGTACTTCATTTTCAGCTGTTACAATTGAATAGGTGTAAACGCCTGGTGTCATATTGTATGTAGAAAGTTTTGCTCTCTTATTATTAATCATTGTCCAATTGACTTCCCTCCCCATTAAGTCGTAGGCAATTACTTTGTGTGCATTTTCTGAGATCACATCGAAATTTGTAATGTTGGAAGATGGGTTCGGATAGACAGAAACGCTATTACTCATTAGCCCTTCATTAATGCCATTGTATCCTGAAAATGAAATTGCATCAATAAACAAGGTGCTGCCAGCTTGTGGGCTGTATAAGCTACTTGGGCTGAAATAGATAATTGCTGTATCCGGAAATACATTATTGTAAAGTGGATTGTAATTCATATTCATGTTTCGAATTCCATAAGCGCCACTTGTAAATACCATAAAATCAACTGCAGCTGCTATGGTATCCCTACTTGTACCATTCCAATGAGTTACCGCAACCAATATGAAGGCGGTGTCGGTACCAACTGGAGTATATTTATAGGCGTAAGAAAATGTGCTTGGACGACTTGTGAATTGATATCCAGGATGCAAACCTTGTAAATCGATACTTCCTGAAAGCATAAATCCTCCTCTGCTGGGAATAGTAGTAGCTAATGGGTTTGTTACAAGGTCAATTGTAGTCATTTTTGCTGAATAACTGCCTTGAAAATTATCTGGGGTGCCAGCCTGAGTCAAAGAGGTTGGGTTGGTATTCATCGGATCAGTCAATGCAGATGTAAAAATATTATAGGAAACCCATCCTGTTGGTTGTATCTCTTCACCTAAAGAACTAGACCACGATTCAAATCCAGCATTAGGAATATAAAGTTGCGCTGATAATGGTAAAACACAGCTAGCAATAATTAGTGTAAAAAGTAATAGTTTTTTCATGGTTATTTAATTTAGGTCAGGTTCTATTATTTATTTTTAAAAGATTATGCTTTTCAAAGATACAAAAACAGGGAGAATAAATAGAAAATCATTTGAAAAAATGATTTATTACTTAAACAAAAATCTGCAAATCGTAAAGTCTTCGGTAGGTTCCGTTTTTATGAAGTAATTCAGCATGGTTTCCACGTTCTATAATTTGCCCCTTTTCAAGAACGATTATTTCATCTACGTGTTGTATAGTACTTAGTCGGTGGGCTATAATTACTGAAGTTCGGTTTAGCATTAGGTTATTAAGCGCTTCTTGAACTAATCTTTCGCTTCCCGTATCTAAGGCCGACGTTGCTTCATCTAAAATTAAAATAGGTGGATTTTTCAATACTGCTCTTGCAATTGAAATTCGTTGTCGTTGCCCCCCCGACATTTTGTTACCTCTATCTCCGATATTCGTATCATATCCTTCGGGCATCTCCATAATAAAATCGTGTGCATTGGCAACTTTTGCAGCTTCAATAACTTTTTCACGCGTAACGTTTTCAATGCCTAGCGCAATGTTGTTGTGAACGGTATCATTAAATAAAATAGATTCCTGTGAAACGATTCCCATTAAATTTCTTAAATCATACGCCTTACAGTGACGCGTATCTATACCATCGATCAAAATCTCACCTTGGCTAGGTTCGTAAAAACGAGGAAGCAAATCTGCCAATGTTGTTTTTCCAGA
>NSIF01000005.1 GCA_002737665.1 Flavobacteriales bacterium | reverse complement strand
ACTTTATTTTATTTTCCATCAATTGTCTTTGTATTATTTTCTATTATTTCTATTATTTTGCTTCGGCCTTTTACGTTTAGGGAATGGATGATAATGTTACTTGGCAGTACCATTGTGCCGATTTATGTATGTGTTTATTATTTTTGGCACAACCAACTTTACATTAAATGGCAAGAGCTTGTTGTTATTCCAATTATAAATAGAGCTTTTTTTATAAATATTCCGCAAGAGTTTTATTGTATAGTAGCAGCATTGGCTTTTCTATTTCTTGTTTCCGCTTTAAAATTTTTGACGGGAGCCGACTCCTCTGCCCTTAAAACAAAAACGGGTATTTCTGTTATGATTTGGTTTCTTGTTTTTGCAATTCTTGGTTTATTGGTAGCACAGAATCTTTCTGTTGCAGGAATTATTTTCGCTTTCTTTCCAATATCCATTTTTTGTGGAAATTATTTTCTTCAAGCACGGCGAGCATGGCTGTCCGAATTTATTTTTTTAACATTACTGCTAAGTATTGGTTGTACGTATGCAATTCATCTAAAATGGATTGTTTTTTAATACGTAAATTTAGTTAGCATTTGAAATGTGGTTTTCACTTACCTTTGTTGTTCATTAGGTTAATCTCAATTGTATGAAATTCGGCGTTGTTATTTTTCCAGGTTCAAATTGCGATCAAGACATGATTTATGTTCTTGGGTCAATTATGAAGCAAGAAGTTGTGGAGCTTTGGCATAAAGACACCGACCTAAAAGGAGTTGATATTGTAGTTCTACCAGGTGGATTTTCTTACGGTGATTATTTGCGCTCCGGTGCCATTGCTCGTTTTGCGCCAATTATGGAAAAAGTAATTGAGTTTGCAGGGAAAGGCGGTTATGTATTTGGTGTTTGTAATGGATTCCAAATTTTATGTGAAGCTGGGCTACTCCCTGGCGCCTTATTACACAACTCAGAAAGAAAATTTATTTGTAAAAATGTTTTTGTAAAAGTGCAAACTAAAGAAACCCTTTTGACTAAAATGGTTCCGCAGGATAAAGCACTTAAAATTCCAATAGCTCATGGTGAAGGAAAGTATTTTGCAGCTGCAAATATCTTGACTGAAATGAATACTAATGGACAAATTCTTTTCCGTTATTGTGATGAAAACGGAGATCTTAATGAGACTGGCAATCCCAACGGTTCGATAGAAAATATTGCGGGAATTTGTAATGCTACAAAAAACGTTTTTGGAATGATGCCTCATCCAGAACGCGCAGCTGATATAGAATTAGGGAATACGGACGGAGCCTATATTTTTCAATCGCTACTTTCATTGATGAGCGCCAAAATAAATTAGATATTTTTTTCGAGAACACTTCAAATCATGCCTCATTTTTGGGTTATTTGAAATCAATATATAAGGGTTTTTGTATATTTGAACTTAGCAAAAAATTAATACCTAATTAATAATTTATTTCATGAAAAAAAGTCTACACATTATTTTACTGCTTTCCCAATCGTGACTTTTGCTCAGGCCAGTTATAGGAACTTCTGCTTGACATTATCAAACTCACAAAATATTCTTGTTTCCGTCTTCAATAATTTAGGACAAATTGTTTGTTCAAAAGAAGAAAGAAAAGCGGCAGGAAATAGTAATTTTGATTTAAATTTGTCCGATTTAAATTCCGGAGTTTGTTTTGTTCAAGTACAAATAAAAGAATCTGTTTTTACAAAAAATCTGGGGATTCAATAAGTTCAAAATATTTTTACTTAATTTATAAAATTGAACAATGAAAGCTGTAAAATTAGTCGTATTATTTTTTGTACTCGGAAGTTTAAAAATAGTTGCACAATCAGCAGCTCCACAATCAGTAATAATTCCGAACGGAGCATTTAATGCTAAGTTGCAGTCGGCACAAAAACAGTTGGATCCTGACGTTCAGGATGGTAATGGCAGCCTTGGTTTTTTGTATGATACCACATTATGTGGATTAAATTATACTCAATATTCTCTTAAACTTAGTCAGCGGGTTACACCAGTTGGAGTTGTACAGCCAGCACCTTTTCCCATAACTGCTATTCCTGTCAATGCTCAAATTGAAAAGGCTTATTTATGGTGTGTAGCAGTTGGAAATGGCGGACCAATTACAGCAACCATTACCAATCCTGCATCAAATACTTCAAATTTTCTTATGACTAATACCGGGCAAGATATTGATTTGTGCTGGGGCTTTCCGGGCACCTATTCCTATCGTGCAGATGTTACAAGTTGTATCAGTGGTAATGGAAATTATATAATTAGCGGGCTTCCTGTTGGCACTTCAATCTCTGGGAGTGATGTGGAAGGAGCAACATTAATGATAATTTACAAGGATGTTTCTGCTACCTATACAGGAAGTATACATATTGATGACGGATGTTTAGTGATGCTTTCCGGAACAGCCCAGCATTCGATGATTGGGTTTAATGCCTGTGCAACATCTGCTTTTTCAAGCACCTTCATGATTGTTGCTGATTTGCAAAATTTAGGAGCAACATTATCAATGAATAATGGACCTTCTTTTGGCGTGCTGGAAGATTGGTATAATTATATTTCAGATTCAACCACAATTATTCAGGCACAAAGTACCTGCAATTTTTCCGTTTCGTCAGGGAACGATTGTTTTTGCCTTTCGGTTGCAGGTTTATATACACAAACAAATTGCAACAATTGTGTAACTACAAATAACGAGAATAGTTTAGTGCCAAATTCCATACATATATTTCCAAATCCTAATGCTGGCGAATTTGAATTGAATATTACAACAGTACGTTCACAAACAATTAATTTAATTGTTGTTGACCAATTAGGACAACGTGTTTTTGAACAAGAAGCATATGTTCAGGCTGGAAAGCAAATCCTAAACGTGAATTTGGAAAAGTTAAACCCTGGAAATTATTTTGTGCAAATTAGGGCAGCGGAGGGGATTGTTACAAAACTTATTTCTATCCACTAATTTTTTTATAGAAATTCATTTCTTTTAGGTATTCCCAAACGCCTGCGGGTAAAAAATGACGAATATCTTTTTTTTCTGAAACAGCTTTTCTTAAAAAGGTTGAAGATAATTCCACTACGGGAGCTTCGGTGAAATGTATTGATGGATGTACTTTTAATTCACCGCCATCTGACCCAGGCCGTGGATAGACAAAAATTTTGTGATGTTTAAGAATGTATTCGTAATTCTTCCACTTTGTGAGTGATTGCAAATTATCAGCACCCATGATGAGTGAAAAATTATGATCAGGAAAATTTTCTGTAAGATGCGCTAATGTATTAACGGTGTAAGATGGTTGTGGAAGTTTGAATTCAACGTTACTGGCTTTCATTTTTGAAGACTCGCTGATAGCGATGCGTACCATTTGCAGTCGATGGTTTTCTTTGAGTAACGATACTTTTTCTTTTAGAGGATTGTGAGGAGAAATAACAAACCATATGCGATCTAATTCAGTAAATTCTAGCATATAATTCGCCAACACAAGGTGACCAACGTGAACGGGGTTAAACGAACCGAAAAACAAACCTATTTTCAATTGCATGTCAATTAATAAAACGTACTATGTAATCTCGTTTTTATTTAAAAAAGTATTTACTACACGCATCGCTTCTGTTACCGCTTCCTCTAAATTGTCGTTAATGAGAACATAATCAAAATGTGTTTCGAAAGCGAGTTCGCTCGCAGCTTTTTCTAATCTCATTTTAATTTTCTCATTGGATTCAGTAGCTCGTAAGCGAAGGCGGGTTTCTAATTCAATCATGGACGGTGGACGAACAAAAATACTTAGAGCAGCAGCTCCAAATTTTCTTTTTAGGTTGATCCCACCTTTCACATCTACATCAAAAATTACATGATGTCCTTTGCGCCAAATGCGTTCAATCTCCGAAGTTAATGTTCCATACATTTGATCTGGATAAACTTCTTCCCACTCAACAAATTTATCAGCTTCGATTTTTGCTTGAAACTCCGCTGGAGAAATAAAGTAATAATCAACTCCATGCGTTTCGTCCCCACGTAATTGTCGGCTTGACGCTGACACAGAAAAATTCAGTGTTGGAATTTCTGAAATTAGTCGATGAACAATCGTGGTTTTACCTGCACCAGAGGGAGCCGAAAAAATAACGAGTTTACCAGTTGCTGACATACCCCAAAATTAAGGTAATTCCGCACTACATGTAAATTTTACTTAATTTTTTTATGAAATTTAAAACAACTCAAAAGGGGAGTATAAATTCTTTAAAGGACATTAAGTAACTGCTCCTTTATTTTTTCCAACTCATCCTTCATTTGTACGACAATCATCTGGATTCCTGCGTCATTTGCTTTAGAGCCAATTGTGTTTATTTCTCTGCCAATTTCCTGAGCAATAAATCCAAGTTTTCTTCCCGCACCAGTTTCTAACATGGTAGCGGAAAAATAATCCAAATGCGTTTGTAATCGAACTTTTTCTTCCGTAATATCTAATTTTTCTAAGTAATAGATGAGTTCTTGCTCGAACCTGTTTTTGTCAATATTTTCAGCATTCGTTGCTTCAGCTAAATGTTTATTCAGTCGTTCACGGACAGCAATTGCACGCTGAGGGTCTAAGGTTGCTATCGCTAAAAGTTTTGTTTGTATGATGGCGATACGTTGCGAAAGTTCAGTCGCCAATGTATTGCCTTCATCTTCACGGAATGTGTTGAAGGCAACAAGGGCAATTTTCACTGATTCAAATGTTGCTTTCCATTCTTCTGCATTAAACTCTTGCTTATCCTGTTTGAAAATATCGGGCATCCGCATCAAAAGCGGTAAAAAATCTTTTCGTTCATCACCAATTGCAGCGGCAGCTTTTGATAATTCTTTGTGGTAGGTAAGCAGCAAGGAATGATTCATTGTACCTACTGAAGCTTCCGTATTTCCTTCCGAATAAATTGAAACATCTATTTTTCCACGATCAGCATTTTTTGAAATTTCTGAACGCACTTCCGATTCTTTTTCGCGA
Organism: Flavobacteriales bacterium; assembly: GCA_002737665.1. Classification (GTDB taxonomy): domain Bacteria; phylum Bacteroidota; class Bacteroidia; order Palsa-965; family Palsa-965. The sequence goes on along the minus strand of NSIF01000005.1, from coordinate 49,942 downwards.
TACACCGAAGGCATCCGAATATTTAAGTCAAATGTTCGAGAATTGAGAGATCGAATTTCAACAGTGATTTTCTTTTGTGGCAATTCACACACCGATTTGCCGTAGCCAGTCATTGATTTCATTTTTCGAATTGCTAATTTTTACGAAATTACGAAAAACTAATGAATGAAGATTTTTTGCATTCTACAAACGTGTTTTAGTGTTTTGCCTTTACATTAAGTGACAGTAGAATTATCAATTACTGTTTTCTTTTGACTTGCCAATAGTACACCCGTAAAAATTAGGATTGCGGATACTATTTGTTGCCATCCGAGAATGTCTTTTCCAAGAACCAATGCGATCACTGCTGCCATAATTGGTTGTGTATAAATATAAGCGCTCACTACCGTAGGACTTAATGCTTTTAATGCAAATATATTCATGAGGTAAGCAATAAATGTTACACCAACAATTACAAATAAAATATCAAAAATTGTTTTCCCGTCAAAGGAATTAAAATTAACTTCTAAGAGGTTTGGTATTCCAAGTGGAACAAGTATGGGAATGCTCATAAGGAATGACCATTTAAGAATTGTTACCGGATGATATTTTTTCATCAATGGCGTTACTAAAACAAGAAACGTACCCCATGATAGTGCATTAATAAAAATTAGCAAATCCCCAATTGGTGAATCTGTTTTTGTGTTAGAAATAGTATTGCTGAGAATTAATAATAATGCACCCCCGAGTCCGATTAAAATGCCACATAGTTTTTGCCAAGTAATTTTTTCTTTCAAAATAATATTGCCAAGAATTAAAACTAACAATGGACAGGTTATCATTATAATAGCTCCGTTGATTGGAGAAGTAAGACTCATTCCTTTTATAAAAAACGATTGGTTAATAGTTACACCACATAAAGAAAGCAATGCAATTTTTCCGAAGTCTTTTCGTTCAATTTTTTCGAAAAAAAACAGACCAGTAATCCAAAGTAGGGGAGTTGTCCCTAAAACACGCAAGGCAACAAATCCTGCAGGACTAAGGTATTGAGGAGTTACTTCTTTGATGATTGTAAATCCCGCTGCATAAATTACCATAGCAGTAAAAAGAGAAACATGCGCAAGAAGTGTTTTGTTCATAGTGAAAGATTAGACAGTAGTCCAATTGCAAAAATACAAGTTTTTAATTTTTAATTTCTTTGTTGATAGCGATTACCGTTTGTTTCGAATTACCAATAAAAATGTTGTTTCCTGAAACTACAACAGGCCGTTTAAGAAAAGTGTACTCTTCTAAGATGTAATTTCGATAATCTTTTTCTGTTAGTTGTTGCGTCTTTAATCCAAGCGCCCTGTATTTTAATGCAGTTCTTGAAAAAAGCGATTCGTAACTCCCTGAAAGGGTTTTTAGTTCATCAATTTGTGCAGGAGTGATTTTTTCAGTTTTAATATCTTGCAACATAAACCCTTTTGAAATAAGTCCTGTCTCTTTCAGAATTCGTTGGCAGGTTGAACACGTTGCCAAGTAGTAAACTTTTTGCATATCTTATTTTAGGGTACAAAGATAGGGTAGGGAAAAAGATTAATATTAATATATTTTTAGAAGAGACATTGCCTACTATTTTTCTAGCCTTTTTTAGGAATATTTGCTTTGCTTTAACAATTTTAAGTTTTAATCATTGGCTATTAAATAAATTGAATTAGTACAACGATGTATTGCAATTCTTTACGCTTATCTTTACGACTTAAATAAAAGCCCCATGTTCGACCATAGCAAATACGGTTTCGGTACTAATGCAATTCATGCTGGACAAGAGCCAGATCCTACCACAGGCGCAATCATGACGCCCATATACCAGACCTCCACTTATGTGCAGGAAGCGCCGGGTACAAATAAAGGTTATGGGTATGCGCGTGGTAAAAATCCTACACGAACCGCATTGGAAAATTGCCTTGCTGCACTTGAAGGAGCAGCATATGGTTTGTGTTTCAGTTCAGGAATGGGCGCTATGGATGCTGTGCTTAAATTACTGCGCCCTGGCGATGAAGTAATTACGGGTGATGATTTATATGGTGGCTCTTATCGTATGTTCACTAAAATATTTGCTAATTACGGAATTAAATTTCATTTTATAAATTTAACCGAAGCGGGTAATATTCGAAAATATTTAAACGCGAATACAAAATTATTATGGGTGGAAACTCCAACCAATCCAACCATGCAGATTATTGATCTTGCCGCATGTGCTAAAATTGCGAAAGAGAATAAATTAATTTTTGCTGTTGACAACACATTTGCTTCACCTTTTTTGCAAAATCCAATTGCACTGGGGGCTGATATTGTTATGCATTCTGTTACAAAATATCTTGGGGGGCACAGTGATGTGATAATGGGCGCCTTGGTGACGAATGAAAAGAGTTTATATGACCAGTTGTATTTTATTTTGAATAGCTGTGGTGCAAATCCAGGACCAATGGATTCTTTTTTGGTTTTGCGTGGATTAAAAACGTTGCACATTCGCATGGAACGTCATTGTTACAACGGAAGAAAAGTAGCCGAATATTTAAAGACACATCAAAAGATTGAAAAAATTTATTGGCCCGGATTTACCGATCATCCGAATCATGAAATTGCGAAAAAGCAAATGAAAGATTTTGGTGGAATGATTTCTATTGTATTAAAAGGAGCAGACTTAGCTGAAACATTTCGAGTTGCTTCTTCTTTTAATGTTTTTTCGTTGGCGGAATCATTGGGGGGTGTTGAATCTTTGATAAATCATCCTGCAACTATGACACACGCTTCTATTCCAAAAGAAGAGCGTGAAAAGTCGGGTGTGGTGGATAACTTGCTTCGTTTAAGTGTGGGAATTGAAAATGTAGATGATTTACTTTCAGATCTAAAGCAAGCGTTGAGCTAATAATTATTCATTATTAATTATTGCCCATGAACTACTATTTCATCACAGGCACTTCGCACGGAATTGGAAAATCAATAGCCACTTTGTTACTTGCCGATCCTCATAATTTTGTAACTGGGTTCGCTCGCAATTGTTCAATCGAACACGAACGCTATACGCACATTAAGATTGACCTTTCTGATGATGAGCAAGTAAAGGAATGGGCTTTTCCTGAATTGAAAAATGCCACGAAAATTGCGTTAATTAATAATGCAGGCACACTCGGCACAATTCGATACGTTGGAAATTTGGATGCTGCTGAAATAGTTCAGACTTTTCAATTGAATTTGGTAAGCCCAACTCTATTAACGAATTCATTTCTAAAAAAATACATATCGAATACCGTTACTCAAATTATTATTAATGTGAGTTCAGGCGCGGGCAAAAACCCTATTGACGGTTGGAGTGTTTATTGCGCTACTAAAGCAGGTGTTGACCTTTTCACGAAAACAATCGCTGAAGAGTTAAAAATACTTAACAGAAAAAATGTTTTTGTTTTTTCTGTTGCCCCCGGCGTTGTTGATACTCAGATGCAAAGCCAAATTAGACTAGCTAACAAGGACGATTTTAGTCGTGTTAAGACTTTTGTTGACTATAAAAATCTTGCATATTTGGAACAGCCAGACAATGTAGCCTCTAAATATTTAAGTATCTTAGCACATCCTGAAAAATTCAAGGATGTTGTTTTTTCGGTCAAAGATATTTAGTGCGTATAATTAAATTTAAATTGTATTTTATGAATCAAAAGGATGTTTTTCTTTTCTTAATTGTTTGTTTTTTTGGTAGCTTAAGTATTTCCGCTCAAAATGTCGATAATACTCATGATGGATTTCTTCATTGTGGAACAGACCAACAACTACATAAGGTTTTTGCAGAGCATCCTGAACTGAAAGCTGAATTTGAACTCAATCAAACCAGAGCCGAAGAACAAGACGCGATTGACTTTAGGAACGGCTATCAACCAATTAATTCTACAGAAAAAATTGGTAACAGTTCCCAAATGACTCCTCCAACATATATTATTCCAATTGTATTTCATGTTATTCATGACTATGGAACTGAAAATATTTCAGATGCTCAAATACTTGACCAAGTCAGAATTCTAAATACTGATTATCGTCGACTGAATGCAGATACGATTAGCATTTCCTCCACATTTTTAGGAATAGCTACGGATGCTAAAATAGAATTCCATTTAGCCAATATTGATCCGAATGGAAATTGTACAAATGGAATAGATCGAATTTTTTCTTCTGAAACATACATTGGTGACGATGATTCGAAATTAAATTATTGGCCGCGAAATAAATATTTAAATGTGTGGGTAGTTAAATCTATTGGTAATGGAGCTGCTGGCTATGCTTATTTGCCAGGAACTGCGCCAAGCGCGAGCAAGGATGGAATTATTATTGTTTCTACTTATATAGGTAGTATTGGAACAGGAAACCCCCAAACTAGTCGTGCGCTTACTCATGAGGTTGGTCATTTTTTGAATCTTACTCATGTTTGGGGATTGTCAAATAACCCAGGTATTACTTGCGGCAATGATGGAGTTACAGATACTCCAGTAACAAAAGGTTGGGTTACTTGCCCGGCTTTTAATGCAAGTCATATTTGCAACGCAAACATAGAAGAAAATATTCAGAATTATATGGAATATTCTTATTGTACAAAAATGTTTTCTACTGGTCAACGCACAAGGATGTATAGCGCTTTGGGAAGTAATTTAGGTCAACGCAATCAACTTTCTACAGTAACAAATTGGGCCGCAACCGGGGTGAATAATAATCCACCAAATACTTGTGCTCCAACGGCAGATTTTCTACCTAGTGACAAGGTATTTATTTGTGTTGGTGGTTCAGTAACCTTTGATGATATTTCTTGGAAAGGCCATCCTACTAGTTGGAGTTGGAGTTTTCCGGGTGGTACACCTTCGACTTCGAATGATTCGATTCCTGTAATTGTTTATAATACAGCAGGTGTTTATGCTGTTACACTTACCGCATCAAATAGTAGTGGGTCAAATACTTTAAGTAGGACTGCGCTAGTAAAGGTTAGTTCTACTACAGCGCAATACAGCGCAGCACAATATTTTGAAGGATTGGAGAGCGCCGCAGTATTTACAAATGATTGGACAGTTGTAAATGCACAGGGGAACGGTTGGACTCGCGTTACAACTGCCGCAGCAACGGGTACAGCATCAGTAAAACTCACAAATACTGAATCTATGCTTGGTACTGTTGATGAAATGGTAAGCCCTTCCATTAATATTGATTTAATTTCAAATCCGGTATTTACATTTAAATTGGCTTTTCGCCAAAGAACAGCAACAGACAATGATCGTTTGCGTGTTTATGTTTCTACTAATTGTGGGTTGTCGTGGTCACAGCGTTATTCTAAATTGGGTGCAACACTTTCTACAGGTGCTGCTACAACTTCTTCTAATTTTGTACCTGGTGCTGCTGAGTGGCGAACAGAAACTGTGAGTATCTCAAATGTTTTGAATTCAACTAATGTGCGAATCAAATTTACTTTTGAGAGTGAAGGAGGAAATAATATTTATATTGATAATATCAATATTTCTGGGCCAACGGGCATAAATGTTCCTGATGCTGGCATTCAACATTTTGATGTTTATCCAAATCCAATTCAGGAGCAGTCCATCGTTACTTTCTCTTTGGAGCATTCACAAAAAGTAAATTTACAATTGTTTGATATGACAGGCAGAGTTATAGCAGAGATTTTCTCTGGGACTCTTTCTGAAGGAGCTCACCAGTTTCCTGTGCAAGGCAATAACTTTTTGTTAAGCGGTATGTATTTTGTTAAGCTTACTACTTCAGAAGGAAGATCAGCTACGCAGAAATTGCTTGTGAATTAATAAAATCGAAAGTTTTTATTTTGACTTGAATCCTACTAATACCGACACACATCCACGAATATTCCCTTTTTCGACTTCGGTTTTGTCGGAGGTGACCAAAATTTTCAACTCCGTAGTTGTTTTAACTTTAAAATCCCAACTGTTTGTGTTGTTGTGATCTTTGCTGTTGAAAATTATTCTACCATTTAAATCACTGATTAAAAAAGCAACATTGTTTAAGGATTCTTCAGAACAAATTAAAACACGGTAGTCTTGCCCTGAATAAAATGTGAGGGTGGTTTCTATAGCTTCCCCATTCCGTAGCATTGTTGTATTTATTTGACCATTATGGATGAAGGGAGAGATTTTAGCAATACATTTTTTTTTAACCCAGCTTTTGTTGCATTGCGCTCCAACATCTGCTAGCATAAGCAATGAAAAAAAAACTGAAAGAAAAATAATTTTTCCTGGAAAATTCATAATAAAATGTTTTTCGATTTTATGTTGAAACGATCTGATTAATAAATTCGAAAAAAGAGTATTAAGTTTTAGTTATTATTTATGATATTGTTTCTTGTAATTTTGACTTGGTTTATTATTTTCTTAATAATTATTGAATCAATCTTGTTGTTTTCGGGTTCGTTATCGTCGACAATTGTTGTTACGCCAGCTGTGTTATCAGTACTTACAATTATTTTTTTGTCGGCTGGATTTGGTAATTCATCATAAAGTAGTTTTATTTTTTTTAATTCATTTGCAATTTTTTGTGAATCGGGATGGTTTTGCTTTTCTAGTAATAAAATTAATTTATCGATTGACGATCGCTGTTCAAAAATTCTAACTCGAACAGCATTATTGTTTGTATTTTCAGTTATTTTACAGGCAAGGTATAGCCCTTCAATCCATCCACCAGCGACCATTAGCGAAGATGCATGTGGTTGGTTGTTTTCTTGAAAAAGCGCATCACAATCCCAATAGGCATCTGTTATAATACTTAATACACTATCGCGATTATTCATGTTACGTTCTAGTCTTATGTTTTTGCTAGCATTAAAAGCAGAAGAAATAGTCAGCGCATTTGCAAGTTTTTTTGTGCAATTCATATAAGTAATAATATCGGCACGCTGGTCAAAAATACTTGCAAATGCGAGGTCTGTTCCATATACACCAAGGTTAAGTGTAAGCGCAGGAACGGTGGCGTATTTTGATAGATTGTTGGGGGAATTTAAAAGAATGGTATTGTATTTCGCACCGGCCTCTTTTAATAAACCCACAGTTTCAATTGGTGAAGGAACATAAACGATTATATTTTCTGCCGCTACTATTTTTTTATTTACATCAATGATTGATGTGTCATTAATAACTGTGTAGTTGCCTTGCGAATTTTCATTGCATGAGCTTATGCATATTGAAATTACCAACCCTAAAATGATGGTGCTAAATATATGTTTGTTTACTAAACTCATCTACACAAATATACAATCTAAATGAACAAATAGAAGTCTTGAATTTCGTCTTATTTTTAATAAAATACCTGCTTAATGTGCCTCGAGCCAATTTTTTCCTACACCAATGCCAACTTCAATCGGAACATTTAACTTAAGGGCATTAATCATTGCAGCTTCTATTACGGGTTTTACTATTTCCACTTCATTTTCTGGCACATCAAAAACCAATTCGTCATGCACTTGCAATAGTAATTTAGTTTCAAATTTATTCTTAATTAATGCAGCTTGTACATTAATCATAGCAACCTTAATCATATCTGCGGCTGAACCTTGAATGGGTGCATTAATAGCATTTCGTTCGGCAAATCCACGCACCACCGCGTTAGTACTTAAGATATCGCTCAAGTATCGCCTGCGACCAAGAATGGTTTGTACGTAACCATATTCACGAGCAAAATTTACTGTGTCGTCCATGTATTTTTTAACGCCAGGATACTCTCTAAAATAATTTTCAATTAATTCTTTTGCTTCACCTCGTGAAATTCCGAGGTTTTCGGCTAATCCAAATGCTCCTTGTCCGTAAATGATTCCAAAATTTACCGATTTTGCTTTGTAGCGCATTTCTTTTGTTACTTCCGACTCTGCTATACCATACACACGAGCAGCAGTTGCAGTATGAATATCTTTTCCATCACGAAAAGCGGCACACATATTTTCATCACCACAAATAGATGCTACAATACGCAATTCAATCTGCGAATAATCGGCACTCATTAAAACATAATTATTATTTTTTGGAATAAACGCTTTTCTAATTTCTCTTCCTCTAGCTGTTCGAACAGGGATATTTTGCAGGTTTGGATTATCGGAACTTAATCTACCAGTTGCCGCAACAACTTGGTTATAGGAAGTATGAATTCGCCCAGTTTTTACGTTCATCATTTCAGGTAGCGTATCGACATAGGTATTTTTTAGTTTCATCATTTCCCGATACTCGAGAATTTTTTCAATGATAGGATGATTTTTAATTAGTTTTTGAAGGATATCTTCGCCTGTTGCATATTGCCCTGTTTTGGTTTTCTTCGGCTTCGCACTAATTTTTAAAACCTCAAAAAGTATATCACCAACTTGTTTAGGAGAAGAAATGTTAAACGGTGTGCCAGCTAAATTTTGAATTGCTAGTTCGATAACACTAATTTCAGTTGCTAGTTGAGTGGAATATTTTTTTAATGTTTCGGTGTCAATTGCAATTCCTTCTCGTTCCATCGCTGCTAAAACTGGAACCAATGGCATTTCTACTTCATCAAATAGTTTTTGTGCATTCGCTTCTTTTAGTAATGGGGAGAAAACATTTTGTAATTGCCAGGTGATGTCAGCATCTTCTGCTGCATAACTCATAATCTTTTCTACAGCAACATCTCGCATTGAAATTTGATTTTTGCCTCTTTTTCCAATTAAGGTTTCAATGCTTACGGGGGCATAATTCAGATAGGAGCCCGCAAGTGCATCCATGCCGTGCCTCATATCTGGTTGTAAAAGATAATGGGCAATCATTGTATCAAAAAGAATTCCATTTATTGCTACACCATAATTTTTAAGTACGTTCATGTCGTACTTAATGTTTTGTCCGGTTTTTCCAATTAATTCATTTGCAAAAAGAGTTTTGAATTCATCAATAATTAATTGTGCTTCTGTTTGCTCTGCCGGAATTGGCACATAACACGCTTCTGTTGCTTCCCAGCTAAAAGACAATCCAACAAGCTCCGCTGTCATTGTATCTAGCCCTGTTGTTTCCGTGTCAAAACAAAATTGTTTGAGTTTAGAAAGTTCTACAATTAAGGCAGCTCTTTGCGTACTGTTTTCAATTAATTTGTAATTGTGTTTTACTGTTTCAATTGTTTCGTAATTTATTTTTTCTGTTGTTTCGTTTTCTTCTTCTACAGTGCCGGTGTGCCCAAAGATGTCTAGCTGTCCTGGCTTTGTTTTTTTTGATGGACCCTCTTGAATAACGATTTCATTTTGAAATTCTTTTTCTTTTATTACCTCTTTTATTATGTCCTCACCAAGGAGTAGTTGTGAAAGTCGGCGAAACTCAAGCTCTGTAAAAAGTGTTTTTACTTTATCCTTATGAATTTCTTTTGATCGAAGCAGCTCTTCATCAAAAGGAATTGGCACATCTAAAATAATTGTGGCAAGCATTCGTGATAAAATAGCATCCTCTTTTCCGTTCTCCACCTTTTCTTTTAATTTTCCTTTAAGTTTAGCTGTATTGTTTAATATATTTTCAATGGTACCATATTCATGTATTAAATTGAGAGCTGTTTTTTCTCCTACACCACGAATACCAGGAATATTATCTGCTGTATCACCCATCAATCCTAAAATGTCAATCACTTGGTCGGCGCGCACTATTCCATACTTTGCACAAATTTCTTGAAGTCCTAATTTTTCAGGAGGACCACCTTTGTAACCTGGTTTGTAAATAAAAATATTAGTTGAAACGAGTTGCCCGAAATCTTTGTCGGGAGTCATCATGTAGGTTATAAACCCATTTTCTTCTGCACGTTTTGCCAAGGTTCCTATGATATCATCTGCTTCAAAACCATCCATTTCTATAGCAGGTATATTCAGAGCTTCTAGTAATTTATAAATATAGGGAATGGCCTTTCTTAAATCTTCAGGCATTTCCTCCCTGTGTGCTTTGTATGCTTCAAATTCTATGTGTCGGTGCGTTGGCGCAGATGTATCAAATACCACACCTATATGAGAAGGTTGCTCTTTTTTGATAATATCTAAAACGGTATTTGTAAATCCAAAAATGGCTGAAGTATTTAAGCCGTTTGAATTGATTCGTGGACTATTGCTAAATGCGAAATAAGCTCGATAAATTAGCGCGTATGCATCGAGGAGAAAAAGTTTTTTATTCATTTAAGACATTAATTGTTGAAGGGAAACGAAGTTAATAAAAATGGCTTGGCAAAATTAAAAAATTATGAAATTTCACATTCTCTTTACTAAAAAATTACTGCAAATAAAAAGCTGCTTAAATTTAAGATAGTATGTAGAAAGAATAAGATTTGCAAATTTCAATTTTTTCTTCTTCTTACTTTGGTAATTCATTGTAAATAACATCTACAAGAACATTCCCGACTATTTGAATAATATAGGTATCTATAATTTCCATGTTATCGCTCAGCTTGTGATGCCAAGGATTGTAATTTCTTTCAAATTTATTGTAGTGTACTATGTCAATACAAGGAATTCTGGCATAGGTATTAATGTATAAATGGTCATCAGTAGTTCGTCCTACAACATCGTTTATAAAAACAGCACCATAGCCCAATCGCCCTGCAGCACTCCAAACTTTTTCAACTACCGAGGCGGCATAATACATTCCCGTTCCTTCCCGTGGAAAAGTTGCCCCCCGCCCTGCAACCATATCAAGTAAGATTCCGAAGCGAGCAGTGTAATTTTGTGGCATGTGTTGTGTCCAATACTGAGTTCCGATGCACCAACCTTCTGGAGCGCCGTTGTCCAAGCCACCATCTTCTGCATCAGAAAATAATAAATCAATACCAATGTTTGGATCTTGCGTTTGTAATATTCTTCCTATTTCTAACAACAAGCCAGCTCCACTTGCGCCATCATTGGCTCCATCGAATGGTTTTTTTGATAATGCAGGATCCTCTTCGTGATCAGCAAATGCGCGCGTGTCCCAATGTGCTAATAAAAGAATTCTCTCTTTTCGTTCTGGATGGTACGAAGCAAAAATATTTGTTATTTCAATTAATCGCTGGTCTATGGGTGTGGTGCCAGATGTTTTTTGTGTTGTTACTGTAAGGTTATAAGATTTTAATTTTTGTATAAAATAATCTGCACAATTTTTATGTGCTTTTGTGTCTGGTATGCGCGGACCAAAAGCGACTTGGGTTTTTATATTGTTAAATGCCGAATCTGTATTAAACAAAGGACCTTTTATCCTTGCTATAATTGGATCCGGCTTTGAGGTACCATCGTCCTGCTTGACCGTAGTGTCTGGATTGCAGGAAAAGAGGATGGCTAAACTGAAACTAAAAAAATATTTTTTCATTTTGGTTTACTATTTCAATTCCCAATCTGTTCCATTTTTACCATCTTTTAATACGATATTTAATTTCCCCAATTCATCGCGCACAAGGTCGGAAGTAGCGAAATCTTTTTTTATCCGAGCACCTGCACGCATTTTGATAATTAGTTGCATAAGTCCTTCTGTAATTTCTCCTGCGCCATCCATCACATCATCTTTTAATCCCAATACTTGTACTACAAAAATGGCGATAATTAATTTTAATTCGTTGATAGCATCTTCTGTTAAACTTTCGTTGCCATCATTTACAGAATTAATAATTCGTACCGCTTCAAATAATTGTGCAATGAGAATTGGGGTATTAAAATCATCATTCATGGCATCGTAACAACGTTGTTTCAACGCCACTGTGTCGAAGGATGATTGCGAAGATGCTTTTAACTTACCTAACAAACGAGTAGCTTCCATTAATTTTCGAAATCCCTTTTCAGATGCCTTCAAAGCTTCATTCGAAAAATCAAGCGTACTTGAATAATGCGTCTGTAACATAAAGAAACGAACTGTCATTGGAGAGTACCCTTTTTCAAATGAAGGATGTTTCCCCTCTACTATTGCTTGCGAAGGCGTAGCTGTAGGTGAGTTTGCAGCTAATTTCATTCCTGTAAAAAGTTCAACGGGTAAAAAAGTATTTCCAAGAGAGCGCGACATTTTTTGCCCATTTATGGTTAACATATTTGTATGAATCCAGTAGTTAACCGGATTTTTTCCGCAGCATCCTACACTTTGTGCAATTTCGTTGGTGTGGTGAGTTGGAATTAAATCCATTCCTCCACCATGAATGTCAAAAGTTTCTCCTAAGTATTTTTTACTCATCGCTGAGCATTCAATATGCCAACCAGGAAATCCTTCTCCCCATGGGGAATTCCAACGCATGATATGTTCGGGCTTTGCTTTTTTCCACAGTGCAAAATCAAGTCTGCCTTTTTTTTCGTTTTGTCCCTCTAATGTTCTTGTATTACTTTGTTGATCTTCTAGTGTACGCCCTGATAATATTCCATAATTATTTTTTTCAGCAAATTTTTCCACATCGAAATAAACGGTCCCTTCATTTTCATAGGCAAAACCTTGCTGAATGATTTGCTTTGTCATTTCAATTTGTTCGAGAATATGGCCAGTTGCAGAAGGTTCAATACTTGGAGGAAGTAAGTTAAACAAGTTCATTACTTCATGAAAGCCGAACTTGTAACGTTGTACAATTTCCATCGGCTCTAACTTTTCAAGTTTCGCTTTTTTACCTACTCGATCTTCGCCTTCACCTGCAACCTCGTCTTCTAAATGACCAACATCTGTAATGTTGCGTACGTAGCGTACTTTATACCCAAGTTGAATGAGGTAACGGTAAATAATGTCGAATGAAATAAACGTTCGACAATTTCCCATGTGTACATCTCCGTAGAGTGTAGGACCACAAACATACATACCAACAAATGGTGTGCTAATGGGTTTGAAAATTTCTTTCTTGCGCGTACTTGTATTATGAATGTAAAGTTCCGACATAATTTTTAAATCGACTAATTATCAATTGTCAAAGTTAATAGAATGAGCATTGGTTTATGCACAAAAAAACCTCCCATGAAGAGAGGTTTGTTTTTTTATAAATTTAAAACTATTTATTTATTGGCTTCAGTAGGTAGTGGGCCATCTCCAACATATTTACCGTCTTTAAAAATCTTAACCTGTTGCAAAATCCCATTCGCATTGTAAATTCTCTCTTCTCCACTCACCAGCTTCTTTAAATGGAAACTTCCCTTCATTGTAATTTGACCATTTCTGTAAAGTGTCCAATCACCCTCTCCATTAAATACCCCTTTATTAGGAAGGAAATTTGGGTCTGAAACGACTTTTGCATCTGACTTTACTGTTTTTTCTTCGGGAGCTTTAATTGGTTTAGAATTATCGTATATCTTAGTTGCAGTTGGATCTATTACGCCATCTACGAATAACATCTCGCTAATTAATTTTCCAGTTTCATCGTATTCTTTTTTCCAACCTTGCTCTTTCCCACCCTTCATATCAACAGTTATGGCAATTTTACCATTTGGGTGTAAATAAGTCTGGGGACCCTCTCTTTGCCCAATTTGACTGTAGTTGAAAGCTTGGCGAGGTGTTCCATCTTCATAAAAAAGATTGTAATCACCAACCCACCTTGAACCAACCCAAGTTCCCTCCTCAGATTTAATGCCATTTTCAGTGTACATTATGGCATGACCATTAGGACGATTATTTACGTAAGTAAGTTCACTTTTCTTTTTGCCTGTGAAAAAATATTCTATCCAAACACCAATTTTTTGACTGTCCTTATATCTCCCCTCTTGCCATTTTGCCTCTGGTTTGAAAAGAGGATCTTTTTTATCCCTTCCATATAGCGTCCAAGCACCTTGCCTTTTTCCCATTGCATCAATTACATTAAGACTATCTGCGTCAGCAGCGTAGGCTATTGTAAAAGTTGAAAAAATAAGCAACAAAATTGATGTAATTTTTTTCATGATAATAACAAACAAACTTATTTCTTAATTAGTTATAAGTAAACTTATTACGAAGTTACTAGAAATTTGGTTACAGCTAACATCTTTATATGTAAATTTTCCTAAAAAGCAGATTTTTTGTTAAAATAGAGGCAATTGTCTGTTTTTAGCTAGTTATCTGATATCTATAGCATTATAAATAAATGGTTTTATGGACAAAATCTATACCTAATATTAAAATTTTTGCTTCAAATGCTGGAGCATATCGGACGTAATACCCAAAAGGTCAAATTGAGGTTTCCATCCCCAATCCTCCTTAGCTTGCGCATCATCAATGCTCGCCGGCCAAGAATCTGCAATTTGTTGGCGAAAATCAGGATTATAGCTAATCTGAAAACCAGGTAATTTTTTCCCAATTTCAATTGCAATTTCTTTAGGTGAAAAGCTGGTTCCAGCTAGGTTATAGGCACCTCTAATCTTTATTTTTTCGGAAGGAGCATCCATAATTTCGATCGTTGCTCGAATGGCATCAGGCATATACATCATCGGCAAAACAGTATTTTCTGAAAGGAAGCACTCATAACTATTTGTTTTTAACGCTTCGTGGAAAATATGCACAGCATAGTCTGTTGTGCCGCCACCGGGTGCCGATTTCCATCCAATTAAACCAGGGTATCGTAAGCTTCGTGTATCCACACCATATTTTTTGAAATACCACTCGCACCATCTTTCACCTGCTTGTTTACTTATTCCATAAATTGTACTTGGCTCCACGATAGTATATTGTGGCGTGTTTAGTCTTGGTGTTGTCGGTCCGAAAACAGCTATTGAACTTGGCCAATAAATTTTTTTGATATGTCCTTCTCTTGCAAGTTCTAAAATATTAAATAGACTTTCCATATTTAATTTCCAGGCAAACATTGGATTTTTTTCTGCTGTTGCTGATAGAAGCGCCGCTAATAAATAAACATGTGTTATGTTATGTTTCTTAATTACTTCATAAAGTTTTTGTTTATCTAAAACATCCAACGACTCAAATGCTCCGCTTTCCATCACTTCCTGAGCAGATGCTTTTAAGTCACAGGCAACTACATTTCCCGCTCCATATAGAGACCTCAGTTCCATCACTAATTCGGTGCCAATTTGTCCAGAAGAACCAATTACTAAAATCTTATCCATTGTATTTATTTGTATAAACCGCTCAAATTTAGTTATTAGTTATTTAGTTATTATAATTTAGACTTTATTTGGTGCTTAAATTTCAATTTTGTCAATTCTCTATCTGTTTTCAAAGCTACCTTTGAGTGATGTCAATTTTATACAATAGAGTTAATAGGGAAGAGATGCGTAAACGATTGATGGAAGAACCATTTCGTCGAATAACGCTTTCTTTTTATAGGTATGTAATTCTTAACGATGCGCAGCAAATGCGCGATACATTGTGGACAGAATGGAATGAATTTAATGCTTTTGGAAGAATTTATTTGGCTCGTGAAGGTATCAATGCCCAACTAAGTATTCCCGTACATTATTTTGAAGATTTTCGTGTTTCATTATTTAAGCATAAAGAATTTGAGAATGTACCCTTTAAAATTGCTGTAGAAGACGATGGGAAATCTTTTTGTTGGTTGACTATTAAAGTAAAAAAGAGAATTGTTGCTGATGGAATTGCGGACGATACGTTTGATGTTACAAACGTTGGGACTCACTTGTCTGCCACTGAATTTAATTCCGAAATGGAAAAACCAGGTACGATTGTCGTAGACATGCGAAATCATTATGAAAGTGAAGTAGGTCATTTTGAAAATGCAATTCGTCCCCGTGCCGATACATTTAGAGAAGAATTACCAATGGTTATTGAGCAGCTAAAAGGGAAGGAAGATCAGAAAATTTTGATGTATTGCACAGGTGGGATTCGTTGTGAAAAGGCAAGTGCCTATTTAAGGCATCATGGATTTAAAGATGTCGGTCAATTGTATGGTGGTATAATTGAATATGCTCGCGAAATAAAGCAAAAAGGTATTGAGTCTAAATTTATTGGAAAAAACTTTGTTTTTGATGAGCGATTGGGCGAACGAATTACCGAAGAAGTGATTTCTAATTGTCACCAATGCGAAACGACTTGTGATGTACACGTAAATTGCAGTAATCTCGAGTGTAATTTGCTTTTTATTCAATGTGAAAATTGCAAACAAAAAATGGAGAACTGTTGTTCCGAAAAATGTGTCGAATGGAAAAACTTCCCAGAAGTAGAGAAGGAAAAATACAGGAATGCGGGTAATCCGTTTGTGCCAATTTCAAGGTATCATTCTAAACTACGACCAGTTCTTAAAAAGTAAGCCTGTATCTAATTTATAGTTTTTACAGACTAAATTTACTGACAATTGTCATTTGTCCTTAAATTACAATCCATTAAGTTTGTCCTTTATAAAAACAAATTATTATGCCACTTTATCATAAACTTGGAAGTTTCCCTCAAAAACGTCATACTACTTTTGAAAAAAAAGAGGGCGGATTTTATTACGAACAATTGTTCGGCACCGAAGGGTTCACCGGCTTTTCTTCTTTGTCTTATCATGTGCATCGTCCAACCCAGATCAAAGAAATTTTGAAATCGGTTGATGTTACACCGAAAATTGCAATTGCTAAAAATATTAAACCACTTTTATTGCATGGTTTTAATGTAGCGCCTGCTGCCGATTTTCTGGATGCCCGAACACCTTTATTGCTCAACGCTGACTGTGTTATTGGTTTAGCTGCACCACAAAAAAGCATGACAGCCTATTTTTATAAAAATGCTGATGCAGATGAAGTTATTTTTATTCATAGAGGAAAAGGAAAATTGAGAACATTTCTTGGAAATATTCCTTTTGAGTATGGCGATTATTTGGTTATTCCTCGTGGTATGATTTATCAAATTGATTTCGACACTACTGACAATCGTATTTTTTATGTAGAAAGTCAGCATCCCATTTACACACCTAAGCGTTACAAGAATTCATCAGGACAGCACTTGGAACATTCTCCGTTTTGTGAACGCGATTTCAAACTTCCAAGTGAATTAGAAACATATGACCAGAAAGGAGATTTTTTAATAAAAGTGAAAAAAGAAAATGTGTTGCACGACATTGTTTATGCAACGCATCCTTTTGATGTTGTTGGTTGGGATGGGTACAATTTCCCATACGGGTTCTCTATTCACAATTTCGAACCGATTACTGGTCGCGTTCATTTGCCTCCGCCAACGCACCAGACGTTTGAGACTTCTGCATTTGTAATTTGTTCATTTTGTCCACGTTTGTACGATTATCATCCTCGTTCAATTCCCGCACCTTATAATCATAGCAACATTGATTCAGATGAGGTTTTGTACTATGTAGATGGAGAATTTATGAGTCGCAACAATATAGAACAGGGCCACATTACTTTACATCCCAAAGGAATTCCTCATGGCCCTGCGCCGGGCGCTATGGAGCGAAGTATTGGTCAAAAGGAAACGGCTGAACTTGCTGTAATGGTAGATACATTCCGTCCTTTACAAGTGACCGAGGCTGCGATGAAAATTGACGACGGTAACTATTATAAGAGTTGGGTGGAATAATGTTTCAATATTAAAATTTCCATTCGTTTTTTAAACTATATAGTAGGATTGTTTTTTCTCAAAGGTTACATTGCATTTTTCCCTAAATTTGAGAATTAATTGGCAACAGACAAAATTTAAAATCATTAAGATGGGTAAGGAAGTTAAAAATGTGGAATACGGATTAGAAAAAATATTTGAGGGTGCTCAAGATTTTCTGCCATTACTCGGAACTGATTACGTTGAATTTTACGTGGGAAATGCAAAGCAGGCGGCTCATTTTTATAAAACAGCATTCGGTTATCAATCCATAGCATTTGCAGGATTAGAAACTGGCGTTCGAGATCGTACATCTTTTGTAATTGGCCAAGGTAAAATTCGAATTGTATTGACTTCTGCATTGAACAGCGATTCTCCAATTGGCGCGCATGTTAAAAAACATGGAGATGGAGTTAAAGTCATTGCACTTTGGGTTGACGATGCAACAAAAGCATTTGAAGAAACAACGAAGCGAGGTGCCAAACCGTTCATGACACCAACGTTGGAAAAAGACGAAAATGGAGAGGTGATTCGATCTGGTATTTATACTTATGGTGAAACAGTTCACATTTTTGTAGAGCGTAAAAATTATAAAGGAATATTTCTTCCTGGATATGAAAAATGGATTTCTGATTTTAACCCAGCGCCAGTTGGATTAAAATTTATTGATCACATGGTAGGTAATGTGGGCTGGGGAGAAATGAATACATGGGTGAAGTGGTATGAAGATGTCATGGGGTTTGTGAATTTTCTTTCTTTCGACGACAAACAAATTCACACTGAATATTCTGCTTTGATGTCGAAAGTAATGTCCAACGGTAATGGGCGAATTAAATTTCCTATCAACGAACCAGCGAAGGGAAAAAAGAAATCACAAATTGAAGAGTACATTGATTATTATGAGGGTGCTGGTGTACAGCACATCGCTGTTGCAACGGATGATATTATTGCAACCGTCACTGAACTTCGGGCGCGTGGAATTGAATTTCTGTCAGCACCACCTCACGCATACTATGAAGAAATTCCTGCGCGTTTAGGGGAGCATATGAAAATGATGCACGAGGATATTTCAGTACTTGAAAAACTTGCAATTCTAGTTGATGCTGACGAGGAAGGCTACCTCTTACAAATTTTTACAAAACCGGTAGAAGATCGCCCGACACTTTTTTATGAAATTATACAACGGATGGGAGCGAAAGGATTTGGCGCTGGTAATTTTAAAGCATTGTTTGAATCGATAGAAAGAGAACAAGCGAAGCGAGGGACCTTATAAAAGATTCCTTGCAAGGTCTGTTTTGGAATTTACATTTTTATCTCGCAGGTTTTGGTAATTTTAACCACAAACTAATTTATGACGAAGAGACGCAAAATTTTTGCGACAATCCTATTGTTTTCTATTATTGTTGGGCTTCTTTTGATCTGGATGCTTTATGATAAAAAGATGATGACCGCATCGATTACCTCTTCTAATGGTGCGCGCTATACAATGTTGTTGCCTCAAGATTTTATTCCAGTCCATTTAAATGATAGCGCAGCTTCCTTGCAATATGAAAATAAAAAAAAGGATTTATTTATTTTAGTAATCGACGAATCAAAATCCAAAATTATTTCATTTGGTCTCGATTATGATTTGGAAACCTATATGAAAATTGCAATTGATGTTCGTGACGTTGGAACGTTACACATTAATAGACCTGTAAGCAGTGATGCAAACAAGGGTTTTCAAACAGACATTAGAGCTACCGTTAATAATAAAAAGATGGTGTATCTATTGACATGCTTTGAAACACCTATGTTTTTCTATCAAATTTTAATTGGATCCTCTGAAAAACAGTATGAATCTAATAAAGATGAAATTGAAAAAATGGGAAACTCCTTTCATGAAATTAACTAATAAAAAACAGCATAGGCTGTTTGCAAATCAACAATAAAACTTATTGTTTTTCGTTTTTTACCTCTGAAACACTATACTACCTAATGGATAAAATTCACATACTCTGGGCTGACGATGAAATTGACCTGCTTAAGCCACATCTACTTTTTTTAAAAGAAAAAGGCTATGATGTGACCACCGCTACAAGTGGAAACGATGCTGTTGATTTAATTTCAAAGCAGGATTTTGACATTGTTTTTTTGGATGAAAATATGCCAGGTCTTTCCGGATTGGAAACATTAAAGCGCATAAAAAATCAGAAAAACGATATTCCCGTTATTATGATTACAAAAAGTGAAGAGGAAAATTTAATGGAGGATGCCATCGGTTCAAAGATTGCCGATTACCTCATTAAGCCAGTCAATCCGAATCAGATTTTACTTTCACTTAAAAAAATTCTAGACAATAAAAAATTAGTAAGTGCTAAAACCACTTCGGGCTACCAGCAGGATTTTCGCAATATAGGAATGACGTTGAACGATCGCTTGTCCTGGAATGAATGGACAGCTGTTTATCGGAAACTAATTTTTTGGGAATTAGAGCTTCAGAAATCAAAGGATGAAAGTATGCATGAGATTTTAGAGATGCAAAAAAAGGAAGCAAATGTAGCTTGGGGGAAATTTGTTGAGCGTAATTACATCGATTGGTTGAGTGGTGCTGACAAAAATCCGCCAACGCTTTCACATACGTTGTTAAAAAATAAATTAGTGCCAGAGTTAGAAAAGGAAGGTTGTGTTTTTTTCTTACTGATTGATAATTTACGTTTTGACCAATGGAAAGTTTTGCAACCAATTTTAAGTGATTATTTTAAAGTTGAAAGTGAAGAAACTTTTTGCGCCATACTGCCTACCGCCACCCAATATGCACGCAATGCACTTTTTGCAGGCTTGTTGCCATCCGAAATAGAAAAAAAGTTTCCTGGTTTATGGAAAAATGATGATGACGAGGGCGGCAAAAATATGCATGAGGAAGAATTTCTTGCTGCCAATTTAAAACGAATGGGTAAGGATGTGAAATTTTCCTACAACAAAATCACCAATCACGCAGCAGGCAAAAAATTAAATGAGAATTTTACAAATTTGTTGACGAACAAACTCAATGTCATCGTTTATAATTTTGTAGATATGCTCTCGCACGCACGCACTGAAATGGAAGTAATTCGTGAACTCGCCGACGACGAGGCCGCTTACCGTTCGTTAACATTGTCTTGGTTTGAACATTCTCCTTTGCAGGATATTATTCGACAAATTGCAGAAAAAAAATGCCGACTTATTATTACCACAGATCACGGAACAATAAAAGTTACAGAAGCATCGAAAGTTGTAGGCGATAGAAATGTGAATACGAATTTGCGCTACAAACAAGGTAAAAGTTTAGACTACATAAAGAAAGATGTTTTTGAGGTTCGTAATCCTTCCGATGTTTATTTGCCAAAAAACAATGTCAGCTCTTCTTATATTTTTGCAAAGCAAGATTCTTTTTTCGCATATCCGAATAACTATAATTATTATGTTTCTTACTATCGAAATACTTTCCAACATGGAGGTGTTTCTTTAGAAGAAATGATTATTCCATATATTGTTTTGAGCGCCAAATAAAAGTTTAACTGGAATTGTTGAATTTAAAATTTTGATTAATTGAACTAACGTGTCAGATTTACAATTGAAAATTTCGAATTTAGATGACCTTGCGGAATCTTCAAAAAAACTTTTAGAAGCTTTCCCTAAAAGTAGAATATTTGCGTTTAGGGGCGAATTAGGTGCTGGTAAAACAACGTTTATCAAAGCTTTGTGTCAGCAATTAGGTGTGGAAGAGGTCATGTCGAGCCCTTCTTTTTCAATAGTTAATGAATACCGTAGTATTGGTGGAGAGGTTATTTATCATTTTGATTTATATCGATTAAAATCTATAGAAGAGGCATTGGATATTGGTATGGAAGAGTATTTATACAGCGATAACCATTGTTTTGTAGAGTGGCCAGAGCGTGCGGAAGGGATTTTGCCAGCAGAAACAGTTTTTGTCAATATCAGTGTTGTTAATGGGCTGAGGGAAATTAGTTGTCGTTCCCCATTGTAATGAAATGTAGTATTGTAAATGCAGAATTTACTTTTGCTTAAGACGCTGTGTAAGTGTGCATAGAATTTTCAAATGACCTGCCATATTTTTATTATCTTTAAACCTGAATTAAATTGAAAGGTTATTATTCCGCATTCATATGAAAACTTCTCGCGATATTCTCCAATCTCTTGCCAAAGGAGCATTTAAGCCACAGGAAGAAATGCTTGAGGTGGCTCGCAAAAAAGGGAAACTCAAAATTGGTATTCCAAAGGAAATCTCATTTCAGGAAAATCGAGTTTCACTGGTGCCTGATGATGTTGCTTTGTTAATCAACAATGGTCATCATGTTGTTGTAGAAACGGGAGTAGGGAATAGTTCAAAATTTCAAGACAGGGATTACAGTGAAGCTGGAGCAGAAATTTTGCTTACCGCAGTAGAAGTTTACAAGCAATCGGAAATTATTTTGAAAGTTGCACCTCCATCACTTGAAGAAATTGATTTGATGCAGCACAAACAAACATTGTTCTCTACGTTACAATTGCCCGCACAACCAGAAAGCTTTCTTAAAAAGTTGATTGATAAAAAAGTTACCGCCATTGCCTTTGAGTGGATTCGCGATGATGATGGCGTGTATCCTGTAATTCGTTCCATGGGAGAAATAGCAGGAGCAAGCGCTATTCTTATTGCTGCAGAATATTTGTCAAACGTAAATAATGGTCTAGGCGCTATGCTGGGAGGTATTTCGGGCGTGGCACCAACCGAGGTTGTTATTATTGGTGCTGGAACGGTAGGTGAATTTGCAGCGCGGGCTGCACTTGGATTAGGCGCAACAGTAAAAGTTTTTGATAACTCGGTGTATCGTTTGCGCCGGTTACAAAGTTCTCTTGGTGCTAGAATTTTTACTTCTATTATTCAACCCAAAGTGCTTGGAAAACATTTAAAATCGGCCGATGTTGCCATTGGAGCGCTACGCACTAGTGGTGGCAGAACTCCTTGCGTTGTAACGGAAGAAATGGTTGCTGCTATGAAGCAGGGTACTGTGATTGTGGATGTCAGTATCGATCAAGGAGGATGCTTTGAAACATCTAAAGTCACGAGCCACACAAACCCCGTTTTTCTTAAGCATGGCGTTATTCATTATTGTATTCCAAATATTGCATCGCGTGTGTCAAGAACCGCATCTTATGCTTTGTCCACAATCTTCGCACCAATTTTATCAAATATTGGCGATGAAGGAGGCTTGCAGAATATGTTACGCGAAAATGCTGGTGTACGTCATGGTGTTTATATTTACCAAGGGATTCTTACTAACAAATACCTCGGCGAATCATTTAATCTGCCTTCAAACGATATTGATTTGTTTTTATCAGCCATGTAAATTTGAAAACAAATTCATTCAAAATTTCCCGTAAAAATTTAATCTCCGGCAGGTATCTTAATTGTTAAATAAAAATTATTTAATTGTATGACTTGGGGCAGACGCATAAAACTTTATTTAATTGGCTTTGGTCTCGGGTGTGTTATTTGTTTTGTCCTCTTTAGAAATAGAGACTTGTCGGCATTTTTACCTGGGCCACGCGTTCTAAAATTTATTTCGCTTGCTAAAAAAATAGACGCCGACTCTACCTTACTTTGTAAGCTAAAATGTGCAGGAATTTCGATTGAAGATATTCGAAATGCTGCAGCTACAGGTGATGTAGATTTCGATAAAAGTAACACCCATAAAGAGCCGCATCACGAGTATGATATGAACTTAATTGTGAAAGGTCAACAACTCGAATTTTATTTTTCTGCCAACATGGTCGATTCGACCGCCCAGCTGTTAAAAATTTACCCCGCATTAGACGGATCTAAATGTGGCTGTAAGTAAGAGATTGGCACTTGCCAATATTCCCTATTTTTTTCTTACCTTTATTCTTTATAAAAAACACTCCTAATTAGAGTGTTGAATTTTAATATATAAATTTAAATTATGAAAATTTATTCTTTCCTTTTGGCAGGTGTTTTGTGCTGTACAAACACTGTAGTTTTTGCACAAACACAGGGGATTTCTTCGATGAAGGAGTTTTATGGAAATGATGCTGCTGCAATTTGTCCTGGAAGTAAATCTGTAATGATAAACAAACAGTCGCGAGTACCTTCATTTATTGTGATGCGACCTGATGTGAATATTTCGGCATCGGTTATTTTTGATGTATTGCGCGGCCCCTTAAAAATGCAAGTTGCAGATGGATGGAAACTCAAACGTTCGGAAAAAGATAATCTTGGTTTTACTCATTACAGATACGACCAAACCTATAATAATATAAAGGTAGAGGCCGGAGAATACCTTGTGCACGAACGAAATGGAAGGGTTGAAAGTGTCAACGGAATGTGTTTAGATGGAATTGCTTTAAATACAAGTCCTGTTTTAACAGAGTCGGCAGCCTTACAAGTTGCATTGAACTTTACTAATGCTCAATTGTATAAATGGGAAGTTGCTGCTGACCAAGCTGCTTTACAACACATTAAAAATAATCCCAACGCGACTTATTTTCCTACTGGTGAATTGGTTATTGTTTGTGCAAATAACGATGTATTTAAAAAAGAATATCACCTGGCATGGAAGTTTGATGTTTATGCTTTGAAACCTTTTGCAAGAAAATATGTTTATGTAGATGCAAATGTAGGTGGAATTGTTGCCTCTGTTGATCAGATACACGAAATAGATGTGCCAGCAACGGGAACGTCTTTGTACAGCGGGCTATTAAATTTTACATGTGATAATTACTCAAATGGTCAGTATAGGATGCGTGAATCAGGGCGTGGCAATGGAATTGAAACGTACAATGCAAATCTTTCTACCAATCAAAATAATGCCACTGATTTCACAAACAATTCCGCTACATGGACCGCCACCGCCAACTTTGATAATGCTGCTTACGATGCACATTGGGGCGCTGAAAAAACATATGATTATTTTTCTTTGTTGCATGGACGAAACGGGATTGACAATGCGGGAATGTTGATGGTATCCTACGTTCATTACGATTCTGGGTTAAACAATGCATTTTGGGATGGAACTTCAATGTCTTATGGTGATGGCACACAAACGCCAGGGGGCTTTAATCCACTTGTTTCAATTGATGTTTGTGGTCATGAGTTTGCACATGGCGTTACTCAATTTTCATGTGGATTGGTTTATTCTTATGAATCAGGTGCAATGAATGAAGCCTTTTCAGATATAATGGGCACTGCAATTGAGTTTTATGCCAAGCCAGCATCTGCTGATTTTTTAATTGGGGAAGAAATTTGTGTAAATGCTAATGCAGCATTGCGCAATATGCAAAATCCAAACCAGTACAATGATCCTGATACTTATTTGGGCACACATTGGCATACAGCAGCAAGTGATAACGGTGGAGTTCACATCAATTCTGGCGTGCGAAATAAATGGTTTTATATTCTTTCTATGGGAGAATCAGGAACAAATGATTTAGGAAATCCATATAATGTAGCAGGGCTTGGGGTTTCAAGTGCTGCTGATATTTGTTTCCGTGGGCACACCGTTTATCTTGTAGCTTCATCTCAATTTGCAGATTGCCGTGTAGCAGATATTCAATCGGCTGTTGATCTTTATGGTGCTTGTACACCGGAGGTTGTTGCTACTGCAAATGCTTGGTATGCCGTGGGTGTAGGTGGTGTTTATTCTTCTACCGTTACAGCTTCATTTGCTGCTGACATTACAACTTCCTGTAATTTGCCAATGACCGTAAATTTTACCAATAATAGTTCCAACGCTACTAATGCCGTATGGGATTTTGGTGATGCTACTACAAGTACCACTTACTCTCCTTCGCACATTTATAATTCGGCTGGAAGTTTTAATGTTTCTCTTTCTGTAAATAGCACTTGTGGTACCGATTCAATTATTCAGTCACAATACATTATTATTAATCCCCCAACCGCTCCTGTTGGAATTGATCAAAATAGTTGTACCCAAAATAGTTTTAATCTTACAGGTACTGGTACCGGAACTTTACAGTGGTATGCAGGTCAAGTTGGCGGAACACCGTTAGCAACAGGAAATACTTTTACAACTCCTGTATTAAATACAAGCACCACTTATTATTTAGAAAATCAGATTAGTCAGCCACCAGGTTCAGTTGGCCCTTTGTCTTATAATTTTGGAAGTGGAGGAAATCATAATAGTACTTCAATACGCTATTTAGAATTTACGGTTTATACGCCTTGTACATTTGTTTCCGCTGATGTCAATGCGGGCACAGCTGGGAATAAAACTTTTACGCTATGGGATAATGCGGGCAATCAAATCAACCAATACGTTGTGAATTGTCCTGTTGTAGGCGCTCAAACTATTTCCCTTAATATTCCACTTCTACCAGGTAGTTACAGAATTGGAGGAACGCAAATGAATTTGTATCGTAATAGTAGCGGACCAACGTACCCTTATGTTTTAAATAATGTAGTTTCTATAACAGGATCTGAAGCTGGACCGAGTTATTATTATTTTTTATACAAATGGGCAATTTCTTTACCTCCTTGCACAAGCATTCGTGTTCCTGTTACTGCTACTGTAGGTGGACTTTTTGTTTCTTTTGCTACAATGGGATACGATACGAGCTGTATTGTAGATGCACCTTTTGTATTAACCGGAGGCCTTCCATTAGGTGGAACGTATTATGGTCCTGGTGTAAGCGCAGGTATTTTCGATCCATCAATTGCAGGTGTTGGAACACATACACTTTATTATACTTATGTTGATTCCTTAAATTGTTTAGACACCGTAGCACAAACATTTGTTGTAGATAATTGTCTGGGCATAAATAATACATTTGGAACAACTTCAGTTTCTGTTTATCCTAATCCTGCAAACACTTTTATAACAATTGAATTGCAATTAGGAAAGCAGCAGGTGGTAGAAATTAATTTACTCAATATGCTTGGTCAAATTGTTTCGGTATCAAAGTCTAATCTGCCTAATGGCATTAGCAACATAACTTTATCTACTGCTGTTTTACCAAGAGGAATTTATTTGCTGCAAGTGAAAACAGAAAATGGTTTTCAGGTTAGAAAGGTTGAGCTTCAATAAAAAAATATTGAAAAACGATTGTCTTGCTATTGTTGCCCATGCTGAGTTTGCTAGTGTAAAAGCCCAAGAGGCAGAACCAAGCTAGTATGCATAAACTAAGCTTTTGTTTTTACTTTATTTTATTTTTAAGTTCATGTGCAACAGATGTAGCAAACGCTCCACTTGCTGAAGGTATTGCGGAAAAGCCCCTTACTAAAATGGAGAAGCAGCCCGAAGAGGAAACATCGTCATTGTTAAATTATGTTGACGGAAAAGGATTACGTCAAGGGAAATGGATTTTGTATGGAATATCGTGTACAGATTCTACATTTCCATTAAATGAGAAATGGAGAGAGGGGATTTATTTTGACAGCAAAGAAGAAGGGGTATGGTTGGAGTATAATAGAAATGGCGACTTAAAAAGGAAAATAAATTATAGAAGTGGGAAAGAGATTCGATAATTTATAATATTATTACTTTCCGTGGCATTGTTTGTATTTTTTACCAGATCCACAAGGACAAGCATCATTTCTTCCAATTTTAGGATCTTGTCGCACCACTTGTTGAGGCTTTTCTTGTTGTGGTACATTAGGTGCGCCAGGCGAATTTAATTGTTGCTGTGGTCCGCCACCAACTTCTTCCCTTTGTGTCTGTAATTTTGGTTGTGGACTTGGTCTTCTTTGACGCGCTTCTTGAATTTGATTTCCATCGTTGTTCGGTAAATTAGCTTTGAATAAGAATGCAACTAATTCCCGATTCGTTTCATCAATCATTCGTTTAAATAAATCGAAAGATTCAAATTTATAAATCAGCAAAGGGTCTTTTTGTTCGTACACCGCATTTTGAACGGATGTTTTTAAGTCATCCATTTCTCGAAGGTGCTCTTTCCAAGCATCGTCAATCATTGAAAGTGTGGCTCCTTTTTCAAATGTCAAAACTAATTCGCGTCCTTTAGTGTCGTAACATTTTTTTAAGTTAGCTATACATTGTAAAGTTTTTATTCCGTCTGAAAGGGGTGTAACAATATTTTCAAACTGCGCACCTTGGTTTTCATAAACATCTTTAATGGTAGGAAAAGTTTTTGCAGCCAGCGTAGCTGATTTTTCCTTGTAATGCGCCTTGACGTGTTCTGCAATTTTTGCAGAGAGTTCCTGCGATTTTGTACTGTTAAATTCTTCTTCTGAAACGGGACTTTCCATTCCAAAGATGCGAATCATATCCATTTCAAATTGCGGGAAGTTTTGGTACTCCGCATGATTGCTGACGACCGAATCTGTAACGTCATACATCATATTTGTAATATCTAATTGCAAACGCTCACCAAAAAGTGCATTGCGACGGCGTTTATAAATTACCTCGCGTTGTGCATTCATTACATCGTCGTATTCGATCAAACGCTTACGAGTACCAAAATGATTTTCCTCTACTTTTTTCTGCGCACGTTCAATAGAATTTGAAATCATTCGATGTTGAATTACTTCTCCTTCTTCTAATCCCATTCTGTCCATCAGTTTTGCAATCCGCTCCGAACCGAATAAACGCATCAAATCATCTTCGAGTGAAACAAAAAATTGTGATGAGCCAGGATCACCTTGTCTTCCCGCTCGCCCACGCAACTGCCTATCGACGCGTCTTGACTCGTGTCGTTCTGTTCCAATGATGGCAAGACCACCAGCTTCTTTCACGCCAAGTCCGAGTTTAATATCGGTACCACGGCCTGCCATATTGGTAGCAATTGTAACAGTTCCTGCTTGCCCTGCTTCCTGCACAATGTCCGCTTCTTTTTGGTGCAACTTTGCATTGAGCACATTGTGTTTGATGTTGCGTAATTTAAGCATACGACTGAGCAACTCAGAAATTTCTACCGATGTTGTTCCAACCAAAATAGGTCTGCCTTTTTTGACACACTTTTCAATTTCATCAATTACTGCATTGTATTTTTCTCTTTTGGTTTTGTAAACCATATCCTCTTCGTCCTTTCGTGTAATTGAACGATTGGTAGGAATAGTTACAACATCTAATTTATAGATTGTCCAAAACTCTTGTGCTTCTGTTTCGGCTGTACCAGTCATTCCCGCCAACTTGTGATACATTCTGAAAAAATTCTGTAGCGTTACGGTTGCATAGGTCTGTGTGGCCGCTTCAATCTTAACATTTTCTTTTGCTTCAATTGCCTGGTGTAATCCGTCGGAGTAACGTCGTCCATCCAATACGCGTCCCGTTTGTTCGTCAACAATTTTTACTTTGCCATCTCCTACAATATACTCGTCATCTTTCTCAAATAAGCAATAGGCCTTTAGCAATTGCTGCATGGAGTGCACCCGTTCTGATTTAACGTTGTAATCCAGAATGATTTGTTCTTTGTGAAGTATGCGTTCTTTTTCGTCTGGAAATTGTTGTTCTAATTCAGCGAGTGCCAAGGCAAGATCGGGGAGAATAAAAAAGTTGTGGTCTTCGGCAGATGTAGCAATTAATTCAATTCCTTTTTCAGAAAGTTCGATTGTATTATGTTTTTCATCAATTACAAAAAACAACTCCGCATCCACTTTGTGCATCTCGCGTTGATTGTCTTGTAAATAAATGTTTTCTGTTTTTTGCATTAACGCCCTCACACCATTCTCGCTGAGAAATTTTATGAGCGCTTTATTTTTTGGAAGTCCTCGATGGCATCGCAGTAACTTCATGCCGCAATCTTTTTCTTTTTCCTTGTCTTTTGATGCGTCTGAAAATAATTTTTTGGCATCAGCAAGAATAATATTTACATAGCCTCTTTGTGCGGCAACCAGTTTTTCGATTTTAGGTTTCAGGTCATGAAACATATGGTCATCGCCTTTCGGTGTTGGCCCAGCAATAATTAATGGTGTACGCGCATCGTCAATCAATACAGAATCTACTTCATCGACAATTGCATAATGGTGTTTGCGTTGTACCAATTCACTTGGTTCACGCGTCATATTATCACGTAAGTAATCAAATCCGTATTCGTTATTTGTTCCGTAGGTGATGTCAGCTAAATAAGCTTTACGGCGTTGGATTGAATTGGGCTCATGCAAATCGATACAATCCACGGTGAGACCTAGGAATTCAAAAATAGGTCCGTTCCATTCCGCATCCCTTCGGGCAAGGTAATTATTTACCGTAACAAGATGCACGCCGCGCGCAGGGAGTGCGTTGAGGTAAACTGGTAGAGTAGCAACCAAAGTTTTTCCTTCACCGGTTGCCATCTCTGAAATTTTGCCTTGATGCAAAACGATTCCACCTATAAGTTGAACATCGTAATGAATCATGTTCCAAGTCACTTCAAGTCCAGCAGCATCCCAAGTATTTTTCCATGTGGCCACATCATCTTTAATGACAATATTTTTTTTGCGAACAGCAAGATCCCTGTCGTGTTGTGTAGCGGTTACATGAAGTTCGGTATTTTCTGTGAAGCGTCTTGCTGTTTCTTTTACTACTGCAAATGCTTCTGGTAATATTTCTAATAAGATAACTTCAATTTTCTTGAGCACCTTTTTTTCGATGGCATCAATCTCATTGTACAACTCTTCCTGCTGGTCTATGTCAATGTCTTCTACCTCTGCCTGTGTCTTTAGTTTTGCAATTTCATTTGTTTCGTCTGTAATAAATTCGTCAATTCGATTACGAAATTCTTGTGTTTTACTGCGAAGTTCATCGTTTGAAATGTTTTCGTAGCCAGCAAAAAAGGAGTTTATTTTTTCAATATATGGTGTAACCTCTTTTACGTCACGCTCCGATTTAGAGCCCCCTAAAAGTTTTGTTATTGACTTTGCAATTGAATTGAACATATTTTAAAATTTGTGCCTTTAGCTAGGCAAATAGCATTTTTAATAGATGGTAAAAGTAGGGATTTAATAGTTTCATTTGTCCGTAAGTTTGAATAGTATTTATGCCAACTCCTCAACTATCATTCCTACTTTAATTGCCATGACATAACTTCTGAAAATTTAGTTTTTCATTGTACTTTCGGTAAGAATGGCATAAAATAACAAGGGAACTTTTTGAGTTCCCTTGTTAATGGTCTTTGTTGGATAGATTCTAATATTCATCCTCGTTGAAAAAGAAATCCTCTTTTGTTGGGTAGTCAGGCCATATTTCTTCAATTGTTTCATAGGATTCTCCTTCGTCTTCAATTTCTTGTAGATTTTCAATCACCTCCATAGGAGCGCCAGAACGAATACCAAAATCAATTAATTCTTCTTTGGTTGCGGGCCAGGGAGCATCTTCTAAGTACGATGCAAGTTCAAGGGTCCAATACATATAAAAATGGTTTATTAGATGTTATTTTCGGCTGGTTTGGAGCAAAGTTTCTCCTCCTTTCCGCTATAATTTTTTTGTGACTATACTTTGTGCAAAAGTAGAAATATATGTACCCGTTCGACACAAAATGTATTATTTTTATTAATGATTAGTTTGCTGAATGTCAAAAGGTTAAAGATATTTCAACAAAAAATATGTTAAGATGCATTTGTTATTTTGCTGGAACGTCACAGAAAAGACGCCCTTTAAATAAAAAACAGATGTTTTTTATATTCTTGGTCTCCAAGGAATTTCCGTAACACCCAAGTCAGCGCTTAGTTTACGGGAAAGCATAAAAAGATAATCTGAGAGACGATTTAAATATTGAATGACTATTTCTTCCACTGGAAATAGCTCGTTTAAATGAATTGTACAGCGTTCCGCTCTTCTACAAATGCACCGTGCAATGTGACAATGTGAAACGCTTGTGTGACCACCTGGAAGAACAAAACTTTTCATAGGTGGAACCACCAAGTCTATCGCATCAATTTCATTTTCGAGTTTAGTAATATCTTCAGCTATCAATTCAGGCAATTTCATTTTTGATTTTAAGGGATCTGCTGCAAGTATAGAGCCGATTGTGAATAGCCGATCTTGAACTTCAACAAGTATTTCAATGACGTGTTTATCATTTATTGAATCTCGTAAAAGACCAATGTAGGAGTTTAGTTCATCTACTGTGCCATACGCTTCAATACGAATATGATTTTTAGGAACACGCGTACCACCTATTAATGATGTTTCACCTTTATCGCCGGTTTTTGTATAAATTTTCATTTGCAATTGTTTGAAATTTTGAAAGAAGCGTATCTCTTTAATTGAACTTAAATGGAATCAACTATTTTTAATTCTCGGATGTCTTTATTGCTTTGGTCATTTTCAACTAAACCGTCTTTTAGTCGAACAATACGATGCGCATATTTTGCAATGTCTTCTTCATGTGTAACGACTATAATTGTATTTCCATTTTTATGAATTGTTTCAAAAAGTCCCATAATTTCTAAGGAAGTTTTTGAATCCAGATTGCCTGTTGGTTCATCGGCAAGAATAATGGCAGGGTCGTTCACCAAGGCACGAGCAATTGCAACACGCTGTCTTTGACCTCCAGAAAGTTCATTCGGTTTGTGCATCATTCGGTCTTTCAATCCAACTTGTTCCATTGCATATTCAGCTTTCTGTTGTCGTTCAGCTTTTGAAATGCCTGCATAAACTAAAGGAAGTGTAACATTTTCTAATGCAGATTGGCGTGGTAATAAATTAAAAGTTTGAAATACGAAACCAATTTCTTTGTTTCGAACTTCCGCTAATTCATTGTCACTCATATTAGCAACAGATAGGCCGTTGAGGATATATTCTCCTGCGCTAGGAGTATCCAAGCAGCCCAGCATATTCATTAATGTTGATTTTCCAGAGCCAGATGGACCCATTAAAGCAACGTATTCATTTTTAAATATTTTGAGAGAAATATCCCGCAATGCATAGATCAATTCATTCCCCACAATATATTCACGAGAAATATTACTAAGAGAGATAATTTCGTTATTCATTACTCTATAAAGGTAGGGAAAAAGTTGTGAGACCTGATTCAGCAGATTAAATTACTTTTTTTAAATTTTTCCTAATAGCGAATGACAAAGTGTTCGCGTTCTTTTTGTTCTTCTCTAAAAAAGATAATGCCTAAATGGAATAAATCGAGACTCATTTTTGTTTTTGGATGCATCTTTATTTTTTCCCAGGCGCGTTCCATTTCTGCTGACCAATGGATGTCATCAAAAATAAAAATTGTATTATTTGTAATAAATGGAATACAGGTTTCAAAGTAATTTACTGTTGCATTTTCTTGGTGATTTCCATCAAAAAAAACATAATCGACGACTTCTAAATCTTGTAATGCTTTCAATAAGGTGTTTTGGAAATTGCCTATACGAACCGTTACATTTAGTTTATTTTGTTCAAAAAAAGAGACGGCCTTTACTGCTGTTTGTGGACAGCCTTCTAGAGAAATGAATTTTTCGTGTTTGCAAGCGCTGGCTTCATAGTAGGTTGTGATTCCTAGTGAAGTTCCCAACTCCAACATTTTTTTTGGCTTGATGTATTTAATAATTCTATAAAGAAGTTGGCCATGCGCAGGTGTATTCGTTACTTTTTTTGCAATGCTCGCTATTTTTCTTGGTCCCGATTTACCACTTCCTAAATCGAGCACATCGATACTTTCTTTATTTAAAATGCATTCTGTCCGGTAATCTTCTGCAACATCCTCTCCATACTTTTCTTTTTTTTTCAAAAAAACTTTAGTAACAAGGTCATATACAAATGGAGAATGAATTCCATGCTTACTAACAGCCGTTTTTCTGTATTTAAGATATGCGTTAATTCTGTATTTTGAAATCATCTAGCAAATTTTAATAATTCAGTTTACGAACACATTAATAAAATGGTCACACATAGAATTATTTTATTCCTATAACCTTAAATTCTGTTCTACGATTCATTTGCCTGTGTTCGGGTGTGTCGTTTACAATTTTTGGTTTATTATCGCCGTAACCTTTATAGGTCATTCGGGGTGCCGTAATTCCATTTGCAAATAAATAATCGTACACAGACTTTGCGCGATAATTAGATAGCGTAATATTTGATTTTTTGTCTCCAACGTTATCGGTATGTCCGCCAATTTCTATTTTCACCAGTGGATTTAGTTTCATCCAGGCAACTAGTTTATTGAGCTCTGCTTTTGATTCTGGCTTCAGGTCAAATTTCCCTGTTTCAAAGAAAACATTTTCTAACTCAACCATTGCGCTGTCTTCAATTGGTGAAAGAGGAACATCTATACGAAATGGTTTGTTTGCATCTGTGACTTTTTTCAACTGAAAATTTTTTGAGTAGAAACAATATCCAGGGCTATTTACGTTTAGTGCATAATCTAGATTTACAGGAAGGCAAACCAAAAACTCTCCAGTCACGGCATCAGAATATGAGGTAATAGCTGTTTTACCTGATTCAAGGTCAATCAATTCGAAGGCGGCACCAAGGGGTTTTAATGTTTTTTTATTGAATACTTTACCTTTCATGTAAGTAACTGGAACAGGTTTTAATGCTTCAGGTAGTTTGAACATATAAATATCATCGCAGCCGAAAGTTCCTGTTCGGTCGGAGGAGAAATAAGCAACTGTTCCTGCACCATTTACAATTAATCCACTTTCGTCGCCAGCAGTATTAATTGGATAACCTAAGTTGATGGGCTTATCCCATTTTCCAGTTTTTATATCTCGGTGGCAAATAAATAGATCTAGTCCACCCATTCCTATTAATCCGTTAGAAGCGAAATATAATGTTTGGTTATCTGGATGAATAAAAACAGCTTCTTCTGTGCCAGCTGTATTAATTTCAACTCCTAAATTAAATGGAGCACCCCATTTACCTTCTGCATTTAAAGTTGCGCTCCAAATATCGCTTCCACCAAAACCGTTTGAACGATTGGAAACATAATAAAGTGTTTTTCCATCCGATGAAAATGAAGGCTGCGATTCCCAAGCAGGGCTATTCACTGGTGCACCAACATTTTTTGGCACCGACCATTTGCCATTTGCTTTACTTGTATAAAAAATATCACAACTTCCGAAACCTTGTCTTCCATTTCCATAGCCATCGTATTCCTGACATGCGGCGAAAAATAAGTTTCTTCCATCGGCTGACAAACTTGGCGCACCTTCGTTATTTTCTGTATTAATTGGCTTGCCCATATTTTGAGCAATTCTCCAGTTGCCCTGTTCATCTTTATAGCTTATAAAAAAATCTTCCTGCTCTTGCTTTACGACTCCAGTGGCAGGATCTTTTAGTTGTGTATTTCTTGTAAAAAGAAAAGTCGCATCGTCAGTGGTGACATTTGGAAAATATTCACAGCCTACAGTGTTTATTTTATCACCCATGTTAATAGGATTGAATGGTACTGGGTGCTCGATTGAAATTACTGCAAAATCGCAATTATCAATTCCACGTTGTGCATTTGTTAGTGTTTTTTCTAGTGTGTTTGGGCGATGTTTTTCCAGAAATAGCTGAAAATGTTTTTTAGCATCTGCGTAATTGCCAAGTTTTAATTCGGCATTTGCACAATCGTAGTAGCTTGAAGGGAAAAACCCATCATTGATAGCAAATGCTTTATTGAAATTTATAATTGCGTTCGCCCACTTCGCGTTTGCTAAATCATAATTTGCATGTAAAGTAAACGCTTCTACAAAGTTTGGATCTTCTTTTTCCGCAATTGCAATTTGTGCATAGGCGGCCGGGAAATTGGATTGCTCTGCAAATTGTTTCGATGCATAATACGCCTTCTCTGCTTTTTTAGATTTAGTAGAGGTAGCTGGCGCTTGTGCCATGCAACTTGTAACGAAAGTGAGTAGTACGATTAAAGTGGGAAATTTATTCATTTTACCAGTTTCATATTTTGAATGTTTTGAAGTAATTGGCTTTATATTATTATCACCTATGGTATGTTCATGTATTTATGAGTTTGTAAAGAGATATTCCATTTCGGATTTTTCATTACATAATCTACAATTAACGGTGTCATTAATTTTGATTTACTCCACTCTGGTTGTAAATACAATAAAGTATTTTCATTAACATGCATTGCGTTTTCTTCCGCCCATTTGAAATCATCGTTATTGTAAATAATTACCTTCAATTCGTGTGCCCTTTTAAAGATTTCAGGCTTGGCAGGAGAAGTTTTTTTTGGAGATAGACAAATCCAATCCCAAGTACCTGTCAAATCATAAGCCCCCGATGTTTCAATAAAAGTTAAAACGTTATGTTTTTTTAATTCGTGTGTTAAAAACTCTAAATTAAAAGCCGAAGGTTCTCCTCCAGTAATCACAACTGCTCTTGCAGGGTATTGTAATGAATTGCTTACAATTTTTGACGCTGCTGTCAGCGGATGGGTATTTGCATCCCAAGATTCTTTCACATCGCACCAATGACATCCCACATCACATCCGCCGAGGCGTATAAAGTAGGCAGGTTTACCTGTATGGAATCCTTCTCCTTGAATAGTATAAAATTCTTCCATCAAAGGAAGTAATTGACCAGCATCGAGCAATTTTTGCTGTTCTGAATTCAAAGTGGAAGGAACGATAGTACCAGTATAAGTCTTCATGAATTAAAATGTCACAATTTATTTATTTTTATTGTTGTAAGGCGTCAATTGCAATCCAAGCCATCAAGCCCATTCCTGTTTCGAGCGCTTTTTCATCAATATTAAAAGTTGGTGTGTGCACGCCAGCTGAATTTTCTCCATTTGCAGAAGCTGTTCCTAAACGATAGAAGCAAGCGGGTATTTTTTGAGAGTAAAAAGCGAAATCTTCAGCAGTCATTCTTTTTTCTAAGGCAACTACATTTTCTTTTCCAAGATATTCTTCTGATGCCTTTCTAGCTCGTTCTGTTGCGTTGTGATCATTTACTAAAAATGGGTAACCGCCCTCCACCCTAAATTCACATTCGCCACCCATATCTTTTGCAATTGCAACAGCATTTTTTTTCATAAAGTCATGTGCGGCAGAGCGCCATTCTTCATTCATGGTGCGAAATGTTCCTTCCACTAAAACGGTATCAGGAATAACATTTGTTGCACCCAAGCCTTCTATTTTTCCAAAAGCCAATACCGTTGGATGATCAGCGGCTGAACGCAATCTTGTGTTGACATCCATAAAGTATTGGTGCAAGGCAGTAATAATTGTGGATGCAATTAGAATAGGATTTACGTATTCGGATGGCATTGCGGCATGACCACCTTTTCCAGTTATGGTCATGTAGAGCTCATCGGTGCTGGCCATGTACATCCCACTTCTAAATCCCACTTTACCCGCAGGTAGCGATGGAAATACGTGTTGTGCAAAAATATAACTTGGTTTAGGGTTTTCAAGCACTCCTGCTTTTATCATCAACGAAGCTCCACCAGGAGCTTTTTCTTCGCCAGGTTGAAAAATTAGTTTTATCGTTCCTTCAAATTCATTCTTAAATGTATTTAAAATTTGTGCCGCACCTAAAAGTGACGCTGTGTGAACATCATGACCACAGGCATGCATGATTCCTTCTTGTGCAGATTTATAGTCCACATTATTTTTTTCTGTAATCGGTAGCGCATCAAGATCGGCTCGGAGTGCAATTGTTTTGGCTGTTGGATTTCGTCCTTCAATACATGCAACAATACCTGTTCCAATCATTTTTTCAAAGGGGATTTGCAACGCTTCCAATTCATCACACACGAATGAACAGGTATTGTATTCTTTGAAAGAAAGTTCGGGGTGTTGGTGTAAATGTCTGCGAATAAAAATGATACGAGGTACTAATTCTCGTGCTGCATTTTGAATTGCTTTCATTAAAATAGATAGGTCGGCCATAAAATATTAAAAATCTAAACTAAATGAAATGTAAGTTTGTCGAGGCAAAACATTTCTGTTTTCTACACCCCAGGCCCAATCTAAACGAACAAAATATCCCCACAATCGAGTACGAACGCCAAAACCATATCCACCTATAATTGGATCTGTATGGTTTTTAAGTATGACCACAATTGGATTCCCCGTTGCTGCAATAACAGTTGTGTTTAAAGAATTTTCAGGATCATATGGACTTTTTCCTGTCCATGCAGTACCAATATCGCCAAATCCAATTACTTGAAAATTATTGAAGAAGTCAGATCGTAATGGACGATTGAAGAGGTACTTGACTATTGGAATTCTTAACTCACTACTGACGACTGCAAAACTATTTCCATTTCTGCCATTCTGCCAAAATCCACGCATGGGTGTAACTAAAGTTTGGTAGGTGTAATTTTGATTTTCAGCAATGTAAACACTTTGGTCAAATTTAGGCGCTAACCAGTTGTCTACGCCACCCATATAATAGACTAATTTCTCATGTCCGAATGAGGTGGAAGCTGCAATTCGGTTAACCAAAATAATTTCTCGATGAATGCGAATAGAATAACGGAAATCAACTCCAAGAGCATATAAATCATTTTTTAACTTATGATTGCTTTTAATTTTGGCATTTACCAAACTATCCATTCCCTGAAAAGTTTCAAAATATACTTTGCAGCGGATGCCTGTCCATAAATTTAAGCCACGCTTGATTGAATTATCTACTACCAATTCTATTTTTGCATTAGTTGAATTAGTAAAAGTGTTTTTTGCTTGCAGTTTTGGGTAATCACTTGCAAGAATTATTTGCTGATCGTTTCTGTATCCCAAAGTTCCCCTTGCACTAAAAACTTCGTTGAATGGAAATTTTATACCGTAGCGACCTTCTTGTGTATACACTTTAGTTCGTGCTCCTGTATTTGTAACATTCAAAAAAGCCTGTCGGTGCAACAAAAGCGTTTTGTCCCAGCGATGCGTTCGGTCTTCGAATAAAAGAACGTATTCGTTACTTTTTAAATTGCTTGATAATCGCGCACCAGCAACAATTTTATGATCCTCTAATAAATCAGTCATGCCAATTTTTAATAATCCAGTAAAACCCGGATTCAAATAAATTGGTGATCCGCCGCCAGTAAATCTCTGATAACCGGCGTTCAAGAAACTATTGTCAAGTTGACTAACGACATATTCAGTGCTGAACTGAACTTTGTAATTTCTTGCAATGGGAAGTGCAAATTCACTAATTGCGTTTTTGGTACTCGGAGCTGTAATGCTTGAGTCTATTTTTTGGTTTTCAATGGGAGCATTACTTTTTGAATTGTTTTTTATCCCATCGAATTGGTAATTATTGATGTCAATTTTTGAAGTGTCGTTAATTGTTTTCGTTCGATTCTCAGGTGTATCATAAACCTTTAAGGTTTCCATTGGTTTGCCTTTTGGAATGGGTGCGGTTTTCTTCTTCTCCTTTTCTTCCTCTTCATATTCTTCCTCTATTTTTGCCAATTCAAGCATTCGGTCGCGGTGACTTGTGTTTTTTAATTTAACAGTTCCAATTGATTCGAATGGTGGCAAAGCTGTCGAATAAATCCAATATTTCCCATCGTGAAAAATAATTTCAGTTAGGTTTTTAGATGCCACCGAAATATTCTGTTCAATAATTCCGAATTTGTAATTTGTAACAGGAACACTTCGTGTTAGGTATTTGTAATGTGCTGAAGTGTCAATAAATGAGATAGTGCTGTCGAAATAACCAACATAGCGATTGTAGATACCATTTCGGTCCGACAAGTACGCAAAATGTGTGCTATCATACTCTTGCGCTTGCAATTCATTTACCCCAGGAGTATTTGTAATACGTCGTAATACTTGTGAACGGGTTTGTGTGTTGTAAACAAAAAGATCAAACGATGTATTTAATTTAGTGTCTGGGTTAATGGAAACATTTAAAGTGTCTTTTGTTCTATTGGAACTGAAGATAATTCTTTTTCCATTTTCAATATAGTGTGGATTTATGTCATCAAATACATCTCGGGTTACTGCAGTAGCTGAGCCACTTCCAATATTGTAGGTGTAAATATCTGTTTGCCCATTCTGCACCGCTGACATTACAAATGATTTTCCATCGGGTGAATAAGAAAAATCAAGAATTTTAATAAAATTATAAATTGGTCTTAAAACTTTTCTTCCCCCATCAATTTCATAAATCACTAGCCATGTTTCTCCCTTTTTTTCATACAAGTAAGAAAGGATTTTCCCATTCGGATGCCACGAAATGAGTGGATAGGAATAATCGTTAATACGATCTAGTTTTTGTCCTTTTTTGAAAAGTCGTTTCTTTTTTCCTGTTTGTAAATTTTGTAGCCACAGTTTTATTTGTCCCATTTCATTGGTAACGTAAGTAATGTAGTTGCCGTCTGGACTTATTATAGCATCACTGTAAACTTTGGATGCACGCGGGTTGTTGAGCAGCAGTTTTGTGGTTGGGAGTGTGCGCGAAGTATCATTGAAAGAATATTTTTCCTGGTAGTAATTCATCCATTCTAATCGGAGCACACGCATGTTTAGGCCAAGTACAAATAGGAAAGCACTTTCAACATTTTTACTCACTTTAGTCATGTAAAGAATATTCGGGATGATGGCAGGAGAATATTTTTCACCGATGTAATACCAAATAGATTGGCCAGCATACAATGCATCTTCACCTGTGAGGTGATTAAATTTTCGATAGCGGCTACTTAAAATTCCATCTCTGACACGGTTATCTGTCTCGCTGCTCCAACCTTTTGCTACGTATGAAATTAATCCTTTGGTGTACCATTCGGGCAAATTGAGAAGGGTGGAGTTTTTTACCATGTCCCGCATATTCCCTCCGTACATCATTTGGTTGATCAACACCTCAGCAATTCCTGCTCTTATCTGCTCTTCAAGCGTAACATGTTCGTCTTTGTAATAAAGAAAAACTTTTCTTCCTACTATGCGTGTGACGCCTCCAACATTTGCTCCGTCTTCCGTATTTAGGCCAACGTTGCTTTGTTTAAAATCTTCCTGTTTGTTGTAAACAATAAACTGAATTTTATCGTCGATGGTAAAATCAAAAAACTTTTCAATATCTGCCATGTGCAACTTTGCACAGCGAGCGACATAAATTGCTAATTCTTTTCCACCTGTGTTGTAGTATACTTCGTATTTCTGGAATTTATAATAGTTCCATTTAAAATCTTGGTACTGTATACGATTTTGCCCAAAATCAGTTTGTGAGCCGTTATAAAATTGACCGAATGAAAAAGAAGGGCACAACAAAAAGACAATCAAAATTAGAAGTCGAAAGGGTAAAATAAAAAAAAACGTTTTGCTTAGTTTCTTATTCATAAAACACCTTTTCAACGGATTAAATAAATGGCTCGTTTTTTATTGTTGACTAGGGAATATACCTGGTTTACAGACAAGCTATAAAGTTAAGGAAAATGCTCGTTTAAATGGAAATGCTGGTACTCATTTATGAATTTTGTAGGTATTATTAACGAATTATTATTTCGTTTGTGCAGGTCGCTCATTTCTTGACCCTTATATTTGTGAAATGGTTACAATAAAGACCTTTACTTTTAATCCATTTTCAGAAAATTGTTATGTGCTTTCTGATGAAACGCGAGCGTGTGTAATTATTGATCCCGGCTGCCATATTTTAGAGGAGGAGCAGGAGTTAAAATCTTATGTTGAGAAAAATAATTTGCGTCCTGTTAGCTTGTTAAATACACATTGCCACATCGATCATGTTTTCGGAAATCCCTTTGTTTCAGAAACTTGGAAATTAAATTTGGAAATTCATTTGTTGGAGTTAAAAGTATTAGCGTCTTTTCCACAAGTTTGTGAGATGTATGGATTTAACGGAAAGAT
This sequence comes from Flavobacteriales bacterium, assembly GCA_002737665.1. Lineage (GTDB taxonomy): Bacteria > Bacteroidota > Bacteroidia > Palsa-965 > Palsa-965. The sequence continues at coordinate 8,809 of NSIF01000005.1, read as the reverse complement.
TCAACCCGAGCCCTTGACGATTTTAGAGGAAAGGAATTCAGTGCAATTCGGAAATACAAGTTTGGAAATAATTTTTGCCCCAGGTCACTCACCGGGAAGTGTTTGTTTTTATAATGCGACTGAAAAATTCCTGATTGGAGGAGACGTTTTATTTCAGGGAAGTATTGGAAGAAGCGATTTGCCTGGTGGAAATTTGGAAACCTTATTAAAAAGTATTCGCGAAAAATTATTTGTACTGCCCGATGATACAAGAGTTTTCTCAGGGCACGGTGGCGTTACGGAAATTGGAATAGAGAAAAAAACAAATCCATTTGTTGGTGAAACTTCTAGTTTCTAGTTTTGAATGAAATTATAATGCACAAAATTGGATTGTAACATGAGTTTGGAGCAGTTAAAGAAACCAAAAGTTTACACCCAAAAGCAAGCTTTGATAAAAGCGGAAAGCTACTGTGCTTACCAGGAGCGATGCCAGCAGGAGGTTCGTGATAAATTATATTCCTGGGGATTGCATGAAATTCAAGTTGAGAATGTAATAGCGGATTTGATTGCTAGCAATTTTATTAATGAAGAGCGTTTTGCAAAGGCCTATGCGGGAGGGAAATTTAGAATCAAAAAATGGGGGCGCGTAAAGATTAGCATTGAGCTGAAGCGCAGAAAAATTAGTACTTATTGTATAAAAAAGGGATTAGCAGAAATTGAGGAAGAAGAGTACATTAAAACACTGCAAAAAGTAGCGGAGGTAAAAATAAAAGCGATGAAAGAAAGAGATTCGAAAAAGAAAAAATATAAGGTTATGAATTACCTTCTTTCGAGGGGATTTGAGAATGATTTGGTGGTAGAAGTTGTCGGAACGAAGGCAAAGGGCTAAAATTTATTTCAATAGTTTAGCATCTTTCATTGCAGCTATTGCTTGATCCAAACAAATTTTAGAATCATAAATTGCGAGTCGTCGTTTCCACGTTTTTCCAATTTTGTCAGAATAATGAATCACAAAAAAATCGTAGCCGAAAGATTTTTTTGTATAATCGACCTTAACAATTGAGGCGATAGGGATATTAAATGTATTGGTAAATCCTGCAGAGCGGAGTGTTGCCAGTGCGAGTGTAATAGTGAATAAACTAAGCGTAAATGTGATGACATAAAATTTAGTCATTAAGGTCATGACAATAAAAAAGCTAAGCACTAACAATCCGAGCATTTGAAATGTAAGTGTGAGAAAATCTAGTTTATGAATTGGCAATGGAAATTTTTCAGGCAATTCACGTTTTCCAATGTAGAGTTTGTCCTCCAATACATGGCAGTAGCTCGCGTCAGCTAATACAAAATGCGAGTGTTTGGGTTCGTTCATGATACGAAGGTAATAGTCAGTGGTCAGTATTTGTTAGTTCTTATAAATTTTTCTGATTTTCGTTTAAGGAAAGTATTTTTTTCGTGCCTGAGGGATAATAGCGCTTACCCCGCAGCAGGGCGGGAATTGTGTGGTTGCGAGGAGTAAAAGCGGATAGCCCGACCCGATTCACCAATCGTGATGAGGGGCAGGCCAATAATTTTTATACTCAATTAGTTAATCAGCAAATAGGCACATCATTTAGTTACATTTGCGCATGATTACAACAGATCAGGTAAGGGCATTAGTAGATCGCAAGGACGCGTTGAGGAGGCATCTTTGACGTTGATGGCAAACTAAATAAAATTGCTGAAGAAACGGCATTGACAGAGGTGGCTGGGTTTTGGGACGACCCCAAAAGAGCTGAAAAATTGCTCAAGGAAATCAAGAAAAGAAAATTGTGGACGGATTCATTTTTCGCACTCGAAGCGAGTATCGAAGATTTGACTGTGATGTATGATTTTTACAAGGCGGGCGATGCCAGTGAAGCAGATGTTGATGTTCAATATGCTGAGACCACGCAAAAAGCGGAAAGTTTAGAATTCAGAAATATGTTGAGTGGTCGTGAAGATCATTTACATGCGGTACTCACAATAAATTCGGGAGCAGGAGGAACAGAAAGTTGCGATTGGGCGGCGATGCTTATGCGCATGTATAAAATGTGGGCGGAGAAAAACGGATTTAAAGTAAAAGAAGATGATATTCAAGATGGAGAGAGTGCAGGAATAAAACAGTGTACTTTAGAAATAGAAGGCGATTATGCATTTGGACATTTGAAAGGAGAGAACGGTGTGCATCGTTTGGTTCGTATTTCTCCATTCGATTCTAATGCAAGACGACACACTTCATTTGCTTCTGTTTATGTTTATCCGCTGGTGGACGATACCATTGAGATTGATATAAATCCGGCAGAATGCGAATGGGAAACATTCCGTTCGGGGGGAGCAGGCGGACAAAACGTAAATAAAGTGGAGACTGCTGTTCGATTGTATCATAAGCCATCGGGCATAGTCATTAAAAATCAGGAATCGCGTTCTCAAATGACGAATAGAGAAAATGCGTTGCGCTTGTTGAAATCGCAATTGTATGAAGTGGAGATGCGGAAAAAAATGGAAACGGTTCAGGCCATTCGTGGAGGGATGAAAAAAATTGAGTGGGGCTCACAGATTCGAAATTATGTTTTGCACCCTTATAAAATGGTGAAAGATTTGCGAACGGAACATGAAACCTCGGATGCCGCTGGTGTGTTGGATGGAAATTTGGATGAATTTATTAAAACGTATTTGATGGAATATGGTCCGAGTTGGAATGTGGATTTGAAATAACAATAGGCGCATTCCGAATTTGTATTTTATGGCTATTAGGGGAGTGGTAGAAAATATTTATAACTCAAGTTCAAAATTCCTCCTTTTGCATTGTAACAATCATTATTTTTACTCAGTCAAAATAATATTTTATAATTTCATCACCTCATCACTACCAATATGGAATTCAGAATTGAAAAAGACACCATGGGCGAAGTAAAAGTTCCTGCAGCTAAATACTGGGGAGCTCAAACGGAACGTTCACGAAATAATTTTAAGATTGGTCCTGCAGCGAGTATGCCAATGGAAATAATTTATGCTTTTGCCTATTTAAAAAAAGCCGCTGCACATGCCAATACGGAACTTGGAGTTTTAGATGTTGTAAAACGCGATATGATTTCTCAAGTGTGTGATGAAATTATAGCTCAAAAGTTGGAAGATCAATTTCCTTTGGTCATCTGGCAAACGGGTTCGGGCACTCAAAGTAATATGAATGTGAATGAAGTGATTGCTTATCGTGCGCATGTAATCAGTGGAGGGAAATTAACAGATGAGAAAAAAATATTGAATCCTAATGATGATGTGAATAAATCACAATCTTCAAACGATACCTATCCGACAGCCATGCACATTGCTACCTATAAATTAGTTGCTGGGTGTACACTTTCTGGCTTGGAGGGATTACGAGTTTCGTTAGATGCAAAGGCAAAAGAATTTTCCGGAATTGTAAAAACAGGACGCACACATTTTATGGATGCGACACCGCTAACACTTGGACAGGAATTTTCAGGTTATGTTCAGCAAATTACCAATAGTATTCGTGCCATTAAGAACGCCCTTGTTATGGTAAGTGAGTTGGCGCTGGGAGGAACAGCGGTTGGCACTGGCTTGAATACACCTAAAGGTTACGATGTGCTAGTTGCAAAAAAAATTGCAGAGTTTACTTCACTTCCTTTTGTTACAGCGCCAAATAAGTTTGAAGCACTTGCTGCTCACGATGCAATGGTAGAGTTATCGGGCGCGCTGAAACGTACTTCAGTTTCTTTGATGAAAATTGCGAATGACATTCGAATGTTGAGCTCTGGACCACGTTCCGGCATTGGTGAAATTATCATACCTGATAATGAACCGGGTTCATCAATTATGCCTGGAAAAGTAAATCCAACACAACCAGAGGCCATGACAATGGTCTGTGCGCAAGTAATAGGCAACGACGTGGCAGTTTCTATTGGAGGAATGAATGGACATTTTGAATTGAATGTTTTCAAACCATTGATTGCTGCAAATGTTTTACAAAGTGCCAGATTATTAGGTGATGCCTGTGTTTCGTTTACGGAACATTGTTCCAATGGCATTAAACCAAATCTAGCAACGATTAAGCGACACATGGAAAATTCATTGATGCTGGTTACTGCGTTGAATACACATATTGGATATTATAAATGTGCTGAGATTGCTAAAAAAGCACATCAAGAAGATAAAACATTGAAAGCGGCAGCGGTGGAACTTGGATATGTAACAGCGGAACAATTTGACGAGTGGGTAAGACCGGAGGATATGATTGGAGCTTTAAACAATTAGAGAATTAAATTTTTAATGTTTTAGGCGCAAAATTTATCAAATGCAGTTCGGAAATAAAAGGCAAATAGGTCAACTAAGTAGGATGAAAGGATTTAATAGTAGTGCGTTTATTTTATTTATTTTTATTTGCATTCCAATTTATTCTTTTGCTCAAGATACAAGCCGGCTTAAACTACAAGAAAATTTCAAGCGGGAAATTGTTTTTAAGGATAAACGTTTTCGGGTTTATAACAATTGGTTCAGTGGTGCAGGAGGGCTAGCTGTAAATACAGCAAATCCATATCCGCAAACGGTGCTTGCTGTGAATTTTAATTTTCATATTCATCAATATTATTTTCGTTTAGGAGGAATGATGTCGGGCGATGATTTTGGGTTGTGGAATAATTTTCAAGCTCACATCGCTTGGATTCCTTACCGAAAAGAAACAGAAAAATTTCATTTGGCTACAATGTGTGGGCCTTCTTATTGTACGGGGTATGACTTTATTCGGGCGCCAGACATTTACGACAACAATAATCCTTACGCAGCGTTTGGTGTTTACGCCGAATTCCAAGCGATAAAAAAAATATATTATGATGTGGGTTTGGGTGGTGCTTTTTTTGTGAATGTTAATTCAAAAAACAGCATTGTTGGAATTAGGATTGATGTATTTTTGTCTAGTGCATTCAAAGGTTATGTTAAAGGCAAGGAGCCACTTCGAAATTATTAGCAGTGTATTTTAATTAGTGCTTTGCGATAAGACAATTATTCCGAGGAATTTTGAAATTGTTTTATTAGATAAACTTGTCCCCTTTTGCAACTTTCACATCATTGACAAATGCACGTATTTGTTGTTCGTCTTGTTTTTTACAAATGAGAAGAATGTTTTCTGATTCAACAACAATATAATCATCTAGTCCTTCAATGACTACTAATTTCTCATTCGGGACATGCACCACGCAATTTTTTGAATTGTACATCATCACATGTTTGCCAACTATTGCATTGTTGTTACTGTCTTTGTTCAAGTGCGTATAAAGTGAGCCCCAGGTACCTAAGTCGGACCAGCCGATAATTGATTTGCGCACAAAAACATTATCTGCCTTTTCCATAATGGCATAATCAATCGAAATTGCTTTGCATCTTCCATAGGCCTCTTTAAGAAACGACTTTTCGCTTTTTGTATTCCAATTACCTGCTCCTTCGTTAAAAATTTGTGCTGTTTCGGGCATTAGTTTTTCAAATGCTTTCATAATACTCTTGGCGCTCCATACAAAGATTCCTGCGTTCCAAAGAAAATCACCGCTTTGCATAAAAAACTTTGCCATGGCGAGGTCTGGCTTTTCAGTAAAAGTTTTTACTTTTTTTATTCGCTTGTCTATTTGTTCCGTTTCCGTTTCAGTAAATTGAATGTATCCATAACCGGTATCTGGCCGCGTAGGTTTAATGCCAATCGTAATTAAACAATCTTCTGTTTTCGCTTGCCTCATGCAGGAGCGAATTGCCTTAGCGTAAATATCTTCTTTTGAAATAAGATGATCGGACGGAGCGACGACCATAACAGCATTAGGATTCAGGTTAAAAATTTTCCAAGTAGCATAAGCAATACAAGGCGCGGTGTTTTTTCTGTATGGCTCACAAAGAATATTTTCCTGTGGAATAGTTGGAAGTTGTTGTTGAACAAGTGAATGATAACTTTCATTTGTTACAACATAAATATTTTCCGGGTCACAGATTTTTGTTGAGCGATCAAACGTGGATTGTAGCAGTGTTCTACCGGTTCCAAGAATGTCAATGAATTGCTTTGGATTTGAAGTACGACTCATTGGCCAGAATCTTGTTCCGACACCACCAGCCATGATAATACAGTAACGGTTATTTTTCATCTTTAATTTTGATATTATTTTTAGGAAAGTTTTCCTATAGCTATATCTAAATTTTCAATAATTATTTTCACATCTTCTAGTTTGCAAGTTCCAACCGAAAGTCTATACCAACTAGAATCTGTTGAAGCACCAAAGGCATAAAAGGGAACAACAGCAAGTTTGGCTTCGTCAAGAATATATTTTGTTACATCTTTAGTGGACGACAGCATTTGTCCATCTTGCGTATGTTTTCCTTGAAGGGCAAATTGTATAGTAAGGTAAATTGCGGCTTGCGGTGCTATTGAATCTACTTGATATCCTTTCTTTTTCAACGATTGAAGTCCGTTATGAAATGCAATGAGGCGATCGTTTATTTTCGCTTTAAAGTCAACGTGAAAAGCATCGTATTCATCAAGATTTGCTAAAAATTTGGCTGTTGCAATTTGCTCTGCTTTTGGTGCCCAAGCTCCCACATGTGAAAGCAAAGATTTCATGCTGTCGATTATTGTTTTCGGTCCGATTGCCCAACCTACGCGAACGCCTGTTGCGGCAAGGGATTTTGAGATGCCATCTACAAAAATTGTATAAGGTCGCATTGCTGGTCGAAGCGATACCGGATCATAGTGTTTGACTTCACCAAAAGTAAGCGCCCAATAAATTTGATCGTATAAGAGGTACAGTGGCTTTGCGTTTGGTCCACGGCGCTCATTTTCTGCAATAATCAAATCGCAAATCTCACTTAAATCTTTTTTTGTAAATGTTGTTCCGGTTGGATTTAATGGAGAACAAAGCGACACCAAGGCAACCTTCGAAAGATGTGGTGCAAGATCTGTCGCGGTAGGCATGAAATTATTTTCTGGACTTGTTTCAATTAAAATTTGTTGTTCATAGTTGCCAGAACTCAAATGAGTATAGTGATTGTTGTTCCACGATGGCACAGGAAAAAGAATTTTATCTCCCGTATCTATTAATGTTCTGAAGATGGCATAAATAATTGGTCGAGCTCCTCCTGCAATTAAAATTTCATTCGTATCATATTTTAATCCTTGACGTTTTTCAATTAATCCAGCTACCTCTTTTCGTAATTCCAACACCCCATCTGCTGCTGGGTAATTGGTTTCATCATTTGTATAAGCAGCAATAATTTCTTTTTTTAGGCCAGCCGGAATTGGGAAAATTTTTGGATTGAAATCGCCAATAGTCAGATTAAAAACCTGGACTCCATTCTTAATTTTCTCATTCACCTCGGCAGCAAGTTTGATAATCTCAGAACCGATGAGTTGGCTGGACATTACGCTTACCTTTCGTTCCATATTCTTTTTTGGTTGTACATCTTTGGGTGAATAAGCGGCGTTGTTCATATTTGATAAGCTTCCTTTTTTCTTTTGTAAAGATAGGAAAATGATATTGTTTTACGGGTTTAAAGATTTCAAATTTCTATCAAAAATCTTTCAATTGAAATACAATTGTATTTAACAATCCATTACCTTGTAACAGCAAATAACGGCCAAAAATGAAAGGGGTATATTTTTTTCTATTAGTAATTTGTGGATTAATAAGCACAAATGTTATTGCTCAACACGATGAGGGCGACACTGTTTTGGTTAAGAGGGCAATGTATTTTGGTTTCTTTGCAGGTCGCTTACAGTTTATGGAAGCAGAACATTTTTTGTATGATCAACCACATGGAATGTCCCTTGGACCTGAAGTAATTAAGGTACAGGTTGGTAACGCAATTCAGGGGGGCATATTTTTTACTTATCCTTTCTTAAATAGAATGGAGTGGGATGCTGGATTTGGAGTTTTTGGATTTCAACGCCAAACTATTTGGCAAGACGTTTCAGCAATTTCTACTAGTAGTCCCTCTTCAATTATTTCATCAAGTACCTGGATTGATAAAAAAAATCTGACGGTTACGGAAGTCCGTTCTCACTTTTCTTACAGTATAATTCAACGAGCTAATTTTTCTCTGCTTGTTGGTGCCGGTGGCTGGTTGGCTTCCAATAGCATGAAAGCTGCATTTAATCCTGGTTCTGTGGGTATGGAAGGAAATATTACGGCGTATTATTTGTTTAATAAAAAGTCATTTGTACAGATTCATCTTTCGCCTGGTTACATGCGAAACGGCTATTACCTTAATATGACATTGGGAATTTGTTACCAAGGTCAACGTACGATGCGCGTTCACCCCAAAAAATATTATGTTCGTACTTATGAGTTGGAGGAATAGTTTGACTTTGATATTATACTCTCGTTACTGCCTAACGCTATGATCAAAATCAAAAACATTTTCCCTCAATTAATTTTTCCTACGTTTTTTTTCTTTCATTATTAAATTAAGTTCTCTTCCAGTCTGTCCCTTGACGGAGGTGTTTTCTTGCGCGCGTCGAATGAGATAAGGGAGGACTTCTTTTACAGGTCCGTAAGGAACATATTTTGCAACATTGTAATTCATGTTCGACAGGTTGAAGCTAATGTGATCGCTCATACCTAGTAGTTGCGAAAAATAAATGTGTGGGTGGTCATTTTTAATTTGTTTGGCTGCTAATGAATTTACCAGTAGGTGGGAGCTACTTTCGTTATGCGTTCCTGCGCACATCGCAATTTTATCAATATGTTCCACGCAAAAAAGTAGCGCATTGTCGTAATCTCGATCGGTGTCTGCTTTGTTTTCATGAATAGGTGAAGGGTAA
>NSIF01000049.1 GCA_002737665.1 Flavobacteriales bacterium | reverse complement strand
AGTTTGCGTGGTTATACACAGGTTCGTTATAATCGATTGCTTGAAACCAATCCGGATCTCAAATTTGATGGAGATAAATCAGTTGGTGATAAAGGCAGTGTGCTAATCCGACGTGCTCGACTTATTTTCAGTGGTGATGTGCATCCTCACATGTTTTTCTATTTTCAGGTTGATTTCGCATCAAGCCCTTCTTCATCTGCGCTTCATTATGGTCAGATACGCGATTTGTACGCCGACATTTATGTTGACACAGGTAAAGTATTTCGATTTAGAGTTGGACAAAGTAAAGTTCCGTTCGGTTATGAAAATATGCAATCTAGTCAGAATCGTTTACCGATAGATCGTGCTGATGCGTTGAATACTGCTGTTCCTAGTGAGCGAGATCTTGGTGCATTCTTTTATTGGACGCCTCGCAAAGCGCAGGAACGATACCAATTCCTTAGTGATAAAAGTCTGAAAGGTTCTAATAATTACGGTGTTTTCGGATTTGGCGTTTACAATGGACAAGGAATGGGTAAGCCGGAATTGAATAATAATCTTCATGCTGTTGCACGTCTTTCTTATCCATTCGGAATCGGCAAGCAGATACTTGAATTGGGCGTACAGGGTTACACGGGTTTTTACACTTTAGAAAGTGGACAAGCTTCTTCAGGAGTTAGAAAAAATTCAACATCAACTTACCGTGATGAACGTGCTGCGGTAAGTATTTCACTTGCTCCCCAACCTTTCGGTTTGCTTGCGGAATATAATATTGGTGTAAGTCCGATGTATGATCTTAACAAAGATTCAATTGCGAATACAAGCCTTCAAGGTGGATTTGTTACCATGTTCTATATGTTCAAAGTGCCGAAAACTAAAGTGGTGCTCACACCTTTTGCACGTGCTCAATATTATTCAGGTGGAATAAAAGGGGCAACAGATACCAAGGCACTTAAATTGAATGAATATGAAATGGGTTTGGAGTGCCAGTTTTTCAAGAATTTGGAAATTACAGCTAGCTATGTTATTTCAAACAGACATACTTCCGACAAAGCAAAGGAATTTTATAACCAGGATGGTAATTTGTTACGACTTCAATTACAGTTTAACTACTAATTTTTAACATAATATTTCCTTAACATTGCAGTGCTATCAGAGCGTTTACATTTGTACATTATTGAATTAATTTAAAAATTAACAAACCATGGGCATCCTTCAGTACCTACTTCCGAAAGACCGTAAATTTTTTCCACTGTTTAAACAAGCAACAGAGAATCTTGTAAAAGGGTCTAAACTTTTAGTTGAATTGGTAAATGCGCCAGTTGAAAAACGACGCGAGCTGATTAAAGAAATTGAACACGTTGAACATACAGGTGACAACATAACTCACATGATATTTAACGAGCTTGGTAGAAATTTTATCACTCCGTTTGACCGAGAAGATATTCACGCACTTACTTCTTCTATTGATGATGTACTTGATTTGATTCAAGGATCAGCGAAAAGAATTGAGCTGTATAAGGTGACAGTGATTTCAGACCCTATGGTTTTGCTTTCGGATATAATTTTAAAAGGAGCAATTGAACTGAATGTAGCAGTTGTGAATTTGGAGGGAATGAAACGAATTGACGAAATTAAAGCAGCATGTGTTCGAATCAATAGTCTTGAAAATAATGCTGATGATGTTTTCAATTTAGCAATAGCAAAATTATTTGATGAGGAGAAAGATGCAATACAACTTATTAAAACTAAGGAGATTCTCCAAGCATTAGAAACAGCAACTGATAAATGTGAAGATGCAGCCAATGTAATCGAGTCCATCATTATTAAATACGCTTAATAAATTTTTTTGTATAAAATTTCAAAATACGCTGAAATAAAATGACACTTCTTATAATCATTATTATACTTGCGCTTGTATTTGATTACATCAATGGCTTTCATGATGCCGCTAATTCGATTGCAACAGTCGTTTCAACAAAAGTATTGACTCCCTTTCAAGCGGTTTTGTGGGCAGCTTTTTTTAATTTTGTCGCATTTTTTATATTTAAAGACCATGGCGTTGCAAATACGGTAGCGAAAACAGTGCATAAAGAATTTGTTACACTTCCCGTTATTATTTCAGGGTTAATTGGTGCTATTACTTGGAATTTGATCACTTGGTGGAAAGGGATTCCGTCTTCTTCCTCACATACATTAATTGGAGGATTTGCTGGAGCAGCAATTGCACATGGAGGATTTGGTGCTATCGAACAAAGTCTAGTACTTAAAACAGCAAGCTTCATTGTGTTGGCGCCATTGATTGGAATGTTTATGGCATTTTTAATTTCAGTTTGGTTTCTGAATTCATTTAGAAAAAGCATCTATCCTAAAATATTTTCGGTTTTCGTAATATTAATTGTCACTTGGTTTGTTTATTCCAAAATAGAGTTTAAAAAAGATTTGAACGGAGCAAGTTCTTATTCATTAGTTTTTGATAAAAAAGTGAGCAAAGAAGATTTGAAAAAAGCACTCACCTTTAAAAATGATGCCGATAAAGAATTTACTCCAATATTAAAGGCAGCTAAAGATTCGCTTGGGAATGCAGATAAAACAGGGACAAAATATTTGTTGAAAACGGATTTTCTTAAAAAAATTGGAGATACTACTGAAAATCAAAAATTAACAGCGGCAATTATTGATGTTGTTGAAAGTAAAAAGTGGCACGTTACAATCACTAAGTCGCACCGGATATTAAAAAATTCCGAAGAGAGATTTGATGAGTCAAACTTGAAAACAAGTTTTAAATCCTATTGGTTAAAGGTTGTTTTTCATGGATCTAATTTTAAATGGCTGTTACTTTGGTTCATTCTAAATATAATTGCTGTGTTTACGCTCTTCATGAGTTCACTTAATAATGCAAGGTCAACATCATGGTTCAAACGCTTACAACTTGTGTCTTCTGCTGCATTTAGTATTGGCCATGGTGGAAATGATGCGCAAAAAGTAATGGGTATTATTACTGCAGCTTTAATTGCTGGTGGCTCGATTGGCTCATTTGAAGACATGCCTACTTGGGTTCCATTAGCATGTTATACGGTTATCGGTCTTGGGACTTTGAGTGGAGGATGGAAAATTGTGAAAACGATGGGAACAAAAATCACAAAGGTTACTCCATTTGAAGGTGTCGCTGCTGAAACCGCTGGTGCAGTAACATTATTTCTTGCCGAAGGTCTTAAAATTCCCGTCAGTACTACACATACAATTGCAGGATCAATTATGGGTGTTGGTGCTACTAAACGCTTGAGTGCAGTGCGTTGGGGTGTAACGGTGCATTTGCTTTGGGCGTGGATTCTGACCATTCCAATTACAGGAATGTTAAGTGCTATTATATATTGGATTTTTACTGCCTTCTATAAAGGTTAAATCCAATATAATTCATTCTCATTATTTTCTTTCAATTGAAAAGCTGAACTTTGCTGAATGAATAGCAAAGAGTTACAGGAGAAACTATTTTCTGTTGATGAATCTAATTTTGAGTCGCTCGCTTTAGAAATTTTCCGTTTTCAGTTTGAAAATAATTCTATCTACGCAACATTTTCAAAGGGTATTGGAAAAAACCCTCAAAATGTAAATAGGGTAGAGGAGATTCCATTTCTTCCCGTTGAACTTTTTAAATCACATCGAATTTATTCTTCCGAAAAATTACCTGAGGTAGTTTTTAGTAGCAGTGGAACAAGCGCGATGGCAACAAGTCGACATGAGGTTGCTGATAGTTCACTCTACAGAAAAAGTTTTCGAAGTGGTTTTAGAAAATTTTATGGTCAACCTGGGAATTGGGTAATTCTTGCCTTACTTCCATCTTATTTAGAACGAGAAGGATCTTCTTTAGTTTATATGGCTGATCGCTTAATTCGTGAAACTGAAAATGCGTACAGCGGGTTTTACCTGAACAACTACAAAGAACTTGCTGATAAATTAAAAAAATTAGCTGCTGAAGGGAAAAAAACACTTTTGTTAGGCGTCACCTACGCACTTCTTGATCTTGCTGAACAATTTCCTCAAGCGATTAAGAATTGTGTCATCATGGAAACGGGAGGAATGAAAGGCAAAAGAAAAGAAATGATTCGCGATGAATTACATTCTATTTTGAAAACGGCATTTCATGTTTCTGAAATCCATTCGGAATACGGAATGACAGAATTGCTTTCTCAAGCTTATTCTAAAGGGAATGGGATATTTTATTGTCCTCCATGGATGAAAATAAAAATTCGTGAAATGAACGATCCTCTTTCTTATGCAGCGAATGAAAAAACGGGAGGCGTTAATGTCATTGATTTTGCAAATTATTATAGTTGTAGTTTTATTGCCACTTCTGATTTAGGAAAAGTGTATGCCGATGGAGGTTTCGAAATTCTCGGAAGATTTGATAATTCAGATGTAAGAGGTTGTAATTTGATGGTGGAATAAATTAAAATCCCATTACCGCTCTCACGCGATCAAGAACAGGAGTTCCGATTGTCCTCGCTTTGTCTTCTCCTTTTTTCAATTCAGCTTTCAAAGAAGTTCTATCACTCATGTAGTGATTGTATGCTTCTCTTTCGTTTTTGAAATGATCAAGTATCAATTCGAGTAATGCTGTTTTAGCATGACCATATCCAAAATTTCCTGCAAGGTATTTAGTGCGAAGTTCTGCTGTTTGAGCTGCTGTCCCAATCAAATTGTACAATGCAAATACGTTATCGCTGGCCGGGTCTTTCGGCTCTTCCAATCCTTTTGAATCGGTAACAATAGCCATGATCACTTTTTTCAATTCCTTTTCAGGAAGAAAAATGTTGATGAAGTTGTTGTACGACTTACTCATCTTTCTTCCGTCTGTTCCTGGAATAAGCATCACTTGCTCATCTATTTTCACTTGAGGAATAACAAAAACTTCTTTTTGATAGTGATGATTTATTTTCTCTGCAATGTCGCGTGTGAATTCTACATGCTGTTGCTGGTCTTTTCCAACAGGAACAAATTCAGCATCGTACATCAGAATATCTGCAGCCATCAACATCGGATAAGTAAACAAACCTGCATTTACATCCGCAAGATTATCCGCTTTGTCTTTAAACGAATGCGCTAATTGCAAACGATTGTAAGGCATGAAACAACTCAGGTACCAAGCAAGTTCGCACACTTCAGGAACATCACTCTGCTTGAAAAGAATATTTTTATCGGTATCAAAACCAAATGCTAACCAAGTTGCCGCTACCGCATCTGCACTTTCACGACGAAGTGCGGCATCCTTGATGGAAGTCAGGGAATGCATATCAGCAATAAAAAAAATGCTATTGTTACCAATGTCTTTTGAAAGTTTAATGGCAGGAACAATCGCGCCAAGTAAATTTCCGAGATGCGGAATGTTACTACTCTGAATGCCAGTTAAAATGCGTGCCATATAGGTGTAAAGATATCAAGTAGCAGGTATCTTGTATCAGGTATTTAAAAAAAAATCTTAAATAACGAATTGTGAAGCCAGATACCTGCTACCTGCTACCTTTGTAAGTATGTTGCTCCATTACATTGGTTTTGTGCCTCGCGCTTTATGGAAAATATTTTTTATCTTGAACTTTGTTCTAGGTTTAATTTTATTGTACCCTATATTTTGTGTTTTATTGACACGACGAAAAAAATATACGACTGCATTTCGATTGATGCGTTTTTGGGCAAAGTGGATTTTAATCGTGCCAGGAATTTTAACAAAGCTGAAGCGAGAAATTGAAGTGGAAGATCTTCCTGAATCTTGTGTTTATGTGGCGAATCACTCTTCTTACCTTGATATAGTAGTCAGTTACATCGTTATTCCGAAATACATGATTTACATGGGTAAAATGGAAATTCAAAAGGCGCCCTTGTTTAGAATTTTCTTCCGTGATATGAATATCTATGTAGATAGAAAATCCAAAATGGGCTCTTACAAAGCATTTCAAATTGCTGGCGAGCGATTAAGTCAAGGTGAAAGTATTTTTATTTTTCCTGAAGGTGGCATTGAATCGAAAGGGCAATTAAAACCATTTAAAAATGGGGCATTCCGACTTGCAATTGAAAATCAAGTTCCTATTGTGCCTGTAACGTTTTTAGACAACTGGAAATTATTGCAAAACGGGGGATTTTTTAAAGCGCATGGCCGCCCGGGGATTTCGAGCATTGTTGTTCACAAGCCTATTTCCACAGAAGGATTGACTGAGGCAGATTTAATACCTTTGCGCCACCAAGTGCGTGAAATTATTGCACAAACATTAGCAGGAAAATGAAAATCGACGGAAAAACAGTAAAAGAAGTAGCCCACCTTGCTCGTCTCGAATTTGAACCCGAGGAAGAGGCGCAAATGATAGTAAGCATGAATCGTATGATTGGCTTTGTTGAAAAATTAAGCGAGTTGAATACTGATTCCATTGAACCACTTGTTTATATGACCGACGAAACAAATCATTTGCGTGAAGATGTTGTACAACCACCACTTACTCAAAAAGAAGTGCTGCGTAATTCCCCCAAGCACGACTCCGATTATTTTAAGGTACCCAAAGTGGTAGAGAAGAAATAAAATACCGATTTCAAAGAATTTCAAAACAAAAAAGGATTGATCCTATTGACCAATCCTTTTTTATGAAATAAACTTTACGTTTAATCGGTATAAACTCTAATTTTTGAAAATTGTTTATTAGCAGAATTCGGTATACGCTTGTTTCAAATGTTCAGCAATCATTTCAGCAGAACGGCCTTCGATATGATGGCGCTCTACAAAATGAACAAGTTTACCATCTTTGAAAAGTGCAATTGCTGGAGAGGAGCTAGGATAAGGAGCGAAGAATTTACGAGCTTCTGCAACAGCTTCTGAGTCAAAACCAGCAAAGACAGTAGCTAGTTTTTCTGGCTTTTTCCCTTCGCCGAGTACCGACATTTTAACTCCAGGACGAGCGGCACCTGCCGCACAACCGCAAACAGAATTAACTACAACAAGCACAGTGCCAGAGCTTTTTATTGTGGCTTGCACCTGTTCAGGTGTCGATAAGTCATCAAAGCCCGCATTTACCAATTCGGCTTTCATCGGCATCACTAAATTTGGAGGATACATCTTGTTTCTTTTAGGTTTGTTTTTACTACAGCAAAGATACGGCTTAAATACTCATTAGCTGTTCTTTTCGGTTTCAAAATTAATTTTTATCATTAGAGTTTATACCGAATAAAAATTTTAAAACAAAATCAACAAGTCGCCCGTAGTGGCGGGATATTTTAAAACCATTTTAATAACATCTTATTCATTATAAACTCTATTTTTGTGTATAGCAATAATTGAAATTTGAGATAAAAAATTATTAAATTTACCTAAACATAGAAAATCAATGAAAAAATATTTTTTTACGGCCCTATTTAGTTTAAGTGTAGTTGCTCTTATTTCACAGCCGATTTCTTCCAAAGCGGTACTTGTTGAAACCATTCTTTCTAATGGGGCAGGAAAACTTTGTATCCCGTACAATAAATATGTTTTGCCTAATGGATTGACTTTAATTGTTAGCGAAGACCACTCAGATCCGATTGTGCATACTGAGATTATGTACCATGTTGGTTCAGCTCGTGAAACAGAGGGAAGGTCTGGCTTTGCACATTTTTTCGAGCACATGATGTTTCAAGGAAGTGGGCACGTTGCTGATGAGCAACATTTTAAACTCGTTACAGAAGCTGGTGGAAATATGAATGGAAATACCACTAGAGATCGCACCACTTATTTTGAAACGCTTCCGTCTAATAATCTCGAATTGGCACTTTGGCTTGAATCAGACCGTATGGGTTTTTTATTGGATTCAGTTACACAGAAGAAATTTGAGATTCAACGATCTACTGTAAAAAATGAACGTGGTCAGAATTATGATAACGCGCCTTATGGATTAGTGAGAGAAAAAATTGGACAAGCGATGTATCCAAAAGGACATCCTTATTCTTGGTCAACAATTGGGTATTTAGCAGATTTGGACGCTGCTGATGTAACGGATTTGAGGAATTTTTTTCTGCGTTGGTATGGTCCCAATAACGCAACGCTTTTAATCATTGGTGATGTAAAAACGGCAGAAGTTGTTTTATTAGTTGAAAAATATTTTGGAAGTTTTAAGCGAGGTCCTGAAGTTAGTCCAATGCCTCAGATGCCGGCTACTTTAGCAAAAGATCGTTGTATTTCTTATGGCGACAATATTCGTTTTCCTCAGTTGACTATTGTTCGTCCAGGGGTTTCCTCGTTTACTGCTGACGAAGCGCCATTAGACGCACTGTGCGATATTATTTCCAACGGAAAAGGTTCTGTTTTTTATAAAGTATTTATTGAGTCAAAAGTTGCTCAAAGTGCTTCAATGTATAATCCAACTTCAGAACTTGATGGTGAGGTTACTATTAATATTAAAACTTTCCCTGACCATTCACCTCATGAGGCAGATAGCTTGGTCAATGTTGCCCTATCGGAATTTGAAAAACGTGGTGTTAGCGACGATGACTTGAAACGATTTAAGCTTTCCATGGAGTCATCTCAGCTTAATAGTTTGACTACCGTTGCACAAAAGTCGAGTTCGCTGGCGGTGTATCAAACATTTTACGGGAATGCGAATTTGATTCAGAAAGATTTAGACAGATACCAAAATATTACAAAGGAAGATGTGATGCGGGTTTATTTTAAATATATAAAAAACAAACCAGCTGTTGTACTTACGGTTTATCCGAAGCCAAATCCTAAATTAAAAGCACGTCCTGACGATTTTACCATTCCAATTTATGATGCTGGTAGTGAAGAAAGCGCAGAATATAAAAGTCTTGTTTACAATCGTCCTAATGATAATTTAGATCGTAGTAAAAAGCCAATACAAGGAGCAACGCCTATTATTAATGTTCCAAACTTATGGAAAAGTACGTATCCAAACGGCCTTCAATTAATTGGAACACAGACATTAGAAATTCCTCAAACTTATTTGATGTTGACGATTTCTGCTGGTCATCGACAAGAGGATACAGCACAAGCGGGCATTGCAAATTTGGTAGTCAAAATGTTGGACCAGTCAACAAAAAATAATGCCGCCGCAGCTATTGAAAAGAAATTAGAATTGTTAGGAAGTGAAGTGAGTATTTCGGCAGGCGAAACGGACATCAATGTTTTTATTAGATCATTTACAAGAAATTTAGATTCCACACTATTATTAGTAAATGAAAAATTATTTAATCCCAAATGGGATCCAACAGAATTTGACTTGATGAAAAAACAACAGCTTGAAGAAATTGCAAGTATGTCAACTTCTGCTCGACAAATGGCTAGTTTTATTTATGCACAGCAGGTTTATGGTGCAGCCAATATCATGTCATTTCCTCAACTAGGAACAGCGTCAACAATTTCGCGCTTGAGTTTAGAAAATGTGAAAAGCTATTGGGGAAAAATGTTTGATCCAAGTATTGCTAAAGTGACTACGGTGACCGATTTACCACAATCGCTTTTTGAACCTAAGCTCGCACTTTGGAAAAACAATTGGAAATCTGTTCCTGTGGTTTTGAAAGCAGACGCACCCTCCGATAAAAATAAGACAACTGAGCCAACAAAAATATTTCTTTATAACAAACCAGAATCGGCACAATCTGAAATTAGAATTGGACGATTGGGAATGCAATACGATGCAACGGGAGAATATTACAAAGCTGGATTAATGAATTATGAGTTGGGAGGAAATTTCAATTCACATATCAATTTGAAATTGCGTGAGGAAAAGGGATGGACTTATGGTGCCCGTTCTAATTTTTCAGGTTCCAATTATACAGGAACTTTCACGGCTTCTGCAGGCGTGCGTTGGAATGCAACCGACAGCAGTGTTGTGGAATTTGTGAAAGCGATAAAAGAGTACGCCACGAATGGCATTAAACCAGAAGAACTAGCGTATACCAAGAAAGCAATTTCGCAAGGAGAAGCCTTGGATTACGAAAATCCGTTTGCGAAACTCGGCTTCCTTAAAAATATATTGGAGTATAAACTTCCTGATAATTATATTGAACAGCAAAATAAAGTGTTGATGAATATTACAAAAGAGGAAATCGATATGCTTGCGAAAAAATGGTTGGATGCCGACCATATGGTTATTTCGGTAGTTGGCGATAAAACTAAAATTGGAGCTGCGCTTTCTAAGTTAGGATATGAAGTTGTAGAGGTTGATGCTTTGGGAATGGTCGTGCCACTTGTTGAATTAAAACCGGCTGTCCGAACCAATCAAGTAGTAACGGAAGTGCCGAAGGTTAAAAAGAAAAAAGCGAAGCGAAAAATGAGAGGCGCTAAATATGATAAGATTACAGATTAATAATTTAACCAATATTAAAATAATCAAAATGAAAAAAAACAATCTTGCCTTGTCTTGTTTATTTTTTTCTTTTACCACTTTTGTTATTGCACAAGAAGCACCAACTTCATCTGGTGGTGACGCTACAGGTAGTGGAGGCTCAGTTGCATTTTCTGTTGGACAAGTTGTGTACGTTACCAATACTGGAACAACAGGTACGGAAGCAGAAGGCGTACAGCAGCCCTATGAAATATCGGTGGTAACCGCAATTGATTTAACGAATCAAATTAATTTTCAAATTGAATTGTTTCCAAACCCTTCTGCAGATTATATGAAATTGAAAATAGAAAACCTTGATCTTATTGGTCTGCGCTATGAGCTTTTGAATGAAGCTGCTCAAGTTATTGAGAATAATAAAATAGAAGATTATGAAAAAATTATAGTTTTGAGTAAATTGCCTCCAGCTGTTTATTTTTTGAAAGTGTATTCGGGCAGCAAGGATTTAAAAACATTTAAAATCATTAAAAACTAATTGATGAGATGATTAGCAAATGTGATGATTGTATAATTATGGAAAAGCGAAATGAAACAGTAGAATTAAGTTTTGAATTTGCATTACAAACTATAGTTTATTGTGAGTTGCTTGAAGAAAACAGAAAATATGCAATAGCATAAAAAAAATACTTAATAGTATTATTACAACAATGAAAAATAAACAAAAAATTAACCTTTAAATAATTAAATTTATGTACAATAAAATGACAAAAATAAGACTCGTGTTAATGATCGCATTATCACATTTGCTAATCAACACATCATTTGCACAGGCGCCTCAAAAAATGACTTACCAGTCTGTCATTCGTAATAGCAGTAGTGTGCTCATAACTTCTACTATGGTTGGCATGCAATTATCTATATTGCAAGGTTCGTCGAGCGGAACTCCTGTTTATGTTGAAACGCAAACCCCAACAACTAACGCAAATGGATTAGCAAGTTTAGAAATTGGTAATGGTGTAGTTGTTCTTGGAAATTTTTCTACTATCAATTGGGCTAATGGTCCTTATTTTATAAAATCGGAAACTGATCCTACAGGAGGAAATAATTATACCATAACAGGGACAAAAGAATTGCTGAGTGTACCGTATGCCTTATTTGCTGTAAATGGAAATACAGGTCCGCAAGGTGCAACAGGTGCAACAGGAACCAATGGAATAAATGGTGCAACGGGCCCAACTGGTTTAACAGGCCCAACAGGCGCAGCATCTACAATTGCGGGCCCTATTGGCCCTACAGGCTTAACAGGAGCAACAGGCGGAGGTACAAGCGTAAACTGCAATACAATTTCAAATAATAATTTTACAATTCGTGGTACGGGAAGTGGTAATTATGAATGTACTGATGCCGTTGTAATTACATCTACAAATCATGTTGGAATTGGAACTACTATGCCCTCCTCTTCGTTCGATTTAAATATAGGATCAGGAGGTTTTTTGGTGGATGGCACAAGTACAAATTCTAATATAGCAGGAAGACTACGAATTGGTTCCGCCTCAAGCTCTACTTATGATCTTCAGGTAGATGGTAACGCATACATTACCAGCGGTGTGAGGGTAGGAACAACCTCTGCTCCCGCAACTGGTGGTGTAATGGCTAATGGAATTATTGAAACCAATGTTCGCTTTATTCAAGGAAGTAGCACCACCGGTACTGGAACGGCTATGGTTCGCACATCAAGTGGCGAGTTACGGCCGCAGTCATCTACAAAATTTGTAAAAGATAATATAAGGAATTTGCAATTTTCCAAAGAAAAAATATTTGCTTTACGCCCTGTTGCCTATAATTTGAAACTCGCTCTTGGTGGAGACCAAGAAGTTGGATTGATTGCAGAAGAAGTTGAAAAATTTATGCCCGAACTTGTTATTTATGGACCCGAGCGAACTTGGAAAGGCAATACAGGCATTGCAGAAACTGATGAACATGGAAGGGAAATTGTCAATCCTAATAAAATGGTTCCTTATTCAGTGCATTATGATCGCCTCCCTGTATTCCTGCTTTCTATAATTAAAGAGCAAGAGGAACGCATCGATGTTTTAGAGAAACGCTTAGATGCGCTAGAGAAAATTGCTAAATAATAATTAAATATAGTGTCTAAAAAGAATTTAAAAACTAACGTTATGAAAAAGGTATTTACATTTTATTTTATTTTATTTTTTACGGCCAATGTATTTGCACAGGCACCTCAAAAAATGACTTACCAGTCTGTCATTCGTAATAGCAGTACGGTGCTCATTACTTCTACTATGGTTGGAATGCAAATTTCTATTTTGCAAGGTTCAGCGAACGGTACTCCCGTTTATGTTGAAACGCAAACACCAACAACTAATGCAAATGGATTAGCAAGTTTAGAAATTGGTAATGGTGTTATTGTTCTTGGAAATTTTTCTACTATCAATTGGGCTACCGGTCCTTATTTTATAAAATCTGAAACTGATCCTACTGGAGGAAATAATTATACCATAACAGGTACAAAGGAATTGCTGAGTGTACCGTATGCCTTATTTGCTGTCAATGGAAATACAGGTCCGCAAGGGCCAATAGGTGCAACCGGCGCGGCAGGATTAAATGGAACAAATGGAACAAATGGATTAAATGGAACTAACGGAACTAATGGAATAAATGGTGTAACAGGTGCAACCGGCCCAGTGGGAACCAATGGAATAAATGGTGCAACGGGAGCTACTGGTGTAGCGGGAACCAATGGAATAAATGGTGCAACAGGTGTAACCGGCGCAGCGGGAACCAATGGAATAAACGGCGCAACGGGTGCTACTGGTGCAGCGGGAACCAATGGAATAAATGGCGCAACGGGCGCTACTGGTGTAGCGGGAACCAATGGGATAAACGGCGCAACTGGTGCTACTGGTGTAGCGGGAACCAATGGAATAAATGGCGCAACAGGCGCAACGGGTGCTACTGGACCTACAGGACCAGCAGGAATTATCGCAGCTTCTTTTAACGTTACGGGAAATGGCACTGATTACTTTATTGGAAATTCTGCAGATTATATGGGCGGTGATAATTCCGATCCTGTATTGTATCTTTCAAGAGGACTTACCTATACTTTTGTTGTGAATGCGCCAGGGCATCCTTTTAGAATTTGTGCTACACAATTTGGCCCAGCCTTAGTCACTGGAGTTACCAATAATGATGCTTCAAATGGAACCATAACTTTCAAAGTTCCTATGGATGCGCCTGCTAACTTATTTTATTATTGCACCATTCACAGCGGAATGAATGGGACACTTATTATTGTACAATAGAAATTCAGTTTCTTTATTCTATCAATTAAAATGGTAGTGTTTTCTTTATTTACGACTTGTAAAAAAAATATTTTAGCAATTGTTTTTTTGTGTTTTCTAATTGTTTCTTGTGGTGACAATTCAGAATCTACCGATTCAACTAAAGCTAAGAAGGCGGTTATTGTAAA
>NSIF01000048.1 GCA_002737665.1 Flavobacteriales bacterium | reverse complement strand
GATCGATTTATATTAGGAACAGCGCCCCAGTTTAAATAAATTAATAGTAACAGTTACCATTTAATTTATTTAAACTGCGAGTAATTCAGAAAAACTTTAAGTACCAGCCCATAACAGCACCTACAAGAAATTGGCGGTTCAGTGGTTAAATGAAGCTTTGTGCTTCGTATCAAGTTTAGTGCTGGCAGACAGTTTTCGTCTGCGAAATCGCCAACTTCTTGTAGCTGCAAAACGTTATGGGCTAGTTTAAAAGAGAAAACCGAAAATCTTAAAAAGAGTAGGGAAAAGATTTAAATCAGAATAGAATTATAAGAATGAAAAATATTTGCACATTTATTCTATTAGCGTTTTCCCTAAACGCTTGCGGGCAAACAATAGAGAAAAGCGGAAAGACAGAAATAGAAAAGAAAGTCGAAACGTATATTATTGATAAGATTAAGCCTAAATTCTATCATTCAATTGAATTTGGAGAAAAAAAATCATTTGACTTAAATCAATTAATTAAAGACTATAAAGTTCCTAGTATTTTCAATGACGAACCAAAGGCAATTCAAAAAAATAATGAAGCATTTGAATGGTTAAAAAAATTCAATAATGAAGTTAGTATTGCATATTCGATGTCTTTTATATTTGGAACGAAAGAAAATAAATCGGATGCTTGGGATTCCTACTGGGTAATAGTGCTATTTGACAGTGATTCAAACATTGTTGGACATTTTTACTATGCACCTTAATAAAAAAGCAAGCAATAATAGAGGAAAACCAGCTCACAACACGGGTTTTGCGTCAGGCGGGCTGACGTACAAACTTGGAGCTTGGTGCTTCTAATAAACTTTAGTAATAAATTGAAACTTTGTGCTCCGAAACCCGCCCAAACGCAAAGCCCGAAAACGTTAGAGCAAAATTCCGCATTCCAATAGACCTTCGGTCTGCCTTAGCCCTTTTGCTCTAACGTTCAGGATTTCTTTCGTTTGCGATTTCCTAAAAATGATGGAACTTCGTCTAACAATGGATTTAATCCATTGAAACGTGAATAAATCCTGAACGAGTTGGTTTTTTTTATGCTTTGTTTTTTTCCTCCGCCTTTGCTCTATCCCAATAAACGTCCATTTCTGTCAGCGACATATCTTCCATTTTCTTACCGTCTTTCTGAGATTCCTTTTCTAAATATTGAAATCTGCGAATGAACTTCTTGTTTGTCCGCTCCAACGCATCTTCCGGATTCACATTTAAAAACCGTGCGTAATTAATCAAAGCAAAAAGCACATCACCAAATTCATCTTCTATTTTTACATGTGCAGACTTGGTTGATATTTCAAGTTTCAATTCACTCAGTTCCTCCTCTACTTTGGCCCACACATCTTCTGGTTTTTCCCAATCAAATCCTGCTGCGCGTGCTTTTTCTTGAATGCGCCATGACTTTACAACAGCTGGCAGAGAAAGCGGGACACCGTTCAACACTGAACGAAATCCATCTGTTGTGATAGCGTCTTTTTCTTTTAGCTTTATTTTTTCCCAATTCTCTTTTACTTGTTGTTCATTTTCCACCTTCACATCACCATAAATATGTGGGTGGCGCGAAACTAACTTATCACATTCCGCATGAATCACATCGGCAATATCAAATTCTCCAGTTTCACTTCCAAGCTTTGCATAAAAAATAATATGTAACAATACATCGCCCAATTCCTTTTTAATGTTCAACATATTTTTATCGAGAATCGCATCACCTAACTCATACATTTCTTCAATGGTGAGGTGGCGTAAACTTTCGAAAGTTTGTTTTTGATCCCAGGGACATTTTGCACGCAGCTCGTCCATTATAATTAACATGCGTTCAAATGCATCTTTCTTCTGTTCAATAGAATTCATTTCACGAAATTATGAATGATAAAGTCTAAAAACACAATATTTATTCAAAAACGAAACAAATAGTTCAGCATTTGACCTTAAATTTGACCAAGGTTAATAAAAATGAAATTCAAACTAATTACGCTAATTTGTATTAACGCACTTAGCATTTTTGCACAGAGCGATACCTTATCAGCTCCCAGTACCACCCACATTTTTATTGGTGCAAGCACACAATATGGCTTCATCTGGACGCACCGACACAACATGGGGCATTTAGTTAAGAAACATATTGCTGCATTTGAATTAGACATCTCCAAATCAGATGGTCAAGAAAGAGCATTTCATCAACCTTTCCATTTCCCATGGACTGGAATCGCTTTGCATTTTATTCCGCTCGGAAACCCCGAAGAATTAGGCACGGCAATAGGCATTTATCCATTCATCAACTTTCCATTAGGTAAAAAAAACAGGAAAATTAAAACTCACCTGCGATTTGGATACGGAATTGGATACATCACAAAATCATTTGATCCAATTGAAAATCACAAAAATGTAGCTATAGGATCGCATATCAATGCCTGCATGTCGCTGCGTTTAAATGAGCAATGGAAATTAAATGCAAACAATTATGTTGAATTCGGAATTGGCATTACTCACTTTTCAAATGGCGCCTCCAAGCTTCCAAATCTTGGATTAAATCTGCCACTCCTAAATTTCGGATTTCATCATCTATTTTATCAAAATCTTTGTACAAAAACTAGCAATGACCATAGGAACCAGCTAGCGAATACAAAAGCAATACTTGGCCAGCGAAATTGGAAATTAAACCTATTATTAGTAACTGGCTTTAATGACCTGGAACCGCCCGGAGGCA
Source organism: Flavobacteriales bacterium (assembly GCA_002737665.1). Lineage (GTDB taxonomy): Bacteria > Bacteroidota > Bacteroidia > Palsa-965 > Palsa-965. The sequence goes on along the minus strand of NSIF01000048.1, from coordinate 11,431 downwards.
AACGGTTTGGTGTATTGAATATCGAATCAAGTTTAATGCGTCAAACGGCTAGAAAACACAAATGGGGACTTGGACTCGATTTGATGTACAGCGATGCAATAAGAATTAAACTTGCAACAGATACAATTCATGTATCGGCCTTTGAAAATTTACAACCAGGGGGAAAAATTGCATATGAATTTGTTGTAGGTCGATTAAGTTTTCCAATAGAGTTTGGAATTTACATCTATTCGCGATATAAAAATTTAACACCTGTCTACAATCGTTTCGCAGTTCAATATCTTGTTGGCAAACATTTATTATTAAATATTTCACTAAAAACACATTTAGCAAGAGCAGAATATTTCGAATTTGGTGGTGGATGGAAATTTTAACATGAAAAAAACAATACTGTATTTAGTAATTCTATTTGCTATTCCGAACTGGATGTGTAAAAAAGAAAATGCCTGCGATTGTTTTAAAGGCACTGGCGACATTTCAAATGAAGAAAGAGCACTTGCTATTTTTAGCAGTGTTGAGGTAGAAGATAATGTAAATGTAATTTTTCAAGAAGATACGCTTCAACAAGTAACTGTGCAGGCCGGTGCGAACTTAATTCAAAATATTACGACTGATATAGTAGAAGGCAAATTAATTATTAAAAATAAAAACAAATGTAATTTTGTAAGGCGATACGACATTCCAATAAATGTTTACATTCATGTTTTACGAAATCAAATTTTCAGCATTAAAACAATGGGAACAGGTTTAATTAGCAATACCAATCCTTGTACCAACGACTCCATTGATTTGCAAATAGAAAGTTCGGGAGATATTGAATTTCAAATGGGTGGTTTATGCAAAACATATACACATCAACATGGTGCTGGCGACTTGACACTTACAGGATCGTGTGAGCAATTAATAATATATTCTAAAGGCGCAGGATTTACGATTACCGATGCCTGTACAAATATTTATACATGGGTTTATACCAATACAACTGGAAAAATTACAGTGCAGTCCACAGATTTACTGATTGCTATTATTGACGGTAGTGGAAACGTTTATTATACGGGAAATCCAAATACGATCCAAAAAACAGAAAATGCTACCGGAAAATTACTGCCAATTTAAAAGTACAATAGGTTGGAACTAAATTTATGATGAATAAAATAAGCAAATCTATTTTTATAAAAAATTTAATATTCGCAGTTGCTACCACAATATTAGCAACCTCAATGTTTGCCCAAAATACTGACACCATTGAATATTTTTCTAATAAAACACTTCGCTACGAAGACCATACTTACGTCAAGAACATTCGAACAATTCAACTGAGTCCCGAACCTAATGCACTTACTCCTCCACTTATCTTATTAAATTCAGAGGAAAAATTATTATTAAATTTTGATGACCTTGACGGCGATTACAAAACTTACAATTATACCATTACACATTGTAATGCTAAGTGGGAACCATCAAACATTCTAGTTTCAGAATTTCTGGACGGATTTGCAGAAAACACGATTTCGGACTATAGCTTTTCACGCAACACACTACAAAAATACACACATTACACTGCTGAATTTCCAAACCAAAATTTAAAATTAACCAAATCTGGAAATTATTTATTGATAGTTTACACTGACAATAACATAGAAAATATTTGTTTTTCCAAACGGTTTATGGTTTTTGAAAACAAAGTGGATGTCAATGTTTCAATTCACGCCGCAACAATTGTTGAAAACAGAAACTTCAAACAAGAAGTAGATTTTAAAATAATTTATTCACCTGGCGAAATCACAAACCCTTACCAAGAAATTTATCCGGTCATTTTACAGAATTTTCGCTGGGATAATGCCATTTTCGGATTAAGTCCTCAGTATGTGAAAGACCTTGAACTTATTTATGATTACGATGACCAAAATGTTTTTGGTGGAAGCAGTGAGTTTCGTTGGTTTGACACAAGAAGCTTGCGCTATCAGAGTGATCGAATAAACAAAATTGAAAAAGGCATTGATTCAATTTACAATGTTTGGTTATTACCAGACGAAAAAAGAACATATAAACGTTATGTCGGCTCAAACGACATAAATGGTAAGTATTTAATTAAAACAAATGACGGTGGTAGTGATGCTGTAGATGCAGATTATGTTTGGATTCATTTTTTCCTACCCTACGACCCAGCGACAACAGAAGGAACAATGTATGTATTTGGGGCATTTTCAAATTGGCAAAGTCACGAAAATTACAGAATGAAATACAATGCTTTACGTAAAGGATACGAGGCCTCAATATTATTAAAGCAAGGCTATTACAACTATGAATTTGTACTGTTGCGGACAAGCACCAAGGAACTGGATGATATTTTTACTGAAGGTATGCATCAAGAAACGGAGAACGATTATTTTATTCTTGTATATTTTCGACGACAGGGATCTTGGGTAGATGAATTGGTTGGATTTAAGAGGACCAATTCCAGACCACAATAAATTTATTATTAACCCAATATTAGCTTAGCCAAAAAATCAGAAACTTGATGAAAAAGAAATTTAAGAATTAAACTATTTTAACATTTTTAAGACCTTGATTATCAAGAAATCTGGATTGTGGACTTTGTCACCAAAACAATGTTAACAACCTTATAGCAATACCCTTTGATTTTAACAAATTACCTGCCTAAACTTGCATAACCAATTCGCAATACATGGATACTCTTGTAACACATGGAATAAAAATAAGTGTTGTTGCTCACTACCAAGACGAATATTCTCAACCGGAGCAGCTTCAGTTTTATTATTCCTATCACATAAGAATTGAAAACAAAGCAGATTATACCGTACAACTAATGCGCCGTCATTGGTTAATTTTTGATAGCGCAGGTGGTGAACAAGAAGTAGAAGGAGAAGGTGTTGTTGGCAACCAACCCGTTTTGAATCCTGGTGAAGTTTATGAATATCAATCGGCTTGCTACCTTAAATCAGAAATTGGTAGCATGCATGGAACATATCTGTTCGTACGTAAGGGAGATGGGCAAGAATTTAAAGTTCAGATTCCCAGATTTACATTAATTGCGCCATATCGACTCAACTAATATTTTCCTTTTTATTTGTTTTCGTTCCTTTAGGGAAACGCAATTTCTGCGTAAGTGCTAAAATTCAATATATTACAGTAGAGGAATGGCAAATACAAAGAAAGAGAGCGGCCAAAACCCCTTAAATTTTATATCTTTGTCCTCCGTTTCACAAATAGAAATCAAATAAAATCAGAATTTATTAAAATGGTCATTACAAAGGAAAATATCGACGAACTCAATGCAGTAGTTAAGGTGCAAGTAAGTCCAAACGATTACAATGAAAAAGTTGAACAGGCCTTGAAATCCTATCAAAAAAAGGCATCTATGCCTGGTTTTCGTCCAGGAAAAGTTCCCTCATCATTAGTTCGAAAAATGTATGGAAAATCAGTACTAGCAGAAGAAGTAAACAAATTGCTATCAGATTCACTTTACAAATACATCCAAGATAATAAATTAGATGTACTAGGAAATCCGCTGCCTAAAGATGACAATAATCAAATTGATTTTGAAAATCAGCAAGAATTCGAATTCCAATTTGACATGGCACTTGCCCCACAATTCAACCTTGAATTAAATTCAAAATTGAAGTTTAGTGAATACAAAGTACAAATTGAAGATAAATTAATAGATGGATATATTTCTGACATGACACGTCGTTATGGAAAAATTGTACCAACAGATAGTGCTTCTGATGGCGATTTAATTTATGGTGATTTTGTTGAATTAGACGAAAAAGGTGAAGTTGTTGCTGGGGGAATTTACAAATCCTCGACTATGTTTTTAGATACACCCGTTAAAGAAGAGCATAAAGTTTTAATTGGCGCAAAAGCAGAAGGAAAATATGATCTTACAGCAAAACAAATTTCAGATAATACAAAAGACCTTGCTGGGAAACTGGGACTTGAGCAACAACAAGCAGAAGGCCTGAATGCTACATTTCGTTTTACTGTTAAAACAATTAATCGTTTGCTTCCTGCAGAACAAAATGCAGAATTATTTGAAAAAATATATGGACCTGGCGTAGTAAACTCAACGGAAGAATTTCGTTTGAAAATTTCAGATGAATTAGGAACTATGTTCTCACGCGACACAGAACAAAGACTTCACAATGATATAAAAGGAGACCTGCTCAACAAAACTGATTTAAGTTTGCCCGATGCATTTCTAAAGCGTTGGCTTGTTTATGCAAATGAAAAACCAGTCACGCCAGAGCAAGTAGAAAACGAATATCCAATTTATGCCCGCCAACTTCGCTGGCAATTGATTGAAAACAAATTAATTCGTGACAATAACATTACTGTTGGGCCTGATGAAGCAAATGAGCATGTGAAGAATATCCTTAAAGGAAATTTTGCAAAGTATGGTCGCAATCCAGCTGAGGTGAGTGATGAAGAACTTACAGGAACAGCTAAACGAGTACTTGAAAAAGAAGAAGAAGCAAAAAAAGTATTCGAAGAACTCTACGCTATTAAATTAATGGAACTGTATCGATCTAAGTTAACCATTACACCAACTGAAGTAGCTTATGAGGAATTTTTAAAAGGTGCCGAAAAATAATTTTACTAAAAGAAATACGCTAACTAAATTAATTATGTTTGACAACAACGAATTTCGCAAATACGCGACAAAACATCAAGGTATTTCAAGTTTAACACTTGATTACTATGTTTCAGCGATGGGACCACAAAGTTCAATGACTCCTTATATTATTGAGGAGCGTCAATTGAATATTTCCCAATTGGATGTATTCTCTCGTTTAATGATGGATCGAATTATTTTTATGGGCACTGCAATAAATGATCAGGTTGCTAATATTATTCAAGCGCAACTTTTATTTTTAGAGTCCGCTGATCCTAAAAAAGACATCCAAATTTATATTAATTCCCCAGGCGGATCAGTCTATGCTGGTTTGGGGATTTACGATACAATGCAAATTGTACAGCCAGATGTTGCTACCATATGCACAGGAATGGCTGCTTCTATGGGTGCTGTATTAATGTGTGCTGGAGAAAAAGGAAAACGCACTGCGCTTAAGCATTCAAGAGTTATGATTCACCAACCACTTGGTGGAGCCGAAGGACAAGCATCTGATATCGAAATTACAGCACGAGAAATTCAGAAATTAAAAAAGGAATTGTATGAAATAATTGCTAAACACAGCGGACAGACCTACGAAAAAGTATGGGCCGATAGCGACCGCGATTATTGGATGATTGCAGCAGAAGCAAAAGAATACGGTATGATAGATGAAATATTAGAAAGACGATCAAAATAAGTTTGTTAAATTAGATTTTAAAATAATAGCTTTAGGAAATGGCAGCAAAAGACACTCATATTACATGTTCATTCTGTGGCCGTGATAAGCAAGATACCCTTGTACTTATTGCAGGAATTCAAGGTCACATTTGTGACCAATGTATTGCTCAAGCATTTCGTATCGTAAAAGAAGAACAAGACACTAAGAAAAACGCTACTCTTAGTTCAGCGCTAACATTACTAAAACCTGCAGAAATAAAACGGCACCTTGATGAATATGTGATTGGACAAGATCAAGCAAAAAAAGTTTTAGCAGTTGCTGTATATAATCACTACAAGCGCATTGCGCAAAAGCCCTTAAAGAAAAATGTAGAGGAAATTGAAATTGATAAATCAAATATCATTCTAGCAGGAGAAACTGGAACAGGGAAAACTTTACTTGCGCGTACCATTGCAAAATTATTAAATGTCCCATTTTGCATTGCCGATGCTACGGTTCTAACTGAAGCTGGTTATGTAGGAGAAGATGTAGAAAGCATTCTTGTTCGTCTATTACAAGCAGCCGATTACGATACAGCTGCTGCTGAAAGAGGAATTATTTTCATTGATGAAATAGATAAAATTGCGCGTAAAAGCGACAATCCTTCTATCACGCGCGACGTTTCGGGAGAAGGAGTGCAACAGGCCCTTTTGAAAATGTTAGAAGGAAACGTAGTGAATGTCCCCCCACAAGGTGGACGCAAACATCCTGAACAAAAAATGATTCAGGTAAATACAAAAAATATTCTTTTCATTTGCGGTGGAGCATTCGACGGTATCGATAAAAAAATTGCGCGTCGTATCAAAACACAAACCATTGGCTATGCTCCTAAAGGAGAAGAAACAATAATCGACAAAGAAAATTTACTTCAATATATTGTTCCACAAGATTTAAAATCTTTTGGATTAATTCCAGAGCTTATCGGACGACTTCCTGTACTTACACACCTAGATCCGCTAGACAAAGAAACACTTCGACTAATTTTAACAGAGCCAAAAAATGCTTTGATAAAACAATATGTTCGTTTATTTGAAATGGATGGCGTAAAATTATCAATTGATGAAGAAGTGTACGACACCATAGTTAACAAAGCAATGGAATACAAATTAGGCGCACGTGGCCTACGCGCTATCTGTGAAGCAATCATGATTGATGCGATGTACGATATTCCTTCTGAATCAGGAACAAAACGTTTTCACATTACGATTGAATATGCAATTGAAAAATTGAATAAAGCGAAAATGGAAAAATTAAAAGTGGCTTAATCCCAATACTTCCCTTACAACGGGTGCCTTACTTTTATATGCACAGAATCGTATTTAATAGAATCATTTCCATCGGTAATCTTCATTTTTTTTTCACAGCGTTCTTCGCTATTTCCACAACATTCCTTTTCTTGTTTATATTTACCATTATTCACATTCGTAGCACAAGAACTAGAAACTTGGCTAAATGGATTTATTAAATTTAAAATAGCAATACTGCCAACCAGAACAATTGAAACACCTAAAATAGTAAGAATAAGTTTTTTCATAATTAATTTATTTAAGATTGAGATTTTATTCGTTCGTATTTCAAAAAAGTATAAGCAAAAGCATGCTTTTCGTCGGAAGGATGTTTCTCCTGCCAACTAATTTTCCATTCATTAGCATCTAAAACAGGGAAAAAAGTATGTGCTTCAAATTCATGATGAACTCGCGTGAGCCAAATAATATCTGTAAATTTTATAGCTTCTCGATAAATTTCTCCGCCTCCAATAATACAAAGTTCGACCTCATTTAATTCTTTGGCTTTAACAATGGCCTCTTCTAAAGAATGAACAACGAGTGCTCCAGGTGCATGATAGTTTTTACTTCTTGTTACTACAATATTTGTTCGTTCTGGTAAAGGCCGGAATTTATCGGGTATCGATTCGTAATTTTTTCTACCGGTAACAACGCAATGTCCAACCGTTTTATCTTTAAAAAATTTCATATCTGTTGGTAAACGCCAAATGAGACGATTGTCTTTCCCAATCGCATTATTTTCAGAAGCCGCAACAATGATTGTTATTTGCACAAAAACTAATTAAAATTATACTGCCACAGTGGCTTTGATATGCGGATGTGGATCATAACCCTCCAAAACAAAATCTTCAAATTTAAAATCAAAAATATTTTTCACAGCTGGATTTATTTTCATTGTTGGCAATGTTCGAAAGTCGCGCGACAATTGCAAATTTGCCTGATCGATATGATTGGAATACAAATGTGCATCACCAAGTGTGTGAATAAAATCACCGTACTTTAAATTACAAACTTGCGCAACCATCATTGTTAAAATAGCATAAGATGCAATGTTAAATGGAACTCCCAAAAAAATATCCGCACTGCGTTGGTACAACTGGCAACTCAATTTTCCATCGGACACATAAAATTGAAAAAATGCATGACATGGTGGCAATTTCATTTTATCAATTTCTCCCACATTCCATGCACTTACAATTAAGCGACGGGAATCCGGATTTTTTTTAATTTGGTCAATCACTTGACTAATCTGATCGATATGTCTCCCATCTGCAGTAGGCCAGCTTCTCCATTGCGATCCATAAACTGGACCTAACTCACCATTTCCATCTGCCCATTCATCCCAAATACTAACACCATTGTCTTTTAAGTATTTTGTATTGGTTTCTCCTTTCAAAAACCAAAGTAATTCATGAATGATGGAACGCAAATGAACTTTTTTTGTTGTCAATGCAGGAAAGCCTTCTTCCAAATTAAATCTCATTTGGTAGCCGAAAACACTTGTTGTGCCTGTGCCTGTCCGATCTGTTTTGCTAGCGCCTTTATCAAGGACATGGCGCATTAAATCGTGGTATTGTTTCATAGTCTAAAAGCGATGTAAATTTAAGAAACAGCAGACTATAAAATTGAATTGATTATTCCTTTTCATTAAAATTATCAACTATTTGAAGAAACGTAGCATTTATCACCTGTTTGTATTGGTTTATCAGACTAATGCTTCGCTTCTAATAACACATTTCGATCGTGTTTGTGCTTGAACAAAAATGCAAAAGCAATGGCAATAATCAAAGCATACCCAGCAAAAGTTAACCATATCGTGTGCCAATCTCTAAGTCCATCATGAGTAAAATATCGATCAATAGCCCAACCAGAGACAAAACTTCCTAGAATGGCTCCTATCCCATTCGTCATCATCATAAACAATCCTTGTCCTGAGGAACGATTTTTAGAATCTGTATTGGTTTCCACAAATAAGGAACCGGAAATATTAAAGAAATCAAATGCCATTCCGTAAACCACGCAGGACATTATGATCATCCACAAACCATCTGTAGGATTACCGTAAGCGAATAATCCGAACCGTAAAACCCATGCGAACATTGACATTAGCATTACTTGTTTGATTCCAAATCGTTTCAAGAAAAATGGAATTGCTAATATAAAAAGGGTTTCAGAAATCTGAGAAATCGACATAATTATAGTAGAATACTTCACAACAAATGAATCTGCATATTCAGGAAAGCGCTTAAACTCATCGAGGTAAACATCACCATAAGCATTGGTCAATTGTAAGGCACCACCTAAAAACATAGAAAAGATAAAAAACAAAGCCATTTTATAATTCGCGAAAAGTTTAAAGGATGCTAAGCCTAATGTTTCCATCAACGAAGCATTTTCATTTGCTAATCGTTCTGGCTTACATTTTGGTAACGTAAAAGCATAAAATCCCAAAACTAATGCTGCAATTGCAGCAATATAAAATTGATAACTAGTGGCTTTATTACCCGATAAATTTGTGATCCACATGGCCACAATAAAACCAATTGTACCCCAAACACGAATCGGAGGGTAATCCTTTATAATATTTTTATTGTTTAATTTCAGTGCTGTAAAGGAAATCGAATTACTCAAAGCAATTGTTGGCATATAAAAACACATTGCCAAAAGCATGATGTAAATAAAAGTTGTAGGATTTGTTACCTGTGGCAAATAAAACAAAACTCCTGCATATAAAATATGCAACACTCCGTAAAGTTTTTCCGCATGTACCCATCGATCAGCTAAAATCCCAGTTAGCGTAGGCATAAATAAAGAGGCGATTCCCATTGTTCCGAAAACCAAACCAAATTGCGTGCCTTCCCAATTTTGTGTCCCAAACCAATAATTTGCAATTGTAATCAACCAAGAACCCCAAACAAAAAATTGGAGGAAGTACATTAAAATTAGTCGTTGACTTATTTGCATGGTAGTAAATTAAAAATGCTGTTAACTATTTTTCAAATTAAATACTTTTTAAATGTAACATTATAATTTTAGGAGGAAATCCGTTTTTTTAATTCTATATGAATCCGCGAAGCGAGCTCATAATTTTCTTCTGTCAATGCTTTCTTGAGCATTTCTTCCAACTCCAAAACCGATTTGCTACTTAATTTAGATCCTTGCTTTTTAGTTGATTCAGCTAACAATTCATCACTCTCGGCGGATTTAAAATCGTCCCCCGCTGCAACAATTTCTTCTGCTAGCGTTTGATCTGGTTTCTCATCTTCCAAAATAATACCCGCCTGTGAAAGAATAAATTCATAAGTATATATTGGGCAATTAAAACGAACAGCAAGTGCAATAGCATCTGAAGTTCTGGCATCAATTTCAACCTTCTCTTCTCCATTACTACAAAATAATTTAGCAAAGAAAACACCTTCAGCAAGATTATAAATAAGCACTTCGGTCAAGTTGATTTTAAATGATTCTGCAACACTTTTAAAGAGGTCGTGCGTAAGTGGTCGAATTGGTTTCATTTTCTCAAGCTCAATAGCAATTGCTTGCGCTTCAAAGCCACCAATTATAATTGGCAAACGCCGTTTACCTTTTGCCTCCCCTAACAATAATGCATAAGCACCCGATTGCGTCTGGCTATAAGATAAGCCCACTATTTCCAACTTAGTTTTTTTCATTCCACTAGACAAGGTCGCTGATTTTTAGTGTAACTTATTTTAAGAATAATAAAGATAAGTAATAAGATGCAAATTATTGATGGGAAGATTTGAACTTTTTAATGGCCTCCGTTAATCTCGGAACCACTTCAAATGCATCGCCGATGACACCATAATCGGCAGATTTAAAAAATGGCGCCTCCTTATCAGTATTAATTACAACAATCGTTTTGCTTCCGCTAACACCAGCCAAATGTTGAATAGCTCCAGAAATACCAATAGCAATATATAAATTAGGGCGAACAGTTATTCCTGTTTGACCAACATGTTCATGGTGTGGTCTCCAATCCATATCAGAAATTGGACGAGAGCAAGCTGTAGCTGCACCGATTGCTGAAGCAAGATCTTCTACAATTCCCCAATTCTTTGGGTCTTTCATTCCACGTCCAGCAGACACAACAAGTTCAGCTTCTGGAAGAGAAATTTTACTTGTGTCGCGTTTTTTTAATTCTTTAACTATAACTTTTATAGCGATAGAAGAAAGGTCAATAGCAACTGCCACGACTTCAGCTGTTCCTCCATTCAATTGAACAGGATACGAATTTGGTAATAGTGTAATAATTTTTTTTTCAGAATGAATTACATAAACAGTTGTTGCTTTTCCAGAAAAAGCATTTTTCCGCACAGTAAATTTCCCATCAGCAATGGAAGGATATTCAACAGCACCCGCCACAATGCCGGCCTTCATTCGAACTGCCAAGCGAGGTGCAATCGCTTTACTCATTATATCATGAGAAAAAATTACAACACTTGCGCCATCAACAATTGCAATTTGATCTAAAGCCATTGCCCAAGCAGCTGAATTGCCATCGTTCAACTTTTCATCCGAAATGGTCAGCACTTTGTTTGCGCCCGCTTTCCCAAGTTCAGCAAAAATCGATGCGTCTCCACCATTGGCAGTTACAGCTGTAACTGTTGTGCTAAGTTGATTTGCAATGTGAGCAGCGTAATTAACTGCTTCAAGAGAGCTCTTCCTTATTTTATTCCTCGATACTTCTGTATAAACTAATACTGACATACTAAAATTGAATTTGGTAATCGGACTAAATAACTTTTGCTTGGTTGTGTAATAATGAAACTA
>NSIF01000047.1 GCA_002737665.1 Flavobacteriales bacterium | reverse complement strand
GAAATGGGAAACTGATTTTGATCATACCCGAGGAGATGGACTTTTTATTGGCTATAATTCAGAATGTATTTATCAAATTAAAACAACAGGAGGTAAATTTAACAAAGCTAATTTAAATGATGAATCCATTTTAAAAGAATTAGCAAAAATTACGGTTGATTCCTGGATAGCATCCAATAATCATAATTACTTAATAAGGAGCAAATCTGTTGATTATTCAACTATAACGAGTGTCATGAGAAGGGATGGCAATCGATTTAAGCTAACGGTTTCATACCATGATTTATTAAAGAGAATTAAATAAAATTAAAATATCGAAATTATGAAAACAAAATGGATTTTAATTTTGGTATGTATAAATGTATCATTATTAGCTCAAGATTTAGTTATTAAATCTTTAAAATTAGACTCGCTTATTTTTGAAGAAATTAATAATTACCGACGCGTATTTGGCAGCCCGATTGTAAAAAAAATGGATAACGACAAATTAAAAAAGCGTAGTTATCGCTTAACAGAATTAAATTCGAAATGGGAAACTGATTTTGATCATACCCGAGGAGATAGCGTTTTTATTGGCTATAATTCAGAATGCATTTATCAAATTAAAACAACTGGTGGTAAATTTAATAAAGCTAATTTAAATGATGAATCCATTTTAAAAGAATTGGCAAAAATTACGGTGGACGCCTGGATTGCATCCAATAACCATAATTACTTAATAAGGAGCAAACTAGTTGATTATTCAACTATAACGAGTATTATGCGAAGGGATGGCAATCGATTTAAGCTAACGGTTTCATACCATGCTATATATATAAAGAAATGAATAAAATGTAATTACCTGTATAGAAGTAATCGTTTCATTAGTTCTCCAATTATTAAGACATATGGGTTATATCGATATTAGTCTGTTGGATAAATAAGAACCAAATTCCATAAAGACTGCCCGTTAGGATTGAAAATGGGATATTAAAATGACACAATTTTAATTCAGGCGAGGCGTTGATATAATTGTAGACTATTTTCACCACTCTTATATTATTTTGTTGGAAGGATCTAATTTTATGAATGAAGACAGAAATCTTATAATTTGAATTAAATTATTTTTATATATATTAGTAAAGTGTCCTGTTTTCGAATGAATTTAATTCAAATTACGTATCCATTTAATACCTTATTCATTGGATAAGCCTACAGAGTTTTTGAACATATATTTATAACATAATAAAAAATATATACCATGAAAAAATATTTAAACTTACAAAATGTAATTACCTGTATAGGAGTAATCGTTTCATTGGTTCTCCAATTATTAAGACATATGGGTTATATCGATATTAGTCTGTTGGATTGTTTTATAATTTCTATAATTTCACCATTAGCTGTACTTGGAGAAACATATGCGGTAATTATTTATTATGGATTAGTTGAAATGATGGATGTTTTTGATAGGAATAATTAAAAATAAAGGTTAAGGAAAAACAATTAAACCCCTTAAACGGATCACTATCCTGGAATTACCTTTTTTAGGCGATTTTAATTATGAGTTAAACCAATAACATATAATTATGAAAATTCAACTAGCAAAAAATTATCAATTAAATAATTGCGGTAATTATTACACCATCAGTAACAAAGAAAGGGATGTATTTTATTATAATAAGGACTGCTGTCTTCAAGGCTTTCCAAATCAATTGAACGTAAATACAAAAGATTTTGATGATGCTTTATTAAAATACTGTGAAAATAAAATGAACGATAATTATTTAACAGATGAGCAATTGGAGTTTTATATTATTATATATTTTAATCGCCTATTGAATTACAAGAATAAATTTGATCGGTATAAGATCGATGATTACTTATTAGATAAAAATGGGAAACTAAGTTTACTTACATTAAATTATGATAAAAGTCAAAGGGAAAAAATTGGCCTCAACCTCCCCAATTATTTTGAATTAGATAGTCCGTTTTCTGAAAACAGCAATTGGTATATATTTAATTATGTTAATAAGATTATGATTGAATCTATACTGTATAACGATATAGCTGAATTGAGCCGTGCAGACTTTGAAAAAGAACTAAATACAGATGAGCTAGGCATGGAATATGTAGAACATTATGGTGATCAAAATAAATTTTATTTTGAATTTGTAGAAGAGGAAACAGGATTTGAATTTGCGAAAATTATTCTTTATTTGATTGAGAATAATAAAATTAAATTCTTTTTCCTAAAGGATGAATATCATTAGTGTATTGAAAATTAACTAAATTAAAAAAGCCCTCCGCAAAAGCAGAGGGCTTTTTTAATTGAAACATAAATTTTACTCCTTTATAATTCGCTCGCTGGAATTACCTATTCTCAACAAGTAAATGCCAACTGGCTGAGCTGTAATGTCAATTGAAAAAGGCGATCCTGAAACTAAATTTACTTCTTTGCTCATTACCAATTCTCCCAATATATTAGTTACAGATAATTGCTGTTTTCCAGATACTGCTGGCGTAATGTTAACTATTCCCTGCGTTGGATTTGGATAAATAGCATTAAAAGTTGCCTCATCTTCTTCCATTCCAACTGCGTAATTTATAATAGTAATAGCAGAGGTAACCTCCGAATTAATAATCTCTCTGTCATCTGTAGTAGCACCGGCAACTCTTGATACCATTCCAATTACTGATAGCTCTGTATCATCATAGGTTGCTGGAACAGTAAAAGTATAGTGCTTTATGTATGTTGATCCAGCTGTAATGGTAGTCGGTAAGCTATTGAGTGTTCCAAAAGGACCACCAAAATATGTTCGTGCTACTTTATCATGTACATAACCAACTATTGGATTACCTAAACCATACATTGGATGATTAGAAGTTGTATTAAAATAATTGGACTGATCATAATTTGGACCAGTTCCAGTAATGGCATCCTCTACAAGAATTCCATTGAAGCGAATATCACCAGCTTCATTTCCAGTAAAATATGCCTTCATGTAAACATTTAATTTGCGAAGCGAAGGATTGTACAAAACAGAATCAAAACTCACAGTTACTGAAGTAGGTCCCTGAGCTAAAATATTCGCAGTTGAACTTACCCACAAGTTTCTGGAAATGGCAGCACTTCGTCTGTTAATCGTTCCTTGTGGAAAACCCGTTACATAAAATGCAGAAAGTGAATTTCCATAACCAAAATCCATTCCATCGCCATTGTGCACCATAACTCCAATTGTATTGGTTGGATTATTTGCTAGTAACTGGTCTAAAATAACATGCCCATCTGGGCAATACCCACACCATGCGCCTGTATGCTCTTCAATTAATACTTTTGCAGGAGATGACTGGGCCATTAAAGAAGTACCAATTAGAATAATGCTTAAAATAAATAGTAATTGCTTTTTCATTTTTTTAGAATTTGGTTAAAAAATTAGGACTACTCGAATAGAAAATAATGTTATTAAGACATTGTTATATAAAACAAAGATAATTGATTTATTGAAAATCAAGAACGAAAATTCTATTTTTAACAAAGCAAAGGCCAATTGGAAATCTATTACAACACAAAACATTTAGAGCCAATTCGCTTCCCATGCTTGTCATACACCACATATAGCTAGTTAGTTCTGTCTATAATGTCCGATTTACTCATAAAATACTATTTTTAAAGGTATTCGTGTGTTCGTTTCAACGGGGCTTCGTTATTATAGTTTTAAAAACCTTCATTTACAAATATAAAATCATGATTTTCAACCAACAGCTGGCGGAACGAAAGCCTCGAACTCGAACATTATAGTTCAGACTTTCGAAATTATAGAGAGACACTAATTAGTAAATTCCCCTAAACGAATAAATCTCGACTCTACCCAACGATCCAAATCTTTTTCAGATTTCAAAATTCTCATCACCATTGGCTCATCCAAACCATCGCGATATTCAAAAATTACTTCAGCATCCATTCGCAATTCATAGCGAACTGTAGCAAATAATACTTTTATTCTTGCAACAGCATCAAGATTTCCCATCGCAGTCAACTGACGGTAATCATCTTCTAAGGGTTGCAAATCGTAACGACGTATTTCAATCATTTTACATTAATCATTTTAAAAAAAACAGGAAAAATTATTTTCTCCCATGCTGCATATTCTTTTGCAGAAGGATGTAGTCCATCTGCAGCGACCAACGATTCATCAATTCCTATATTCTTGGATAATTCAAAAATATCAACAATTGGCAAATTTCTTTTTGCTGCTTCTGTTTTAATCACTTCATTGAATTCAGTAATCCCTTTGGAAATATCTCTTCCACCTGAATACAATTTTCCATTTGCAGTTACACCAAAATCAGGAATTGTAATGAGCAAAATATTTCCCTTCTTAATGAGTTTCGATTGCAAATAGTCCAGAATAAAGTTTAAATTTTTATGAAAAATTGCTGCCGTTACGCCCTGCACCCAATCATTTACTCCAATTAACAACGTAACTACATCTGCATCCGATTGATCGAAAACAGGCAACTCCGTTTCGATTAACTGCTGACTTGTCCAGCCCGTTCGAGAAGGATTTGCAATTAATGAAACAGAAATTTGATTGGAAATACAATGGGCACTTAAATTGACAGGCCATGATTCAGCTTCATTAGCACCTTCACAAATTGTATAAGAATCGCCAAGTGCAACATATCGAATTGAAGTAGAATCGGCTCGGCTCATCTTTGGTAGTTGACCTTCGCATCCAACTTGCTGAAGGAAAATAAAGATTAAAGATAAGTTAAGTATTCTTTTTCCCATACCACATTTTACAAAAAAATAATTAAACGCTAAATTTTCGAAAAATTAAAGATAAAAAGTAAAAATAATAAAAATGAATTCTGTAGCTACATTTGTGGTCAATGTTAACGGTCCTTCCAATTATAGAAATCATTCCCGATCTCAAAAAAGGATTAGCTGAACATAATACACTTATTTTACAGGCAGCTCCAGGTGCAGGAAAAAGCACTTACCTCCCACTCCAATTACTAAATGAACCATGGTTAGCAGGAAAAAAAATCATCCTCTTAGAGCCGCGTCGTCTTGCAGCAAAAACGGTTGCATCACGACTTGCATTTCAATTAAATGAAGAAGTTGGAGAAACGGTAGGATATAAAATACGTTTTGAAAATAAAATATCCAAATCAACACGATTAGAAATTCTAACCGAAGGAATTCTAACACGCATGTTGCAAGAAGACGGTGCATTAGAAAATATTGGTTTGGTAATTTTTGATGAATTTCATGAACGTAGCTTACATGCCGATCTAGCCCTTGCCTTAACACGAGAAATTCAAACTATTCTTCGTCCCGACTTGAGGATATTAATTATGTCGGCAACAATTGATGGTGAAAAACTTTCTTCGGTATTAAATAACGCTCCAATCATTACCAGTAAAGGCAGACAACATCCAATAAAATTTAATTACGAAGGAGCAGATGAAAAAATACCGCTTCATTTACAAATGGCGCGTGTCATTAAAAAAGCGATGAATGAAAATAGCGGCGATATACTTGCTTTTTTTCCAGGAGCGGGAGAAATAGCAAGAACAGCTGAAATTTTAGAAAGAGAAAAAATAAATGCGAAGATTTTTCCACTCTTTGGCGATATGCCTATACACTTGCAGCAAGAAGCAATAGTTCCTGCTAAAAATGGCGAAAGAAAAATTGTGCTGGCAACATCCTTGGCAGAAACCTCTCTAACAATTGAAGGGGTAAACATTGTGGTGGATTGTGGATTTTCACGAGTACCAAAATTTGATACTCGTTCAGGTCTTACTCGACTTGAAACAATTCGCGTCACAAAAGATTCAGCTGATCAACGTGCAGGTCGTGCAGGAAGATTAGGACCTGGTATTTGTTATCGATTGTGGACAGAAGGTTTTAACCATCATTTGGTTCCTCATCGCTCAGCAGAAATTCTTGATGCGGATTTAGCTTCTTTGGTTCTTGAACTTTCGAATTGGGGAACAGAAAAAATAAATTCACTTACATGGCTTTCAACTCCACCTACAGGAACAGTAATGCAAGCAAAAGAATTATTAGAACAACTTGGTGCTTTAGAAAAAAATAAAATATCAATTCGTGGTAAGGAAATGTTGCGTTTACCTACACATCCACGAATTGCACACCTCTTAATTGAAGGACGTAAATCAAAACAGCGTTCACTCGCTTGTGATATTGCTGCCTTACTGGAAGAAAGAGATCCCTTACCAAAAGAAGCAGGAGCAGACTTAGTATTGCGCATTGAAGTGCTGAGAAAATTTCGTAGAAAAGAATTTGTCAATGCTGACAAAAAACGCCTAGAAAGAATTGAACGTATTGCACAACAATGGAGAAAATTGATTGGTACTGAAATAGAAAATTCAAATCCAAATCACGAAGAAGTGGGTAAACTAATTGCAGCTGCCTATCCTGAACGAATTGGAAAAATGGAAACACAAGGTCGTTTTCGATTGGCTAATGGTAGAATGGCAAAATTGGAAGATGGTGATTCTCTAATCAACGAGAAATGGCTTGCTATTTCAAATTTAGATGGAGGCACTTCCAAAGATGGGAAAATATATATCGCCGCACCACTTAACCCTAAGGACATTTCGTATTTGGCTATTGAGAAAAAAACAATTGAATGGGACGATAAAAAAGGTGAGTTGATTGCAAAAATCGAAAAACGAGTTGGTGAAATAATTCTAGAAAGTAAAGCAATCAAAAATATTTCAGACGAAGAAAAAATTGAAATTTTAATAGATGCCGTTCGCAAGAACGGGATGGAATTACTCGATTGGAAAGAGGAAGTTACCGATTGGTTAGCGAGAATTGAATGCGCAAAAAAATGGAATGAATCAGGAAACTGGCCGAGTGTAACCCGCGAATATTTATTAAGCAACGCAATGGAATGGCTTGCCCCTTATCTTTCACAAGTAAAAAGAAAAGAAGATTTCAAAAAGTTAGACTTACTTACTATTTTATCATCTACACTTTCATACGAGCAACAACATCGTTTAGAAAAACTCGTTCCGGAAAAAATAATTGTCCCTAGTGGGTCATTTATTCGAATCCAATATAATGCAGATGGTAATTTTCCTGTACTTGCTGTCCGATTACAAGAACTATTCGGAATGTTGGAAACACCAACGGTATGCGACGGGAAAATAAAATTAATGATGCATTTACTTTCTCCTGCCTACCGACCTGTGCAGGTAACGCAAGACTTAATGAGTTTTTGGCAAAACACGTATCCAGAAGTTCGTAAAGAATTGAGGATGCGCTACCCAAGGCATTCCTGGCCAGAAGATCCTTTCACTGCAATTGCCATTCGGGGCGCTAAGAAAAGAAAGTAATAGTCTTAACCCAAAAAATGCCGTCCCTTAGGGCGGCATTTTTTTTGGCGGAGAAAGAGGGATTCGAACCCCCGGACCTATTACAGTCAACAGTTTTCAAGACTGCCGCGATCGACCACTCTGCCATTTCTCCGTCGCAAAAGTAATAAAAAGATTCTATCAACGATGAAGGATTTTTTTGAATGTTGGATTCTAATTTATTCCATGATTTTTCAACCAATTGTATTGATCAATCGAAAATTTTAGTCTGAAATTATTTTGAAAGCTGTACTTATTAAAGTAGGCATAGGAAAAGCATCTGTGTATTATGAAGTTTGAAAGGATTTTATTGTGTGTTTCCAGAAAATTACTATGATTATGAAGCTTCCTGCGTTTTTAGTAACTTTATAGCCAACTAAGAATTAGCGCTAGGTCAGATTT
Organism: Flavobacteriales bacterium; assembly: GCA_002737665.1. Classification (GTDB taxonomy): domain Bacteria; phylum Bacteroidota; class Bacteroidia; order Palsa-965; family Palsa-965. Next base: position 6,491 of record NSIF01000047.1, on the reverse strand, counting down.
CTGCTAACAGCCGGATAGGAATTAGTCTAATACATTTTTCATGAAAAAATTCATTTTAATTACAGCGCTTTTTTTCTTAACAAAATTTTCATCAGGGCAAGAAATAACTGCCAATTTATCCTGCTGTGCGTTCAGCACACCCGCGGCTAAAACTTATGTCGAAACTTATATTTCAATAATTGGCAATTCCGTAAAGTACAGTAAGAAAATAAACGGGAAATATGCCGCAGCGGTCGATGTGCAAATGACTTTTAGTTCTAACGATACAATCCGTTCAGCACAACGCTACACATTGAATAGTCCAGAAATAGAAGATTCAACAAAGGCACAAAATTTCCTTGATTTACAAAGAATCCCATTGCCAGCAGGACTTTACAGTTTACAAATAACAGTAACCGACATCAATAAAAAACCACAGCGTTCCACTACCGCTAAAAAAACAGTACTGGTAGATATTGATCCCGACTCTGTAAATCTTTCGCAAGTTGAATTATTGGAAAAATTTTACAAATCGCAAACCAAAAATTTACTTAATAAAAGTGGTTATGATCTTATTCCATATGTGTCCTCTTTCTATCCACCAAATCTTGCTACCCTAAGTTTTTACGCAGAAATTTATAACACGAATAAAGTTTTTAAAAAAGAAGAAAAATTTCTTGTTTTATACTACATAGAAGATGTCATTAATGGAAATAAAATGAGCGGCTTTAGTGCTTTTGTAAAACAAACTCCAGAAAATGTAAATCCACTTTTATTCTCCTTTGACATTAGTTCTTTGCCATCTGGTAATTTTCACTTAGTAGTAGAAGTTCGAAATGCAAGTAACCGTTTACTTTCTATGCGTAAAACTACATTCGAACGATTTAATCCGAGTGTAAATATAAAAATGGATGACTTGGCAGCTGTGTCTACCGAAAATACATTTGTTGTAAATATGAAGAATGGAGATACACTCAGCGATTATATTAATTCTTTAAGACCCGTAAGTAGCACTTCAGAAATTGAATTTGCTGAAAATCGAATAAAAGCAGGTGATCTTAAATTAATGCAACAATATTTTTATAATTTTTGGTTAGCACGTAACCAATCCAATCCACAAGATGCATGGAACAGTTATGCTATTGAGGTAAAAAAGGTAAACACACAATTCGGAACACAAATAAGTAAAGGATACGATACTGACCGTGGTCGCGTTTACTTGCAGTATGGACCACCAGACCAACGCGTAGTGACCAATGCAGAGCCAAGTTCCTATCCTTATGAAATTTGGCAGTATTATACAATTCGTAAGAACACATCTATTTCTGTTATCAATCAACCAAACAATTCGCAAAAAACGAACAAGAAATTTATTTTTGCCGATTTTGATTTAGCAACCAACAACTATCAATTGATACACTCCGATGCTCGTGGCGAAACAAGGGATGATAATTGGCAATTGAGACTTGTAAAAAGAGATAATTCATCGCGCAGCCTTGATCAACAAAATGGTAAGCCACAGATTGGCGGGCGATCTGACGACTGGTACAAAGACCCGCATTGATTATATGATTAAAGCCGCTGTCGTCATTCTAAATTGGAACGGAAGAAAGTTTTTGGAACAATTTATTCCTAAAGTTGTAGCATATAATCCTGCGTATTCAGAAATAATTATTGCTGACAATTGTTCTACAGATGATTCTGTTGAATGGATGACGAATCATTTTCCACAAATTAAAATAATTAAAAACGCTAGTAATGGTGGTTTTGCGAAGGGCTACAATGAAGCGTTAAGTCAATTGGATGCGGAATACTTTGTTTTATTAAACTCCGATGTTGAAGTAACAGACAATTGGATGGATCCAATTATAACGTTAATGGATAATGATCTGACAATTGCAGCGTGTCAACCGAAAATCCGATCCTATAATGAGCGTGAAAAATTTGAATATGCTGGTGCTGCAGGAGGATTCATAGATAAATGGGGATTCACATTTTGTCGAGGAAGAATATTTAACACCTATGAAAATGATTTGGGTCAATACGACGATACACGAGAAGTTTTTTGGGCTACTGGTGCCTGTTTATTTGTTCGTGCAAGTGCGTGGAAAGAAATTGGTGGCTTTGACGAAGACTTCTTTGCTCACATGGAAGAGATCGATTTGTGTTGGCGCTTACGCAATAGAGAATGGAAAGTAATGTATTGTGGTAGCTCAACCATTTATCACATTGGTGGTGGAACATTGACAACAAAAAATCCACAAAAAACTTTTTTGAATTTCAGAAACAACCTTATTCTGCTTTGTAAAAACCATGCTCCTGGATACTTCTGGTTAAAAATAGGCTTACGCATGGTTTTAGACTCCATAGCAAGTATTCGATTTTTACTCACAGGTGAATTTACACACAGCTGGGCGGTATTCAGAGCACACATGAGTTTTTATAAGCAATTAACGAAAACACTGAGAAAGAGAAGGGAAATGAAAAAAGAAATTAAAAAATATGCTACTAGTTGTATTTATAAAAAATCATTAATAATAGCTTACTATTTTAACAATAAGAAAAAATTCAGTCAACTCGATCAAGAAATTTAAATGCTTTTTAAAAAAATGATAAAATAAAAAGACCGTCAATCAAATCTGAATCGACGGTCTTTTTACGAAAATTAAATTATTTATTTTTCACATTCTTTTAAAAATTCTGCAGCATCTGTATTGCCCAATTGAGCAGCACGCGCAAAGTCGTTACACATTTTAGTTATTTCTTTCATCTCTCGTTCCAAAAGTGCACGGCGGTAATAAGCTTCAGAATCATTCGGTTTGATCGAAATGGCTTGACCATAATCGTAAATGGCAGACGTTTGTTTGTTTTGTCTTTCACAACATTGAGCACGAAATACATAAGCATCATAGTTCAATGGATTTCTAGTAATAGAATTGGTAAGGAAATCAAATGCTTTTTCAAAATTATCTAAATTAAAGTAATACAAACCAAAACGATAATATGCTTCGAAGTTATTAGGAGAAAATTCTATGCCTCTTGAATAGTCTTCCAATGCTTTATCTTTTTTCTGTAAGCCTTCATAAGCTTGTCCGCGCTTCGAATAATAAATACCAGAGTCTGGACAAAGCGCAAGTGCCATATTCAAATCAACAATTGCTTCATCAAATTTTCGAATCATTACATTTGAAGTGGCATCCTTAAAATGTAACTGCGCTAATGTCCAACAAAAATTGTTGTCGAAAGCCATCTTCGCTACTTCACTTCCAAGTGCGGCAGCCCTGCTCATATCAATACAAGCATTTTCTTTATTCTCCTTTGTATTAACCAACAATGCGCGTTGAAAATAAGCGTCGGCCATTGTATTGTCTAAAACAATTGCACAATCTAAATCTGCTTGTGCGCCTTCTTTTTTCAATAATGTAATATTCGCTATTGCACGACCGTAATACAATTTCGACCATGAATTGTAATTCTTTTTAACCTCATCTTGATTTTGATTCATTTTATCAAACTCACTCATTTTTTGATAAGCGTCTTTGAGCTTAATGATACGATTAACTTCAACTTCAATTTTCTTAATTTCAGAAGTATAAGAAACAATTGCACCTTCCAAATCGCCTTTGTCACGCTTAGCATCACCAATAGCAGATGGTCCTGTGTAGACTACTGGAACTTTGTCCGATTTAATTTGCGCAGAAGCCATAAAACCCATCGATAAAAATAGGGCTAGAATAATCAAGTAATGTTTATACATAACGTATTGGTTTAAAATTGGATAGCAAAGTTATTCAAATTCAGCAATTTTAGGTTAAGCAATAGAAAAATCAGTATCTATAATCCAAAATACTTAGCAATAATCATGGAATTTATAGACTTAGAACAAATTTTAAAGTCTTATGATTGCATTTCCAGCACCTTTCCACCCACTACACTAAACATTTTATAAGGCAATCCTTTTTTCGAAAATATATCATTCATACGGCCAGCCCCGGTATCGGTGATAAATAATTGACCAAAATTAGGCTGGCAAACAATTTCCATTAATCGATATACGCGATCTGCATCCAACTTATCGTGCACATCGTCAAGAATCAACATAGGTTTTTTTTCGGCGGCACGATCTAAGAAAACATATTCAGCAAGCTTTAATGCAATTAAAAAAGTTTTTTGTTGACCCTGCGAACCACTCCGTTTTAATGAATGTCCGTTAATCTGAAGCTCCAAATCGTCCTTATGAATTCCAACTGTGGTGTAACCTAAATAACGTTCGCGTGGAAGTGATTGTTTTAATAAATTTGACAAAGATTGATCCTGCAATTTAGATTGGTAAATAAGTTCCACCTTTTCAGCTCCTTTACTTAATTGATCATAGTAACTATTAAAAAAAGGCAATAATTCTCTTATGAAAGCTTTTCGGGCAACAAAAACAGGCATACCATATTGTTCCAATTGCAAGTCCAATACCTCAAGTGTACCATCATCTGCAACCTGAGTTTCGGCCATCCTTTTTAGCAAAGCATTGCGCTGCGAAAGTACTTTGTTATATCCGATCAAATCCTCCAAATATTTTTTGTTATACTGTGAAATGACGGTATCCATAAATCGGCGTCTTTCTTCGCTGCCCCCAAATACCAACACACCATCGGCTGGGGAAACAGTGACCAAAGGACACAAGCCAATGTGATCTGAAAGGCGATCGTATTCACTGTTATTTTTTTTAAATACTTTACGCTGACCTCGCTTGAGAGAACAAAGAATATTATCCTCTGTGCTGGACCCATTGTCAAATACACCTTGAATCAAAAAGAAGGGCTCGTCATAGCGAATATTCTGACTATCCAATGGATTTAGAAAGCTTTTGCAAAGTGCCAGGTAATGAATGGCATCCAAGAGGTTTGTTTTGCCAGAACCATTAAGCCCAGTAAAGCAATTAATTCGCTCCGAAAAATCAATTCCGGCCTCTTCATAATTACGGAAATGCAGTAAAGTCAGCCTTTTTAAGTGCATAGTACATGGTATAATGGGTACAAATTTGTCAAAAAACACATCAATAACTGCATTAGTGAAAAAAAAGATTATTTTTGCGCCCTATTATTCAGCAAATCTACTGAAGAGAACCATGTCAAACGAATCAAAAAATCAACCAATACTAGATATTGAAGGTGCATTTGGTAAAACCGAATCGTACATTGAAAATAACCGCAAGAGTTTATTGATCATTGTGGGTGGAATAGTACTACTAGCTGGTATATATTTTGGATGGTCTAAATTTTATCTTGAACCTCGCTCCCAAGAAGCTGCTGCAAAAATGTATAAAGCTGAAATGTACTTCGCAAAAGATTCTTTTCAATTGGCTATCAATGGAAATGGAGAAGATACTGCAGGATTTATAAGTATTGTAGAAGATTACGGAATGACCGCATCTGGAAATTTGGCTAAATATTATTTAGGAATCAGCTACTTAAGAACTGGTCAATACGATAAATCAATTGAAGCGTTGGAGAGCTTTAGCTCAAATGACCAATTCCTGAGCTCAATGGCTTTTGGATTAATTGGTGATGCACACATGGAAAAAGGAGAAGTAGAGGAAGCTATTGAATATTATAAAAAAGCAGCAAAGGAAAACGCAAACAAATTTTCTTCACCAATTTACTTAAAGAAAGTTGGCTTGGCGTACGAAGATAAAGGCCAGAAAGAAGATGCTTTGAAAGCTTACGAACAAATTAAAACAGATTTCCCCGAATCGCAGGAAGCTACTCAAATAGATAAATTCATAGTAAGAGTCGGCGGAACAGTAAAATAAAACAACATTTATTTATTCCTGTTCTGTAGTCTACGGAACAGGAATTTTATTAATAATCCGAATGTCTACCGAATTAAATAATGAATCCTCCAATAACGCTGATATAAATTTATCGGGAAAGGGAAAGCGCATTGCAATTATTGTAGCTGAATGGAATTCAAAAATAACTTTTGCAATGTTGGAGGGCGCAACTGCTACTTTAAAAAAGTATGACGTAGCGCATAGCGATATTGAAATACACAATGTACCCGGAGCATTTGAATTGACTTTAGGTGCGGAATGGGCAGGAACACAAGAAAATATTGATGCTGTAATCTGCATTGGATGTGTAATAAAAGGGGAAACTCCACATTTTGAGTATATCTGTCAGGGAGTTACATACGGAATTACAGAATTAAACATCAGTTTAAGTAAACCTATTATCTTTGCCGTCCTAACGACAAATTCGCTAGAACAAGCTATTGACCGCTCAGGTGGTATTCATGGGAATAAAGGGGTTGAAGCAGCACTCACAGCGCTAAAAATGCTAAAGCTGCGAGACCAAATGAATGCAAATGAAAGTTCTTTAAATGTTTAACTAGTGAATAGTTAAAATCGGGGTGTAGCGCAGTTGGTAGCGCATCTGCTTTGGGAGCAGAGGGTCGTCAGTTCGAGTCTGGCCACCCCGACTTAATGACAAGGGTTTCAGACGATATGCGTTTGGAAC
>NSIF01000046.1 GCA_002737665.1 Flavobacteriales bacterium | reverse complement strand
GATTTAGGATCAATGTTAATAATGATTCGAATGCCTTTTGACTTTGTGTCAATTTGTGTACAAGCAACCATCGGTTTTCCTTTACAACCCATCTTTTTAAATCTTTTATTTAATTCGTTTAATGCTTTTTTAATTTCAATTTCTCCTGAAACATTTATGAAAATATACTCCAGTTTTTTATCGCAAAATTGATATTGAATTGAATTGCAGAGAAAATTATTTAATTGTAGCTTTTCTGTACTCACTTTGTAAGATATGCAACGCGTACTTTGAATATATTGTGCAGTGTCTTTATAGATTGAAGTCGAATCTAGAATAGCAACTTTATTTTTTAATTCATTTGCTTTCATTTGAAAACTTATGTTTTTCATCCCCAAGAAATCTAGTTTTTGGGCATTCATGGACAAGGCTGAGCAACAGCAACAGAGGTAAATGTAAAGCAGGTATTTTTTCATAAATGATTCACTGTAATAGAATGAAATAGTAATATTGCTTTTTTATTTTGGATTATCAACTATTGCAATGTGTTTTCCGTCTGGCGAAATGGAAATTCTTGTTATTTTATGTAATCCTTCCGAGGCAAAATTACCAACTTCAGTCCATTCTTTGCTTTTTCCTATTGTCCAAATAAATAGTTTGGTGCCACTTGCCATAAAAATATGACCTAATTTATCGGTCGAAAAATCTAAGCTCCCTTCAATCATCTTTATTGGTTTGAAGTTTGGAACTTGTGTTCCACTTGTGTTCAGCGCTTGTATCGCAAAGGTGGAATCGGATTGCAATTGTGTATATAAAAATGCCGTATTATTTTTTTGATGGTAAATGGCCATAGAACGGTTAATGTTACTGGCACATTTTTCAATAACCTTAGTCTTTCTATTGGCTATGTATAATGTCATTGGCTCTGGTAGCAAACTGAGAAAAACGATACTGTCATTCAGCCACCTACTGTAAGCAACATTTTTTACAGCAGGAAAAGCAAGTTCTGATTTTTTGCAATTTGCATCATTACAGCTTAGGTCATAAATCCACAATCGCTGAGAGGAATCTTCTTCTACCACAACTGCAGAAAAATAATTATTAAGCGAGGTGAAAAATTCAGGGGAATATTCGCTGACTTTAGTTTGAAATTTTGATATTTTAGTTCCTTTATTTATTGAATAACAAAAAATATCTGTTTGCAAGCTGTCCCGTTCTGATGTATAAAGCAGTAAGTTTCCATCTTTTGAAAATGAGGGTTGGTTGTCATATCCTTGATGGCTGCTGATATTGGTGCCGTTACTAAAAGTATATTTTTCTAATTTGTTGGTGTATGAAAATAGCCAAACATCAGAATTTGGAAGTTGAGCATTTAGTTGAGCAATGGTAAGTAAAGAGTATATTAAAAATAGGTGCTTTTTCATTTTTTAATACTGTAATTTTATCAATTACTAAAGGAAGATTTTTTATTCATTACAGCCGATTGATTTCAATTAAATTTATGCTTCCTCCACAGCAACACCCATTTTACAGAATTTATTTATCCGTTCGTTTATCAAATCAGATTTGTTTTTTTCTTTTAGGACTTTTAGATTTTCGAGAAGCGTAGTTTTAACAGTGGCAAATATTTCATCCCAATTTGCATGAGCACCACCATTTGGTTCTTTGATAATTCCATCAATTAATCCATTTCCAAGCATATCTTCTCCCGTTAATTTTAAAGCCGCCGCAGCTTGTTCTTTATGCTCCCAATTTCTCCAAAGAATTGATGAACATGATTCTGGAGAAATTACGGAGTACCATGTATTTTCTAACATAAGTACTCGATCACCTATTCCAATTCCTAATGCACCACCTGATGCGCCTTCCCCAATAATAATACAAATAATAGGAACTTTTAAGCGTGCCATTTCTAATAAATTTCTTGCAATAGCTTCTCCTTGTCCACGTTCTTCTGCTTCTAATCCTGGAAATGCACCTGGGGTATCAATCAGTGTAATTACTGGCTTATTAAATTTTTCGGCAAGTTTCATTAGTCGAAGTGCTTTCCTGTATCCTTCCGGATTTGGCATTCCGAAGTTATGATATTGTCGAAGTTTTGTATTGCGTCCTTTCTGTTGTCCTATAAACATTACCGATTGCCCATCAATCATTCCAAATCCCCCAAGCATTGCTTTGTCATCTTTTACTGTCCGGTCGCCATGCAATTCAATGAAACTATCGCCTGCAAGTGCTTGGATGTAGTCGAGTGTGTAAGGTCGATCTGGATGACGCGATACCTGCACCCTTTGCCAAGGGCTAAGTTTAGCATAGATCTCTTTTCGTTTGGAAGCAATTTTTTCATCTACCTCTAATAATGATTTTGAAACATCTACATTACTCTTTTGAGCTGTTGTTGTCATTTTCTCACGTAGCTCAATAAGTTCTGCAATAGGTTTCTCAAATTCAAGAAAGTTCATTGGCATTGGTTTGATGTATCACAAAGATAATAATCAATCCCCAATTTATGCTATAATTGATCATTACTAAAATGGCTGCAAATTTTATAATGTGATTACATTTGTCATATGATTGTTTACCCAAATGCAAAAATAAATCTAGGATTAAACGTTATTGAAAAACGTTCTGATGGATTTCATAATATAGAAACAGTTTTCTATCCTATTTCATGGAAGGATATTTTAGAAATTCTTCCCGATGAAACGAAGGAAAGTGGGATTACCTTATTTTCTAGTGGTATTGTTATTCCTGGTGCAGTAGAAGAAAACCTTTGCGTTCGCGCATATAATTTAATATCGAAAGATTATCCAATGCCAGGAGTCAAAATTCATTTGCATAAATTAATTCCTATGGGAGCTGGACTTGGTGGTGGCTCATCAGACGCAGCTTTTTTTATAAAAGGTATTAATGATTTATTCGATTTGAATTTGGCTTGGGGGGAAATGCATCATTACGCGAAACAATTGGGGGCTGATTGTTCTTTTTTCATTACTAACAAGCCAGCCTTTGCTGAAGGAAAAGGGGATCAATTAGAGTCATGCGCTGTTTCTTTGAAAGGTTATTCTGTTGTGGTTGTTTATTTAGGTGTTCATTGCATTACTTCTGATGCATACCGTAATGTGCAACCGAATAAGCCAGCAATTTCTTTAGAGGAATTAATTTCAGTCACTCCCATAGACAAGTGGAAAGATGTAATCACAAATGATTTTGAAAAAAACGTTTTTGAAAAATTTCCGGCAATTGAAGATGTCAAATTGAAAATGTATAATCTTGGAGCAATTTATTCCGGAATGAGCGGAAGTGGCTCTGCCGTATATGGAATATTCGAAGGGGGAAGTTCTTTTAAAGATGCGTTTAGTGGAAATTTGGTTTGGGAAGAAAATTTATAAACCACGAAATCCTCTTTTTATTTTGGAGCTTTTCTTAGCATGTAAATTGCAATCAATGCAAAAATACCGTTAGGTACCCAAACTGCTATATAAGCTGGTAAAACTCCTGTTGCAGCATAGGACATGAACCATTGCATAAAAAAAATAAAAATAAAACTTAATGAAATCCCAACACCTAAGTGGCGGCCAACTCCCCCCCGATTTTTTCTACTTGAAACGGATACACCTATACTAGTTAGAATAAATGTTGCAAACGGAAATGCAAGACGTTTGTATTTTTCAATTTCATAAAGTTGTACATTATCAGAACCTTTTGTTTGTTCATCTTCAATGAATGAATTCAGTTCACCGGAGGTCATGCTTTCCATCCTGCTCTCTGCTCGTGAGAAATCTTTAGGATTCAAATTAAGTGTGGTATCGATTTTTATTCCTTGAATTAAATGTTCTTTATTTTGTTTTATGTAGCGACCTGAATAATCTATTATTGACCATCGACTTGTCAAACTATCCCATATAATTTCTCTAGCAGAAAGTTTAAATTGGAGGTCACGGCCATTAAACTTCTCAATTGTAAAACGGCTGCCTGTATTACTTTCATTATTGTACGATTCCATGTAAACAAAAGTACCTTGAGCTACTTGTCGGTGAATATTTCTTGTGCTGTAAACAAAATTATTATCAATGTATTTCATCATGAAATTTAACCTTGTTTTATTTGCTACTGGAATTAAATAAGTATTCAAAAAAAGTGAGGTAAGAAAGATAATTGTGGCACCAATAAAGTAGGGGCGAAGCAAACGGTTAAAACTCAATCCTGAGCTTAGCATTGCAACAATTTCTGATCGCGATGCCATTCGTGCAGTAAAAAAGATGACAGCAATAAATGTAAAAAGGTAGCTGTACAGGTTTACGAAGTAGGGAATGAAATTGAGGTAATAGTCAAAAATTATTTCTTGAACGGTGATATCTGGCTTAACAAAATCTTCAATTTTTTCTGAAATATCAAAAACGATTACTACTAAAATAATGAGCATGATGGAAAAGAAAAATGTCCCAAGAAATTTCTTTAGGATATATCTGTCCAGTATCGAGAGGCCAAATTTCATTTTTAAAGTCGTCGTTCTAAGTCAGGGACAATATTCTTTTTCCAGCTATAAAATGTTCCTTCAATTATTTTTATTCTCGCTTCTTTCACTAAATCGAGGTAAAACGCTAAGTTATGAATGGAAGCAATCATCCCCCCTAACAATTCTTCACTTTGGAAAAGATGTCGAAGGTATGCCTTGCTATACTGTTGATCTACAAATGCCGTGCCCTGAATGTCTAAAATAGAATGATCTTTTTTCCATTTTTCGTTTCTCATATTGATTATTCCTTGTCGCGTAAAGAGTAATCCATGTCGAGCATTGCGCGTTGGCAGTACACAATCAAACATATCTATACCAAGTGAAATTCCTTCCAAAATGTTTGCTGGAGTTCCAACGCCCATAAGATACCTTGGTTTATCTTTTGGTAATATATCGGTAACGAGATCGGTTAGTTCGTACATCATTTCAATCGGCTCTCCTACAGAAAGTCCACCAATCGCATTTCCATCACGATTTTGTTCTGAAATAAAAGTTGCAGATTCTTTGCGCAAGTCGCGGTAAGTACTTCCTTGTACAATTGGAAAAAGAGCTTGAGAAAAATTGTATTTGGCAGGCGTAGAATCGAATTGCTGTATGCATCGCTTTAACCATCTGTGTGTAAGCTCCATTGATTTTTTCGCCGCTTCATATTCGCAAGGGTAGGGCGTACACTCATCAAAAGCCATTATGATATCTGCACCGATGCTCCGTTGGATATCCATCACTTTTTCTGGTGTAAATAAGTGTTTCGATCCGTCAATGTGTGACGCAAACTCCACCCCATCATTATTCATCTTTCGTCGGTGAGCTAGTGAATAGACTTGGAAGCCACCGCTATCGGTCAATATTGGCTTGTCCCAGCCATTAAATTTATGAAGGCCACCTGCACTTTCAATGACTTCTAAGCCAGGTCTCAAAAAAAGATGATAAGTGTTGCCAAGGATAATTTGTGCTTTTATGTCATTTACCAATTCTCGTTGGTGAACTGCCTTTACAGTGCCAGCTGTTCCTACCGGCATAAATATCGGCGTTTCTATTTGCCCATGGTCAGTGTCAATGAGCCCAGCTCTTGCTTTTGAGTTTTGGTCGGTATGTAGTAAGTTAAATTTCAAGTTGTAAAGATAGTGACAAGTTTCATTTACAATTTGTTAGTTTAAATGGGTGGTTTTATTCAATCATTCCCATCAATCGCCGCGATTTCAAATAGTTGAATGACTAAACCCTGCTTTGTTAATTACTTTGTTAATTATGAAGTATTGAATTGTCGGTTGTCCTGATTTGCAGCATGTACTTTTACGTTTATGTTATTTGAGTTAACGAGCTACTCGACGGGAATGATTGTGTTTTGGGGGCTCTTCCTTGGATTGTGTATTCAGTTATTTTATTACTTGTATTACTTTCTTCGGTTGATTCGCTATAAAAAATCAGCTGAATTAGAACATTTACCACCAGTTTCATTGATCATTTGCGCTCGCAATGAAGATGATAATTTGACTCAAAATTTACCTCCTATTCTTGCACAAGATTATCCCAATTTTGAGGTTGTTGTTGTGAATGATTGCTCTTTTGATTTATCAGGCGATGTTTTGAATGAGTTTGCTAGTAAAAATGATAAAATTAGGGTGGTTACAATTAAGGAAGATGAATACTACCAGCATGGTAAGAAAGTTGCTATAATGATGGGCATAAAGGGGGCAAAGTTCGACTGTTTAGTATTTACCGATGCAGACTGTCGTCCTTCAAGTAACCAATGGCTTCGTTGCATGGCTTCCAATTTTGACCCAACAGCCGAAATTATTGTGGGTTATGGTCCATATGAAAAAGGAAAAGGTTTTTTGAATAAACTGATTCGCTTTGATACTTTTTTTATAGCGCTCCAATACCTTTCGTTCGCACTGGCTAAGGTTCCATATATGGGTGTTGGTAGGAATTTGGCTTATAAAAAGGAATTGTTTTATAGAAAGAAGGGTTTTGCAACTCACTATCACATTCAGTCAGGAGACGATGATTTATTTGTGAATGAGGCCGCTAATCAATCCAATACACGTATTGAAATAGATGCCCAAAGCTTTTGTTATTCTCGCGCTAAAACAACAACTAAAGATTGGTGGCTACAGAAAAAACGACACCTACAAACTGGAAACAGGTATAAGTTTTCGCATAAGCTTCTACTTGGAATGTATGTGTTTAGCCAATGGCTATTTTTTGGATGCTTAACAACACTGCTTTTTATTCCTTTTCAACCTTATTTAGTGGCGGGGACATTTTTTTTAAGGTTTTCATTCCAAATGATTATCTTTAATTTCGCAATGAAAAAGTTAGGTGAAAGAGATTTGCTCTTATTGCTGCCTATCATGGAAATTTTCCTTTTATTATTTTATCCTCTTATTACACTATCAAAAATTTTCCAAAGAAAGAGAAAATGGAATTGAATGAACATAGTAATTTGTCGGCGAAGGGTTTGTATGATTACAAACTTGTTCAACGTGCCCTCGGAAATTCCGACCAGAAGGCATACGAAGAATTATTAGGTCGTTATGAGCTTTCCGTTTATTACATGTTACTGAAGATGGTGAACAATAAAGATGATGCTGAAGATTTGACAATTGAGGCATTCGGTAAAGCGTTTAAACGCTTGGATCAATACACTCCAGATTTTGCATTTAGTACTTGGCTATTTCGTATTGCAACTAATAATTGCATTGATTTTATAAGGAAAAAAAAGAAAAACACTTTTTCCATTGATCAGCCGATTGAGGATGAAGAAGGGGGGGAATTACATATTAATTTACGTTCTGATTTGCTAGATCCAGAGCAGCATATCATGAAAAAAGAAAAAATGTTGTTATTGCGTGAACTCGTAGATAAATTGAAACCTCGCTATAAAACATTGGTTGAGATGCGTTATTATCAAGAACTCTCCTACGAAGAAATTGCTACGCAATTGAATTTACCTTTAGGGACAGTAAAAGCACAGCTTTTTAGGGCTCGGGAATTTTTGTATAACATTTCTAAAAACACACACGAAAACTTATAAAAAATTTATTATGGCTAAAGACTTTTCTAGCATTGCTGATTACTTTCCAGATTTGACCTCAGGTCAAAAGGCAAGATTTACCCGCCTGATCGATGTCTATAATTTTTGGAATTCACAGATAAATGTGATTTCAAGAAAAGACATGGATAATTTTTATTTACATCATGTTTTACACAGTTTGGCAATTTCTAAAGTTATTAAATTCAGCCCTGGATCTGAAATTTTAGATGTGGGAACAGGAGGTGGTTTTCCAGGCATTCCACTTGCTATTTTGTGTCCAGATATAAAATTTCATTTAGTGGATTCAATTGGAAAAAAAATAAAAGTGGTGAGTGAAATTGCAAATGCTTTGCAACTAAAAAATGTGACTTGGCAGCAAACTCGTGCGGAGGAAATTCGGCATCAATATGATTTTGTAATTGCAAGGGGGGTTACCCAGTGGAATGATTTGCACAGTTGGACAGCAAGAGTAATTAAGAAGAAGAATGACAATGTACTTCCAAATGGATGGATACTTTTGAAGGGAGGTGATTTAAAAAATGAATTTCGATTAGTTTCTAAAAAAATGATTGAATACCCAATTTCTGATTTTTTTAAAGAGGATTTTTTTGAATCAAAAAAGGTTTTATATATTCCTAATGCTCCAGCGAGTGAACGGTAATTGCGGATTGAGTTTTTATTGAACGATGATTTTTATTTATGTTAGAGGTTTTACCGAACAAGATGTTATTAAAATGGTTTTAAAATATCTCGTCCTTACGGGACTTTGAAACAATTTAACTTTTGTTTTTCTAACAAGATTTCAACCCTACGGGACTTAAATGTGGGCTTTTGATGAATCAACCCTTTTTACGTTTCATTTAAACTGAAAACTTTTATTACATTTCCGAAAATCTGTATGTTTTATGGTACATCAACCGTAGCGTCACTCCAATAGCACTGTGTTCGAAAGATTGCGCACTTCCATCGGTGGAATAATTCTGAATATTCAGGAAAGGTGTAAAGCCATATTTGTAATAACCTTCCCAGTGAATCGTCCAAGATTGATGGTTTTTTGCTGAGCCACCCCAGCAACTGTACATTCCCAATCCGATTTTACCATTCGCCTCATTTAATGTTTTCAGATTTTGATTTGAATTGATATCAAAATTGTAAACATAATCTCCTCCGACAATCAAATTGAGGACTCTCGCAAAACAATATCCGTTTTTTTTCTTTGTATCAAATGTGAACAAATCAATTTTTGCTGTTATGCCGGTTCCTAATCCATTTAACTGATATGCTGAAGGTGTAAATTCAGAGGCAAATGTTGTTGGAATGATTCCCCGGTGCTGACTGAAAAATATTTCTGGATAAAGAAATCCTTTCCACACACGAGTTAATCCGATAGCAAAGTATTTTCCCTGTTCAATAGCGTGATTGGAATTATGCAATCGGGTATTATCGATGAAATTATACGAAGCGGTTATTCCGAAATTGTGTTTGGTTCTGACATAATGCTGGGCATTTAAACCCAAGGATAAAAATAGAATCGGAATAAGAAATAGATTTTTCATCTGTTGGCGTTTAATTATAAGAATGCAGAAATAGATGCAATCAAACGCAAACGATTAGGAAATATTGCCGTATGGTAATTACGGATTGAAATTTTAAAATAACAATACTTGCAATTTACTCTGAGATATCACCTTGAAATTGTAATCTGCTCAAACTTCGATAAAGTCCGTTATCAATCGCAATTAATTCATCGTGCTTTCCAACTTCAACAACAGCACCTTTTTCAATCACAATTATTTTATCAGCTTTTCTTATTGTTGCTAGTCGATGAGCAATTACAAAGGAAGTTCTTCCAATCATTAATTTATCTAGGGCTTCTTGCACAATACGTTCACTTTCGGAATCAAGCGAGCTTGTTGCTTCATCTAAGATTAATATAACTGGATTTTTTAAAACAGCTCGAGCAATTGCTATGCGTTGACGTTGACCACCTGAAAGTTGAATGCCTCGATCGCCAACTTTGGTCTCAAATTTATCGGGGAACGTTTCAATGAAAGAAAGTGCATTGGCATTGCGTGCCGCTTCAATTATTTCTTCGTTGGTTGAGCCTGGTTTACCATATGCAATGTTTTCACGAATAGTTCCGGCAAATAATAAAACATCTTGCGGAACTATCGCCATATTTTCTCGCAGCTCAGTCAGGTCATATTCCTTCGCATCTTTTCCGTCAAATAAAATTTTCCCTTTATCGGGCTCATAAAAACGCAAAAGTAATTGTGCAATTGTTGATTTTCCTGATCCACTAGGACCAACAATAGCAATTGTTTCTCCTGGATTTACATCAATATTTATATTCTGCAATACCTGAAAATCTTTTCTTGATGGATATGAAAAAGCAGCACCTTGAATTGAAATGGCTCCATTTAATTTTAACCTGCCACGAATACGATTTTCAGTTGTATTGACAACTTCAATTTGTTCGTTCAATACCTCAAAAACGCGATCTGAAGCACCCATCGCTCGTTGTATTTGTGCAAATTGTTCTGCAATACCTCCAAACGATGCCGATATAAATAAGGAGTAAAAAAGAAAAGATAACATCTGGCCCGCGCTGAGTTCATCGGCAACCGTCATGCGTACGCCAATCCAAACCATAAGTATCATGGAGCCGAACAAACAGAAAATTATGAATGAAAAAAATGATCCTCGTGAAATTGCATAACGAATGGCTTCCTGAACAATTTCTATCGTAATCTTTTTGTAACGATTTACTTCATGCCCTTCATTGGTAAACGATTTTACATTTGTAATACCTTGAAATCCTTCACTGACTATTACATTTGATTCACCCACTTTTTCTTGAACTGTTTTTGAATGTTTTCTAATTCGCCTTCCGAAAAATACAGTGATAAATGCTACTGGAGGAACAATAGCCAACATTACAAGCGCAAGTTTCCAAGATATAAAACAGATGATTGTCATACCACCTATGATGATGATGAGCTGGCGCAGAAATTCTGCAATGCCTGTTGTTAACGTGTCTCCAATTTGTGCAATATCAGCGCTGAGTCGTGTGCTTAATTCAGCCGATTGATTTTTCGAAAAATAAGTCATTGGCATTTTCAACATTTGGGAAAATGTATCTTGCCTCAGTTTTGCTAACATATTTTCTGTTGCCTGCGAAAAAGTTAATACCCTGAAAAAGGAAAATACAGCTTGCAGTGAAAATAAAATAATCAACTTAATTCCGACCGAGTTAGCTGAATTTAATAAATTCTGTTTTGTTTCTGCAGAAATAAAATTTGATTGGCCACCATCAGGCGAAAGAGTGGATGGCAGCACGATACCTGACTCACCGCTGATTATTCCCATCAATTCTCCCATCAGTCGAGGAAAAATTAATGCGGTAGCAGCTGTAAGACCAAGAAATATCAGACCTAGAAAAAATTTCCATCTGTGCGGACCCATATACCGAAAAAGACTCGCAGATCTTTTCAGTGATTCACGCGAAATTTTAGTTTTCGGCATCTCATCTTTTGGAATCGATTCTTGTCCGAATTTTTGTCTTGACTTTCTTGCCATTATTGATTATTAGGAGGTCAAAAGTACTTCTAAATGTGAACTGAAAGGTTCGATTTTAATTCCATTTTATATTTTCCTTTTTTTTATTAAGATTCCTTTTTTTTCATTGGTTGATGGAACTACTGCCTTTTCTATTGTTATTTAATTAATGTTTGCTGTTATATCGACTTTTCATAATGTATAGTAATTGAAAATCAACGTATTACATTTTATTTGCAAAAGTATTTGGAGCAAAGAGACTTTCCATTATCTTTGCAGTCCTATTAAAAATCAAATAAAGTAATGGCACAGAATACTTATCAACCATCAAAACGTAAACGTAAAAACAAACATGGTTTCCGCGATCGTATGTCGACAGCTAATGGTCGCCGTGTTTTAGCTGCCCGTCGCAAGCGTGGCCGTAGAAAATTGACAGTTTCAAGCGAAAAAACACACAAATAAGCGTGGATTTTCCTCTATCATACAAAAAGGTGTTACTTCGGTATCACCTTTTTTTATTTGCTTCCAATAGGGAAGCATTTTTTTTGAATGTTTGCAAAATGTTAACAGCAGAGCCGTCTGAAAATTGGTGTGCCGTGACTACTCTTGTAGTTTTGTCGCCGCCTACAACATCTTCTAATATTCCATGTTACTATGCCCAAAGATAACAGCATTAAACACGTTCTGATAATTGGTAGCGGTCCAATCATTATTGGTCAAGCATGTGAATTCGATTATGCAGGATCGCAGGCTTCGCGCTCCCTCCGAGAAGAAGGAATTGAAGTTACTTTAATCAATAGCAATCCGGCAACAATTATGACGGATAAAGTGACCGCAGATAATATTTATTTATTGCCCTTGACCACACAATCTATAGTCAAGATTTTAGAAACGCATAAAATTGATGCGGTCTTACCTACGATGGGTGGGCAAACTGCACTCAATCTCGCTTTGAAATGTGATGAATTGGGCATTTGGAAAAAGTATAATGTGAAAATGATTGGTGTGGATATTAACGCTATTAAAGTAACCGAAGATCGAGATCTTTTCCGTGAGCGAATGGAAAGTATAGGAGTTGCAATGGCCCCTTCACATATTGCAAAGTCGTTTTTAGAAGGGAAAGAAATTGCACAAAAATTTGGATTTCCTTTGGTCATTCGTCCTTCTTTCACACTAGGTGGAAGTGGAGGAGCAGTAGTTTATGTTAAAGAAGATTTTGACAAAGCATTGAATCGTGGTTTACAAACTTCACCAATTCATGAAGTATTAATTGATAAAGCAGTTCTTGGATGGAAAGAGTTTGAGCTGGAATTATTGCGTGATAGTAACAACAACGTTTGTATTATCTGTTCGATTGAAAATTTCGATCCAATGGGAGTGCATACAGGCGATTCAATTACAGTAGCACCTGCAATGACGCTTTCCGATACTACCTTTCAGCGAATGCGTTCCATGTCAATCATGATGATGCGTTCGATTGGAAATTTTGCCGGTGGATGTAATGTTCAGTTTGCTGTGAGCCCGGATGATCAGGAAAAAATTATTGCAATAGAAATTAATCCTCGTGTGTCACGTTCTTCAGCGCTTGCTTCTAAAGCTACTGGTTATCCTATTGCTAAAATTGCTTCTAAATTGGCAATTGGATATCACCTTGATGAACTTGAGAATCAAATTACAAAAAGTACATCTGCATTTTTTGAACCTACTCTTGATTATGTAATTGTAAAAATCCCTCGCTGGAACTTTGATAAATTCAAAGGGGCAAACCGCGAATTAGGATTTCAAATGAAATCTGTTGGAGAGGTAATGGGAATTGGTCGAAGTTTTCAGGAAGCATTGCAAAAAGCTTGTCAGAGCTTAGAGATAAAACGAAACGGATTGGGAGCTGATGGAAAAGAAATTACGAATCAAGCTGAGTTGTTGAATGCACTTGAGCGTCCTTCTTGGAATCGCTTATTCATGATTTATGATGCAATAAAATTAGGGATTTCTGTAAAGACAATTCAAAAACTAACACGAATTGATTCTTGGTTCTTAAATCAAATTGAAGAGTTAATTGCTGTGGAGAAGGAAATGGAAAAATATTCCATTCACACTATTCCTCGTGATTTGATGTATGAGGCAAAACAAAAAGGTTATGCCGATCGACAAATTGCTCATGTATTACGCTGTTTAGAAAGTGAAGTTTTTAATAAACGACGCGATGAAATGAATATCAAACGTGTCTATAAACTCGTCGATACTTGTGCAGCAGAATTTGAAGCTAGAACACCTTACTATTATTCTACATTTGAAGATGAGAACGAATCGATATGTTCTGACAAAAAGAAAATAGTAGTTCTTGGTTCTGGTCCTAATAGAATTGGACAAGGAATAGAATTCGATTATTCTTGTGTGCATGGCGTTTTAGCTGCTAAAGAGTGTGGCTATGAAACCATCATGATTAACTGCAATCCGGAAACTGTTTCCACTGATTTTAATGTTGCGGATAAATTATATTTCGAGCCAGTTTTCTGGGAACACATTTATGAAATTATTTTGCATGAAAAACCGGAAGGTGTCATTGTGCAGCTTGGTGGACAAACAGCGTTGAAGTTGGCAGAAAAATTAGATCGTTACGGAATAAAAATTATTGGTACCGATTATAAATCGCTGGATCTTGCTGAAGACCGAGGAAGTTTTTCAATGCTGTTGAAGGATAATAATATTCCATATCCAAAGTTCGGAGTTATTGAAGATGCTGATCAAGCAATTGAATTGTCGCGCAAATTAGGTTTTCCTTTATTGGTTCGCCCTTCTTATGTGCTTGGCGGACAAAATATGAAGATTGTCATAAACGAGGAGGAGTTGGAGCAGCATGTCGTAAAATTGTTACACGACATACCGGGAAACAAAGTTTTACTTGACCATTTTTTAGAGAACGCAATTGAAGCGGAGGCGGATGCAATTTGTGATGGGAAAGATGTTTATATAATTGGAATTATGGAGCACATTGAACCTGCCGGCATACACTCGGGCGATTCATACGCCGTGCTTCCTACTTTTGATTTGTCGGATAACGTGCTGGATCAAATTAAAGCGCACACTAAAAAGATTGCTATTGCTTTGAAAACTGTTGGCTTATTGAATATTCAATTTGCGATAAAAAATGAAATCGTTTACATAATTGAAGCAAATCCGCGTGCTTCCCGAACCGTTCCTTTCATTGCAAAAGCATACGACGAGCCCTACGTAAATTATGCAGCAAAACTAATGTTAGGTGCTAACAAAGTGAAAGATTTTAAATTTAGTCCGAAGAAAATCGGATACGCAATTAAAATTCCTGTATTCTCCTATGAGAAATTCCCTGAGGTTCAAAAGGAATTAGGTCCTGAAATGAAATCTACTGGAGAAGCAATTTATTTTATCGATGATTTGAACGATGAGTTTTTTCATCAAATCTATTCTGAGCGTAATTTGTATTTGAGTAAATAACTTTTGTGATGGTTAACTAATTTTATTCAAATTATTCGTTCCTAAAATT
>NSIF01000045.1 GCA_002737665.1 Flavobacteriales bacterium | reverse complement strand
AAAAAATGCAAAAAGCCAATCTTATAAGCGTGTTAATGGCTGTTTACAATACAAATTTTGATATTGTAAAACGTGCTATTGATTCCGTTTTAAATCAAACATTTACAGATTTTGAATTAATTGTTATTGACGATGGAAGTAATAATGACATACAAAGCTTGCTGCTCAATTATGCTATACAACATGAAAATAAAATAAGATATCTACGTCACGCTAATTGCGGTCAATCGGCATCTATAAACTATGGTGTAAAAATTAGCAATGGCGAATACATTACCATAATTGATGCAGATGATGAGTATGCACCAAAGCATTTGCAAAGCTGCCTAAATGAAATTAAGCATTTTGATTTAATTGCCTCTACTTCGAAAACTATTGTGGATAAAGAACAAGATTATTATGTGCCTGATAGAAACAATAACGCGGAGTTAATTCATGTTGATGATTGCATTCTATTTGCGACCTTGTTTGGGAAAAAAAATGTTTTTGAAGATTTCCCCTTTCAACAAAAATATTCTGCAGATGCCAAGTTTTACGAATTAGCCTCAACAAAATATTTAGTCAATAAAGTCAACTTACGCACTTACATTTATTATAGAAATAATCCTAACAGTATTGTTTCTTTAATGAAAAAAAACGGCTAATATGATTTTGCAAAAACACATTACTATCAATGAAATACTGCAAATGGAGCAACGCCAGCGTGCTACATTTATTAACAGTTTAGGTGGCTTTAAAAGTGTTTGTTTGATAGGAACGATAGCTGAATAGGTTTAACCAACTTAGCGGTATTTAGCTCTATTGTTCACTTAGGCGCTTCTCCACCCAAGGTCTGCAGTTGCTGGATCGAAGTTAGAACCCGTTACACCCGGACCGCTCCATGCACCACCTGTTGGTGCGCCTGTTAAAGGTAACACTTGCATCATCAATACATACTACTACGCTTGATGCACAAGCTCAACAAATTCAAATGGAGAATCTGTGCCTACAGGATTTGGCAGAATTTCTGAAATAACGAGCCCAACCCCTTGTTGGGCAGACATAAATAAAGCAGTACTTAAAGTACAGATGGTAGTAAATAGTTTTTTCATAATTAGAATTATTACGGTGCAAAATTCACTTTAGAAATTCAATAAATCTTTTTCTAATTATTACGAAATTATTATCGATGTGCCCTTTATTGTAAATCCAATGACTATTTTATGTTATTAGAATGTTTAATTTAAATTGATTTGTAAAGAAATTGGTGAAGAAAAAAAGGATAGGGTGGAAAATGTGAGCAATCTATTTATATGTAATTTTTTCTCTTTAATTACCCATAGCAACAATTTTTATTCTCAACACTCGTTTCTTAAAGGAATATATTTACTCGGATAGTCTGTTTTTGTTAACTGTCTTGTAACTTTTTTGTGTTTTTTGAGTTATGCTATAAAGAAAGTTTACGTTCTGTGTCCTTATTTCAGTTAATCACTTCAACGAATTACTATGAAAAAACCTAACTTTTTGTATTTAGCTCTACTTGTTATCCCACTGGCTTTTCCACTTATTGGAACTGGACAAGATTTCCTAAATGGAAGTTTTGAAAAAAACGGAAATCTGTGTTTGATCAATGCATCTCCTTCGGTTTTTAACGCAAACGTAAAAAATACATTTGCGTTTGGAAATTTTAGGTTACCTGATATCGCGGGACCTAATTGCGGACACGGATTTGCTAAAGACGGCAACTGGTTTGTTGGTTTGGTTGCTGGTAGTACTAGTAAAAACCCCTCTGAAATAATTAATCTTGAGCTTTCAGGTTCGCTTCGTAAAGGATCAAAATATTCATTGACATTTTGGGCAAAGCAAAGACCGATTGCACCAGATATTGAGTTGGGCTTGTGCAATATAGATTCTTTGGAAGGACAAATTTTCAATACCGTATCTCACGCAAACATAGGTGCTGAATGGACTGAAGTAACAGTTGTATTTACTGCGCCGAATAATGGGAATTTTATTTCTGTTCGTGCAAGTAGCCCTGGTCAAATTTCAGGTGTTTGGTTAGATGGTTTTGAAATGAACGAAATAGTTCAAGCAAGTAATCCTGAAACAATTTCTAAAACATTAATCATTAAAAACAATGCTGGTGAAATACCAAAAAGTAATTTTAGAAATGAAATTAGTTTTTTTCCTAATCCGAGCGAGGGGCTCTTTAAAGTAAATGCAGAATCTTCTGACTTGGCTAGCATTGTTGTGTATAATATGTTAGGATCTCCTGTGCAAGAATATTTAGCAACAGAAAATCAAATCGTTGATCGCATTGATTTAACGGAGGAGCAACCCGGTATGTATTTTGTGGAATTAGCAATGTTGAACGGTCAAAAGGTTATAAAACGAATTGTTGTGAGCAGGCATTTGTAACTAACTATTTCCAATCAGATTGTAAAAAAAAAATGTGCAGATGGATTTGGTTTCGTTTGCACATTTTTATTGCTTATTGCTCGGAACAGTAGCATCCAGACAAATTTCCAAAACGCCTTAAATGCCTATAAAACATTGACTTTCAAGTTAAAAGGTTTTATAAGTTTGGTGTTTCCAAGAGAAAGCGTTATTAAGAACAATTCTAAATTACCTACTTTAAGGTATTGTGATTTTTTTGGTACACCCCGTTCTTTGCACCAGCATTTTTAAGATGAAAATTAAAAAAAGCGTATAGTACTTGAATCAAATTTGCAAATGCAACAAATAAAATATTTTATACAATCAGTTGAAATAAAAGAAGACACAAATAGGATACGCATATACGCTATTAGTTGTCCATCTAATTTTTTTAAGCTAAAAAAATAAATTAATAAGAAGATGAATAAAAATACAATTGCCTTTGCATTCATATTCTGTTTTATGTTGATTATTTATTCCTGCGAAAAAATGATGCCTCCCTCACCAACAGCAGATGAGGTGATGGATGCTTCTGTAGATGGACTTTCTCAGCAACAAAATAAATTATTTTTAGAAGGAGCGGAAGAGTTTGATGAAATTTATACAGCTGAAACGGGATTAGGACCAATTTTTGTTGCAACTTCTTGTGGTGGTTGTCATTCAGGCGACAATAAAGGACATCCTTCTACAACACTTACTCGTTTTGGTCAAAGCGATACTTTAGGAAACCAATTTTTAGCATTTGGCGCACCACAAATTCAGCACAGAGCATTGCCAGGACATATTGGCGAAACAGTTCCTGGCGGAGCAACGTCAACAAAATTTATTGCGCCAATTGTATCAGGCGTTGGCTTTTTAGAATTGGTAACTGACCAAGACCTTTTAGCAATGTCAGACCCTAATGATGTTAATAGTGATGGAATATCAGGAATTCCCAATTGGAATACTATACCGGCTTGGGTTATTCCAAATCCGAATGCCGTTACACAAAACGGAAAATACATTTGTCGCTTTGGCAGAAAGGCCAGCACGTTTAATTTGCATCAACAAACAGTAAGTGCATTTAATAATGACATTGGAATTACAACTACTTTTTTACCAAACAATCCTTTTAATTATTTGGCAGGAATGAACCCTACTCCAATTAATGATCCTGAAATTAGCGATCAAAGTGTAAATGCAACAGTTTTTTATTTACAAGCGGTGCAAGCTCCTATTCAAAGAAATCAAAATGATCCTGAAGTAGTAAGAGGTAAAAATACTTTTATTCAAATTGGCTGTGAATCTTGTCATAAGCAAACTTTAACTACAGGTTTTTCACCTTTAACTCCACTTAGCAATAAAGTATTTCATCCTTTTACAGACTTATTATTGCATGATATGGGAGAGGAGCTCAATGATAATTATACAGAAGGATCGGCGCTTACTGCCGAATGGAGAACAACACCATTGTGGGGAGTTGGATTATCTAGTTCTTCGCAAGGAGGTATGATGTTCTTAATGCATGATGGTAGCGCACATAGTTTTTCTGAGGCAATTGCATTACATGGAGGCGAAGGAAACGGGAGCAGAACAAAATACAATCAATTAAGCGAATCAGACAAGCTAGCTTTAATTAAATTTTTAGAGTCCTTATAAGTTGTAAATGGAAAGAATTGAATTTGTAAAAAAATGCGGCCAACTGTGTTTAGGTGGACTAATGGTTGGAAGCTTGCTCGAATCTTGTGTAGGGAATTATTATGCAACTGCTCAGGTTGATAATACTATTATTAGTATAAAGAAAACTGAATTTATTGAAGTAAAAAAAGAAAATAGCAAGCCAAGAAAATCTGTTTTAATTAGAACGGAGAAATTAAATTTCCCAATAACGGTTTACAAACTAAATGAAGCTACTTATTCAGCAGTATTAATGGAGTGTACTCATAACAGTTGTGAGCTTAATCCACAAGGAGATTATTTAGTTTGTCCTTGTCATGGCAGCGAGTTTAATAAGCTAGGCCATGTTCAGAATCCACCAGCAGAAATTGATTTAAAAACATTTAAAGTAACATTTGACAATGAAAATATCTACGTACATCTTTCGTAATTTTTTGATTTTAGTATTAATTTCAAATAGCATTTTTTGTATTGCTCAAAAGGACACAGTGGTGGTTAAACGCGTCCCAATTGATACAATAAAACAAAAATTAAATATGGATGCGGTTTACAATCGTCCCTTTTTAACAGCCGGGAAATTACCTGTTGCAATTGGGGGGTACGTTGAGGCAAATACGCAATATGTAGGAACAGATGGTGTGACAGAAGGATTCTCTTTTCAAATGAGAAGATTGACATTATTTGTTTCCAGTACAATTACCAAAAAAATAAAAATTCTTTCAGAGTTAGAATTTGAAGAAGGGACTAAAGAAATAAATCTAGAATACTGTGCGATGGATTTAGAATTTCATCCTTTATTAAATTTAAGAGGAGGAATTATCATGAATCCTATTGGTGGTTTTAATCAAAATCATGATGGCCCACGCTGGGATTTTATCGATAGGCCAATAAGTGCGACGGGAATTATCCCAACAACATTAAGCAATGTTGGAATGGGTATAAATGGAAAATATTTTTTACATAACTGGATTTTTGGGTATGAATTTTATTTAACGAACGGTTTCGATGACAAAGTAATTGACAATGATGAAGGAAGAACATCTTTGCATGCAGGCAAACAAAATCCTGACAAATTTGAAGAAAGCAATAGCGGACTTCCTCTTTACACAGGAAAACTTGCTATAAGAAAAAGAAATGTTGGAGAAATTGGGTTTAGTTACATGACCGGTGTTTACAACAAATGGAAAGCAGAGGGGATGGTGATTGATGACCAACGAAGCATTTCCGTTTTTGCAATTGACTATAACACTTCAATATTAAAAAGTAAATTGAATATTACAGGAGAGTATGTAAATGCAATGATAGATGTACCATCGACTTTCACGCAACAATATGGCAACAAGCAATGGGGCGCTTATACCGATGTTGTGTACACATTAATTCAAAGAAAAATGTTTGGTTGGGAAAAAGCGAAATTAAACATTGGTGTTCGTGCGGAATATACAGACTACAATGTTGGATCATTTGCTAATGTAAATACTAAAATTGGAGATGATATTTGGGCAATTGTTCCTTCTTTATCTTTTCGTCCAATAGGCACAACCGTCATACGATTTAATTTCCGTTTTGAAGAAGCACATGACTTATTGAACAATCCGCCAAGCAGAACAAATGCTATTCAGTTTGGGTTTAGTAGTTATTTCTAAAACAGATTTCAATCTGGAACAGCGTCAAGTTCGTTGTTGCTGAATACTAAAGTTTTCCTAAAATAGCTCCATCTGTACTGTGGCAATGCATACAGACGCCCTTTGTTTGGACTGCCCAACACTTGCTTGATTTTAGTTATTTAGAATTATTTTTCCCCAACTTCGTGTAACTTTTTACTGGTTAGTGCATTATTCAGGTAGTAACCGAATAAGGCCATGTATTTTATAACACCTACTATGAGTATTGAAACCAAATTTCACGCAAGTCGGGAACAGATCACCGCAGAGGAAGCGGAGATTGATGCCGCCAGAGGGAATCCCGCCAAATTCGCTCCGCTCTATAATCGCTATTATGCACGTATTCTCGGATTTGTGTATCAACGCGTGGAAACAAAAGATGACGCCTACGATATTACGGCTCAAACTTTTATTGCAGCCCTTGAAAATATAGGAAAATACAAATCGCTTGGAGTTCCATTCTCTGCTTGGTTGTTCAGAATTGCCCTGAATGAATTAAGTAGTTATTACCGAAAAGCTAAAGTCCGGCAGTCAATAAATATTGACGACACGCAAGTTGTTGATGTGTTGACTGAGTTAGGCGAAGAAAATTCAGCAATTACCGACGCACGATTGATGAAAGCCATGCAACAATTAGAACCTAGTGAAATCCAACTTTTGGAAATGCGTTTTTTTGACAAACGACCATTTAAAGAAGTATGTGAAGTGTTGAATATTTCTGAAACTGCTGCAAAAGCTCGTGTATACAGACTACTTGAAAGACTAAAAACTATTTATACCGAATTACAATAAATAAAATTATGGAAAACTATAAAATTAATAGAAACCGCGAACCGCTGACGGAACAGGACATCCAGTCGGGACAGAATTTCGACACGTTTATGAAATCATATTCGGCCTCCAAAGTTCCATTTTACAAAACCGGAACTTTTAGTTTGAGCGCTGTTGCAGTCGGAGTTGTGATTGTTATTGGGAATTATTTTCTTAATGATCGTTTAGAAAAAGTACCAACAGAAGAAACCGCATTCATACAACCAGCTTTAGCAGGAATAGATATTGCTGATACGACTTTTGTTGTTGATGCAAGTAAAGGAGGTTCGTTTCTTTATAGTACTGGATCGGTAATTCGAATTCCTGAAGGAGGGTTTTTGGATAGCTCGGGCGCTTTGGTGAAGGGAAATGTTGAAATTAAGTATAGAGAATTTCACCAAGCCGCAGAAATTTTTATTTCTGGAATTCCAATGACTTATGATTCTGCGGGAACGCAATTTCATTTTGAATCGGCGGGCATGCTAGAAATTACTGCATGGCAGAAAGGGAAGTCGTTGAAAGCAAATCCAGCTGCGCCCCTGAAGGTGGCAATGGCTACTAACTCCAACGAAGAAAAATTCAATGTGTACTACCTAGATACTGTGAATAAGAATTGGAGTTTTATTGCAAAAGATAAAGCTGTTGTTGTGGAGCTTGCTGTTGACACAGTGAAAAAAGATGCCGAAGTAAAATCTATTGCAAGCATTGTTCCGCCAATAGAAGTGAAGTTGGCGAAAAAAGACGCTTCTAGTTTTATAATTTCATTTATGCCAAAAGAATTTCCGGAGTTAGCTGTTTACGATGGTGTACGTTTTCAAGTTGATGAACGCAAAACGCCGTATAATCAGCAGGACAAAAATGTTCCTTGGGAAGAAGCGAAAATTGTGCGTAACAAAGATGGTTCTTCTTATGCTGTTACTTTTTCAAAAGGAGAAACTACCCGCACTTACATGACAGATGTGGTGCTGGACGTTGCAAATTTTGCTGCAGCAAAAAAAGTGTATGATGAGAAATATGAGGAATATCAGTTGCAACTAAAAGCACAAGCAGCAATTAAGCTTGCCGAAGAAAAGCTACGCAATAAAAATTTACTCACAGCCGATGCAAACCGCATTTATGTAAATGATACGGTAGCAAAAGCGGCTCTTTTGCAAATGAGATTGGCTAGTTTAGGTGCTGAAAAAGAAGATATGATAGTGAGGGAATTTTTAATACAGAATTTTGGAATTTGGAATTCTGATTGTCCAATGTCACTGCCTAATGCTGAGCCGATGTTTGTAAAATTGATTGATAGTCGTACTCAGAAACCTATGAAGTTTAATCATCTGGTGCTGATTGAAAAAGGCAGAAATGCAATCTATACTTATTATCCCAACGACTTAGCTCGATTCTGTTTCAATAAAAATGCGGATAATATTATTTGGGCAATAACGAATGATGGACACCTTGCTGTTTGTGATAATGATGCCTTGCAAAGCATAGTAGGAAGAAGCGTTGTAAATCTGACTATGAAGGTAGCACCCGACGTAATGAAAACAGCAAAAGAGGCGATGAAAATTTTGACAAGTAGTCCGTAGTATTGAATTTAAAGAAATTAGTTGATGGGGGGCTAAGGAAAATAAACTTAGCCCCTCGGGTTTTTTTAATAAATTTGTTTATGATTTTATCTAAACGTAACTATTTTTTTCTCTTTGTATTTTTGGGGAGTGTGATTCAGGCGAATGCACAACTTGATACATTTATAGTAAAATCACTTCATTCTAATGTGTCTGTTCTGCCTGTAAAGTCTTTTTTATTTCTCAAAGAAGATAATTTATTTAAAATTAAATATGTTGGCAAAAACAAATTGGGTCGAATGGAATTAAGGGGCGGGGTGATTGATAAGAAAAACGATTCTATTTATAATTTTAAAGCACAGACGGGCGTAAGCGCAATTCTTGTTATTTACGAGAAGTTAAAAAACGGAAACGAGATAATTGCATTCACCTACACTTATAAACTATTTGGAAGGGAGATGCCACATGTTAGATTAGATGGAATTCCAAACGATTCTGTTATTGGTGTGCTAACTGTTATAGCTCTTGGGAAATTACGTGCTCAAGCAAAGTATAATAAAGACATTTACACGGTTACTTCATTTAAGCTTTATGTAGGAAGTGGCAATCTTTTTGATACCCTAAGTACCAAAGGGAATCAGTTGACTTTAGATATGAAAAGACTAATTAATAAAATTGATGTGAAAACTTATGGCGGGGCGCTAATGTTTGAAGAAATTAAAGGGTTAGGCCCAGGTGGCGTTGAGATTACTTTCCCCCCCCTTAAAGTTTTTTTGATGGAAGAAAAAATCAGAGGATTTGGTTTTTAGTTTGGGCTCCGTGTTATTTCTAAAACAATATTTAATTTAGATTGCTAAATTCTGGATTAGAAAAAAATGCAGAGTCCGAAAGTGAATCAAAAATTAAATTAGGAAATGAAAACCAAGTAACCGAAGTTTTTAAAACCGTGTCCGATTTATAAGGGGTTAAGACAATTCCTTTATTATTAATTGTTAAACTGTCCTGTCCAAGAACAGAATGCCCAATGAATAAAAATAAATGGTGTAAAGATAATTCACACAAAGCAAGTGCTAGAAAAAATTACTTTACAATTTTTCTCCGAATAACAGTTTGATCTTTCAAAGTTAGTTCCAGGAAATAACACCCGGTTGACAATGATGAGGTTGCAAGCTGGTCTTGCAATCCAATACTACAAATAACAATTTGTCCCTGCGAGTTATACAATACCGAATTTATTACTGGATTATTTGCAGGTGCTGAAATTTTTATCTGATCTCCAAATGGATTTGGAAAAATAATGATGTTGTCATTAGCATCAGTAATTTCTTCATTTGAATTTGGATTGATTAAACCTACCTTCAAACCATTTCCAAAACTTGTTACCCAGATTTGATTGTTGTCGAAGGGATTAAAATATACACGCTCCGGTTGGCGGAATGGATAGGCATTTACAAGTTGCCAAGTCGGTTGGGCAATGTTCATGTTGCTACTGATTAGCAATCCATTTGTTTCGGTTGTGAGATATGCTTGATTCAGATTTTGAGGATTGAAAGTGATTGAAGTTACCCTGTCAAACTGAACACCGGTGAGGTTGTTCCAAGTAAGCCCACGGTCGCTAGTTTTATAAAGTCCACCTAGTCCATTTGGAGGACCGCCCCAACCACTGAATACCGCCACATACCAAGTGTTCTGGCTTGCATCAGATGGATCGATGATAATGTCTTTGGTCCAGTAGTACATTCCAGTATGGCTTCTGTCGGACCAAGTAGCTGAAATAGGATCGTACAAGAACGTACCGCTGCTGTTCGTAAATCCAGCACCTGTTCTCCGTCCCGAAAATGTGCAAACCATGTTACCATCAGCCAGTACTTCTATGCTTGCCGGATGACCTTGTGTACGAGGTGGGTTTGCTAATTTTATCCATATTGAACCAGAACCTGCAGATAAATTATTGGTGACATAAATACCTCCAAGTTGTGAGCCGGGAATTCCTCCATAATGAATTACTGATGCGTACATGCGATCTGAATTATTAGGATCAATAGCCAACCAAAAAACAGGATGACCGAAGGCATGTAGCGTACTCCAGTTTGCACCTCCATCGGAAGAAAATACAATTTTCCCATTGGCATCATTGGCATCAAGTTGTCCATCCATCAAGCGAGTGCTCTGGTACATATCGTGAATGCTTGAACATGCGCCGTATAAATTTCCATTTGGAGATTCTTCAATTCGATAAAGTGAGTTGACAGCAAATCCGCTGTAAGTAAATCCCCATTTGTTGCCTGCGTCGGTACTTCTGATACCACCAATATCGCTGAAGCATCCCATCATGTTGTATTGATCTTTCCAATGCACCTGCCAGCAAGTAGTGTTTTCAAGTCCGATACTTGTATAGGTTTGCTGTGTAGGAGTACTTGCGCCGGCAGGATGTTCGTCGAGAGAATTTACGTAGGCCTGTTTCCAAGAGGCACCACCATTGGTTGTTGCCTGCACGTTGCTAAAACCAGTGAATAATACTTTGCTGGAATTTGTAGGAGCGCAAGTAATTCCAAAACACGTTTCGCTCCAGCTCCATTGTTTATCGCCACCAAATCCTTCCCAACCCGTAACGATGTTTGCATTCCCTGTGGTATTAAAAACTTTATTCCATGATGTGCCTGCATTAACCGATTTGTAAACAAGTGGCGCGCCGAGTGCATTGTCGTTGCCACCTAGATAGATGGTGCTGATATCGTTTTGTGCCATCGCAACATACATGATAAAATCATTGCTGAAATTTATTCCCGAAGATTTTGTAAGCCAAGTTCCGTTGTTATTATCCATGGTATAAACTCCTTTGCCAAAGTTCCAATATTCCCAAGGCATTACGCCATTATAGATGTCGGCATTATTGGCTGTAATAATTGTAAAGCGAGTTGTTCCTCCATTTTTTGCACCGGCAAAACTCCAAATTGATTCTGCTGATGCAATGCCTGAAGTTGCCAGCATCGAAAAACTAGCTCCTGAATTTGACGAGGTAATAAGTCCCTCGTTGGTGCCGATATAAATATTGTTTCCGTCCCAAAATGCACCAGCCATCGTTATGCCAGCTCCCATATTAGCAGCATGTCTTACGAGGGAAAAGGAAGTGCCGCCATCATTAGAAAATAAAAGATCTCCATACGCCCCAATAAGTAATTGATTTGGATTCGCGAAGTTAGCCGACATTTTATACACATTGCCAAAAGTAGATACGTTGTATCCATTCATTTGTAACCACGTTGCACCACCATCAATTGTTTTTACCGGATAGCCAGCATTGCCGTCATTAAAATTACAGTAGGCAATGTTTGAATTGTTGGTGAATTCGTACGTGGAAGTGTTGAAGACCTGAAGTTTTGAATGGTGAATCTGGGAATAAGAAAGTCCAAAGTCTGTACTGTGAAATAATTCGCTCATATCGCAGCTCACATAAAACTCATCTTCGTTGGCAGGATTGATGGCAGGAAAAAACAAAGCACCGCCCCCGCCAATACCGCGCTGACTAAACAAAGTTGGCTGTGAAAAAGAAGAGGTGACGATACAAGAAATGCAAACAAGTACTGCGATGATTTGTTTCATGATAGTTTTATTGTTTTTATTTTTTCAAACGATAGTAGCATTTCTGCATTAATTATAAAGTTTGTGATGCGTCTGTTGGGAATACAAAGTAGAACCTAAATAAATATAAACCGAAGATACATTCTTTTACTTAATAGTCAATGCCTGTCCTTCCTTTTAAGCGATAAAAAATACTACTCGCCGCGGCGGGTCGAAATTTTATAAGAAAATGCAGATTCGAATTTTTAATATACCCATCAACGATAATGCCTAAATCCATTTCAAGTTTTTTTATTAAAGTTTTAAACCAACTCCTAATCGCAAGTTGAATATTTTTGGAAATAGTTGAAAGTCAATCGTACTAACTTTTCTGTCTGCAATTGGTATAGTTGGATCTTTTACATTCACAACACGTGCGTAAGTGTTAGCAAAACAAAGTGGAACATTTAAGTCGATGAAAAACTTTGATGTTAAAAAATGTGTCAGGCGAGGAGTAACAAAAACTTTACTTCCTAAATAGCTATCAGAATATGGGTATGCTGTGGAAAATATTGGCGAATAATTGTCGTACTTGTAATAAAGATTAATACTAAAGCCGACTGAAGGAACAAGTTTTCTGTCCTTTGTTTTGTTGAAATTAAGAATGTATTCATACCGCGCGGAAAGAGATGTTGTTGTAAGTTCATTTCCGTCTACCAAGTTAAGTGTGTCTTGATTTACATTCCCAATCTGTATTTTTGCAGACATTTTGTTCAGACTAAAATCTATCAATTCAATTTCATGAAAATTATTTTTTTTGATTTTCATTGAAAAGCAATTGTCGGATGAAGGAATTGAGAATTTACCGTTGTAAAATAGTAAGTACCGGAAGGAGAATTAATAATCGGCTCCGTTTTTATGTTTAACTCGTAAGATGAGAGGTTGTAAATTTTAATGGCATTTTTAAAGT
Source organism: Flavobacteriales bacterium (assembly GCA_002737665.1). Lineage (GTDB taxonomy): Bacteria > Bacteroidota > Bacteroidia > Palsa-965 > Palsa-965. Next base: position 2,130 of record NSIF01000045.1, on the reverse strand, counting down.
CAAGATTTGTGTTTTGTGCCCATCCATTCTCAATGAAAAGTAGGAAAGAGCAGGATAAAATAGATTGAATCGTATTTTTCATGTTTTCTTTTTAATTTTTGCAAAAAACATTTTTTTCGCTAATGAGATTGGTTTAATTTAATTGAATTACATTTTGGTTTTGCTCATCACAAGCTTTGATATACTTTTCCTTAATCCAGTCTAATTCAGGAATTGAAATTGAATTTATAATTATTTTACATTCATCAAACCGCCCTAAATTTCTATACACTTCAGCTTTCATTATTTGTTGTTCCGTATTATTTTCATCAAATAGCTCACAAAGTTTTTTTAGATTTTCAAACCATTGCTGTCGTTCTTCATCATTATTTAAAAATGACAGATCGTTTCTTTGACGGTCGTTGAATGACCACCAAATATTTTTGCGAAAATACAGTTCATGATTCTTATCAATAGTTAGAACTGAGTTTAAGGCGAAATGGTAATCTTCAATACTTAAAAACCCGAGTTCTGGAGCGGCTTCCCATTCTTGTGAAATTTTATTGCCCCATTCAAATTCACCAATTACTTTTGCATCTTTTACCCAAAATATGTTATTGCATTTTTTACACTTTGTGATTTGAGGGAAATTAGGTAGCATTTCGGCTACTTGTTTTCCATCTGAATAAATTTTTGCTCCAAATGTATTTCCTGAGAGCCAGCCAGGTTTTTTCATTAGCGATTTGCAGGTAGGGCATTCAATTAGCTGTGTTGGGGCAGGTAGCATTTTTTTGCGTTTATAGATTTATGTTGATCTCTTTTATTCTTTGTATGTTTTCGGAACACTTGGATCTGTGATTATAATGTAGTCGCCAAGGTGTTTGTGTTTGTTCCAGTCGATGTTTGGGAATGAATCATCTTCTCCAGTTGAAATGACAAGTGATTTTATTTTTGGACTGTATTTTTTTAGTTGAGATACAATGGCAAATCCTTCGTCACTGTGAAAACGTCCATTGACTTGAAATACTTTTTTCCCTTTATTCTTTTTTACATAGTTTGAAATGGAATACGCCATTGTTGCATCCCAAAGCGATTGAGCTACTATTAAATTAAATCCTCCCATTGAAGCCATTGGAGGCATATTTTTTACAGAAGTGTCGGTAGTGAGAGGCGTGTCATGTGAAGTCAGTTGAATGAGTTTTTCATAGTATTTTCCCGATGCAGTATCATAAGGCAATGGGGCAAAATACTTTTTTGACTCCTCAGGTAATTCCATTAATGCTTTTTGTCCTTTCCTGCCTGCAAGATTAGTGTATCGGCTTGGCGCGTTTGAACAAATTACATCCAGTTTATTGTTCTTTGCAAATTCAACCATAGGTTTATAATCTTTATAATTATTCCAGACGCGCGCGTCCTTGTTAAAATTTTTCGTTCTAATATATCCATTCAAATATTCATTCATCACGAGCTGCACATCTCTGTCAAACATTTCCATTGACAGTGTAATGCTGTTCGTAAATTTTAGGTAGAGAATTTCAAACATTTTATTTTCAAGATAATGTGCTACGGAGTCATTGTGTTCTTCACCAAAAAAAAGAACATCGTAATTCTTCATGTCCTCAGCTATATCGTTTAGCGTTACTTCTTTTCCGGACTTCTGGGAATATATTTTATAGTTTTTTTCAGAAACCTGTCCAAAAGATTGAAAGCCGATAATTAAAAGGGGGAAAATCAAAAGTGTTTTAATAAAATTCATTGTGTTTGTTTTATTTATTGATTGTATTAGTTATTTTTTTAAAATTGTTTAATTACTGTATGCTGAACATTAAAGCAAAAGGGCTAAGGCAGACCGAAGGTCTATTGGAATGCGGAATTTTGCCCTTAACGTTTTGCAGCTACAAGAAGTTGGCGATTTCTGAGAACAAAACTGTCTGTCAGCAGTGAACTTGATACGAAGCACAAAGCTTCATTTAACCACTAAACCGCCAATTTCTTGTAGGTGCTGTTATGGGCTGGTACTTAAAGTTATTCTGAATTACTCGCAGTTTAAATCTTTATTCTCCACTTGGGACAGATTCAACATTTCCTTTAAATATAATTTTATCTTTTTCCTTGATTTCTAAATAAAAGTTAGTTTCAGATTCGCCAATC
>NSIF01000044.1 GCA_002737665.1 Flavobacteriales bacterium | reverse complement strand
CGATTATTTAGGTGGAAAAGCAGCAGCCGGCACAAAAATGAAGAGCACTGGCTGGGATTCAAACGGCAACGGCACTAACAGTAGCGGTTTTGCAGGTTTCCCTGGTGGTTATCGCGGCAGCTTTGGTTCATTCTACAACGTTGGTGGAGACGGTAGCTGGTGGAGTGCTACAGAGAATAATTCTAGCAACGCATGGAACCGCTACTTGGGTTACTACAGTGGCGATGTAGGCAGAGGCCTCAACAGCGAGCAATATGCTTTCTCTGTCCGTTGCCTCGGGGATTGACTATTTGACAATTTGTCCGTCCGCCTTCAGCGGTCGGACTCACCATGGTTAAGCGTTTAGGGTTTGGTCCGTCCGCCGAAGGCGGACGGAAATTTTTTTTGAGAAAATTTGGAAATGCGTAATTTTTTTTATAAATCTAATAAGTTTAGCCCAGTTTTAGCATGCTAGTAAAATGGCGGCTTTCAATTCAATATTCTATTCTAATTAGGAATTTTCCTGTTTCAATCTGCCATTACAAAAAAAATTATCCCCGGCATCTTTACTTTAGGCCCTGTTTTCACTCGTTTTCATAACTTTGAGCACATTAGTCTAATTTGATATGAAGATTGCAATTTACGGCCGTGTTAACGAACGGAATCTGCCTCCTGCTTTACAGGGGCTTTTTGATAAATTGGAAACAAACAATTCTGAATTATTAATTACTGCAGATTATCTTGCTTATTTACAAGGTCAATTTAAAATTGGGAAAAAGGTAAAGGTCTTGGATGACTTTAATTCCATTCGTGGTCAAGCTGATTTTTTACTCAGTGTGGGCGGCGATGGCACTTTACTGGAAACCATTGCCTTTGTTCGAAATTCAGGTATTCCAATTCTTGGCATAAACACAGGACGTTTAGGTTTTCTTGCAGGTGTAACTGTAGCTGAAGCCGTTGCACATGCTATAGAAAATTTGAAGGATAGAAAATTTTCCATTGAAAAAAGATCGCTACTTAAACTGGAAACTAAAAATAATCTTTTTGGTGAAATTAATTTCGCGTTAAACGAATTTACGGTACAACGAAAAGAAACATCAGCAATGATGACCATTCACACGAGTATTAATGGTGAATTTCTCAATTCTTATTGGGCTGACGGATTAATTATTTCCACGCCAACAGGATCTACAGCATACTCGCTTAGTTGTGGTGGTCCGTTGATGGTTCCGGATTCAAAAAGTTTTGTTATTACACCACTTTCACCTCATAATCTTAATGTTCGTCCACTCATTGTACCTGAAGATAGCATCATTACTTTAAGGGTTGAAGGGCGTAGTATTCAGCATCTTGCTACGCTCGATGCGCGCTCTGCTATTTTTACACAGGATGTGGAATTGACCATTCGTAAAGAAGATTTTAAAATCAGTCTCATTCGCTTCAACGACCATCATTTTTTCAATACAATAAGGGAAAAGCTAATTTGGGGTCACGATGCAAGAAATTAGTACCGCAGCCCAAATTCTTAAAAATAGCAGTTTCTAAATCAAATTAGATTTTGTCAAAAAACCTTGATTTCTAAAGGGATAAATCGGCTATCTTTGTGCCTTTAAAATCAGGTTGCAGAATTTATTAGAAAAACACACCAATTCTTCAAAATTTACGTTGATTCTAGTAAAATATAGTTAAAATATGAAGAAGTGTTTTGTTTTCTGTTTTATCGCCTGCTTAAGCTTATCACTGAAAGCTCAAAAATCAAATGAGATTGGGTTTTTTTTCGGGGGGGCTTATTATATTGGTGACTTAAATCCATCAGCTCATTTCAATTCACTTACACGACCAGCTCTTGGTCTAATTTTTCGTCATAATTTTAATAGCCGTTTTGCAATTGCATACACCGGCTTTTTTGGAAGCGTTCAGGGGATTGATTCACGTTCAAATTCCTATGAGCAACAACAGCGCAATTTGAGTTTTCGGTCCACCCTTTATGAGTTTGGTTTTCGTGGAGAATTTAATTTTATAGATTATAAACTTGGAGATGACAGGCACTCTTTTACACCGTTTATGTTTCTTGGTGCAGGTGTATTTAATTTTAATCCCAAAGCATCATTCGATAACCTTTGGGTTGCCTTACAACCATTAAAAACCGAAGGACAAACTAAGCCGTATCAAAAAACACAGGTTGCTATCCCATTCGGGGCTGGAGTTCGCATAAATCTATCCAAACGAATTGGGTTTCTTGCAGAATGGGGCATGCGAAAAACCTTTACCGACTATATTGATGATGTTAGTACTGTTTATGCTGACCCGACTCAGTTAATTGCTGATAACGGAGAACTTTCGGCTGCAGTTGCTGATCGGTCTGGCTCCGATTTTTCGAATATTGGCCGTCAACGAGGAAATCCCCGCACTAAAGATTGGTATTCCTTTGCTGGTGTAACCATTACATTCCAACTCGCTAATCCAAAGAAACGTTGTACTACTTATTAATAAATTATTCCAGCGTCTTCAAATGAGTTTGAAAGAAAAAATAGATATTACTCGCATACCCCAACATGTTGCTATTATTATGGATGGCAATGGACGTTGGGCCCAACAGCAAGGTAAGCTTAGAGTGTTTGGTCACCATAGTGGAGTGAGTGCAGTTCGTGCAGCGTCTGAAGCAGCAGCAGAGCTAGGAATAAAATACCTTACACTCTATGCATTTTCTACTGAAAATTGGAACCGACCGAAACAAGAGGTTGACGATTTGATGGAATTATTAGTTCATACCATCCATTCAGAAACAGCCACCTTAAATAAAAATGATATTCGACTGGCAACTATTGGTAATATTAATAGTCTTCCTGTTGCATGTCAGAAGCAACTGCAGGAGGCAATTGCTAATACAGCTAATAATAAAAGAATGACTTTAGTTTTGGCCTTAAGCTATAGTGCTCGTTGGGAAATTGTTGAAGCAACAAAAAAAATAGCACAAAAAGTTAAAGACGGAAACTTAGAAATCTCAGCTATTGATGCTGCAATCTTTTCCAATGAACTCAGTACAGCTGCCTTTCCTGATCCTGAGTTATTGATCCGTACGAGTGGCGAACAAAGAATTAGTAATTTTTTACTTTGGCAAGTTGCGTATGCTGAATTGTATTTTTCAGAAACACTTTGGCCCGATTTTGACAAGGAGGAATTGTATAAAGCAATTCTTGATTACCAAGGTCGTGAGCGTCGGTTTGGGAAGACAAGTGCACAAATTGATACTGCAGAAAGTAGTTGAAAATCAAATGTTATTAGCTTAATTGCGCACAATTGCGAATGTTTTATGAAAAAATTTTTACTGTTCATTACGTTTCTTTTCTCTGCAGAGGTTTTCTTTGCTCAGGATAATCTTATTGACTACAGTAAAGTCACCGAATATACATTGGTAGATGTTTATGTGCACGGTTGTCAACTTGTTGATTCAAGCGTAGTACGACTAATTTCTGGATTGCCTAAAGGAGAAAAAATAAATGTTCCTGGTGAAAAAACTTCAGCTGCTATTGATAATCTTTGGAAGGAAGGAATTTTTGAAGACTTACGCTTGGAGATTGCAAAAGTGGAAGGAGAATATATTTGGTTAAGTATAGTAGTGACAGAAAAGGCAAAAATTCAAGCGGTCACTTTTGCGCCAACTCATTTGAAAAAAAGCGAGGATGAAGATCTTAGAGGAAAATTGGGACACTTGCCACAAACGATGCTAACAGAGTTCAGGAAGCGATTTATTATTGAAACCTGTAATGAACATTTTAGAGCCGACGGTTATTTTAATTGTAAAACAAAATTAGTTGAAGTTCCAGTTGCAAACCAACCTGGCTATGTGCTGTTGAAAATTGATGTTGTCAAAGGGAAAAAAGTTAAAATTCAAGATGTATTTATTACAGGAAACAGTAATTTCAAAACGTCAAAAGTTAGGAGGTTGTTGAAAGAAACGAAACAAGTACGATGGTATTTGCTTTTTAAAGCATCAAAATACCTTGAAGATAATTTAGAAAAAGATGAACAGAAATTATTGGCAAAATACCGTAAGAAAGGTTATCGCGATGCTAAAATTGAGAAGGATTCCGTTTGGAATACGGTTGGAGTAGCCAATCGGGTTTCCATACAAATAAATATTTTCGAAGGACGAATTTATAAATTTGGGAAAATTGCATGGATTGGAAATACAAAATATTCTGCTGAGCAATTAAATAATCGTCTTGGGATTAAAGCTGGCGATTTATATAATTTGGAACAATTAGAGTCGAGACTATTTCAAAGTGAGCAGGGGAATGATGTGAGCGCACTTTATATGGATGATGGATATTTGTTTTTTCAAGTAAGTCCTGTTGAAGTAAGTGTTCATGGCGATTCCATTGATTATGAAATGCGGGTTTACGAAGGTCGTCAGGCAACCATTAGGAATGTTACAATTGTTGGAAATTCTAAAACCAATGACAAGGTTATTATGCGTGAAATTCGTACCCGTCCCGGACAATTATTTCGACGATCGGATTTAATTCGTTCACAGCGACAATTAGCAACATTAGGATTTTTTGATCCTGAAAAAATTCAAATTAATCCAAAACCAAATCCCACAGATGGTACTGTTGACATTGAATATATAGTGGTAGAAAAACCTTCTGACCAAGTTGAGCTTTCTGGTGGTTGGGGTGCAAATAGAATTGTAGGAACGCTTGGTGTTTCTTTTAATAATTTTTCCACACATAATATTCTTAAGAAAGAAGCATGGTCACCCCTTCCTTCTGGAGATGGACAGAAACTAAGTATTCGAGCACAGTCAAACGGTTTGTATTTTCAATCCTACAATGCTTCATTTACAGAGCCCTGGTTAGGAGGGAAAAAGCCAAATTCACTTTCTGTAAGTTTTTATCGTTCAATTCAATCGAATGGATTAAGGGCCAGCGATGCGGGGCGGCAAGACATAAAAATTACTGGGGCCTCAGTTGGTTTTGGAAAAATTTTAAAACGACCTGATGATTATTTCCAAATGTATATGGAATTGAATTATCAATATTATGTATTAAATAAATTTCAATCGTTGTTTGCATTTTCTGATGGCTATTCAAATAACCTAAGTTATCGATTTACTATTAGTAGAAATTCTACTGACCAGCAAATCTATCCGCGAAGTGGTTCTTCAATTAAATTAATGGGACAATTTACTATTCCTTATTCTTTGCTCAATAACAGAGACTATACAGATCTTACCGATCAGGAACGTTATAAATTTGTTGAGTATTATAAATGGAAATTTACTTCTTCCTGGTTCACACGTTTGGCAGGGAACTTGGTCCTTAACACACGAATTGGATTTGGATATTTAGGAATGTATAATCAAAATGTAGGGCTGTCGCCTTTTGAGCGTTTTTATTTAGGTGGCAGTGGACTAACAGGATATGCTTTAGATGGGCGTGAAATTATCGCTGATCGCGGTTATGATGACCAATCATTGACGGCGTCGAAAACCGGAGCCCCTATAATAGCTAAATACACTTGGGAAATGCGTTACCCTGTTTCATTAAACCCAAGTGCTACTGTTTATGGTCTCGCATTCCTTGAGGCTGGAAATACTTGGAACTCTATAAAAACTTTTAATCCGTTTGACGTTTATCGTTCTGCAGGTGTTGGTGTTCGTGTCTTTTTGCCAATGTTTGGTTTGCTTGGTTTAGATTGGGGATACCGCTTTGATGATTTAGCTACACAACCAGGAATGCCAAAATCGCAAGTTCATTTCACTATCGGCATGAATCTTGGAGAGCTATAAATAGTCTAAAAATTGTACTTTAGCCACGTTTTTTGATGCGTTATATTAAAATTTTGAAAAAACTGCATTTATGAAAAGAAATTTTTTTGCTTCAATCATTGCATTAGTACTATTTAATGGGTTAGTATGTGCGCAGAAGTTTTGCTTCGTTGACACGGATTTTCTTTTGAATCAGAGTTCAGCTTATTTGCAAGCACAAGAACAATTAAATAAACTTTCAGTTTCATGGCAAAAAGAGGTTGAAGGTAAGTATGCACAGATTGATGCTTTGTATAAAAATTTTCAGCAGGAGCAATTATTGTTGACAGATGATCTTCGTCAAAAAAGGGAAGCAGAAATTGTTGAGAACGAAAAGGAAGCAAAAGAATTTCAGAAAACTAAATTTGGAGTGGAGGGAGAGCTTTTTAAAAAAAGGCAGGAATTAGTAAAGCCAATTCAGGACCAGGTTTACAATGCTGTAAAAGAAATGGCAGAGCGTTCTGGTTTTGCAATTGTTTTTGATAAAGCCAGCGATATTACGATGCTTTACACAAATGCGAAATACGATAAGAGTAACGATGTTTTAGAAATTCTCGGCTGGAAAAAAGCCCGTAGCGGCGATGCTGGCGGGAAATAAATTTTTATCAATTATAATTAATAATTAAAATCATCAATTAATTCAACCATGAAAAAGTACTTAACAATTACACTTGCTGCACTAATTATTACTGCAGTTCCACAAGTTGCGAAAGCACAAACTAAAGCTGCGGCAGTAGCAGTGGCTCACATCGATTTGGATTCTATATTACAAATATTCCCTGCTTACAAATCAGCAATGGACACAGCGCAATCATATTATGCGCAGCTTGAAAAGGAAATGTATTCTATGCAGGTTGAATTGCAACGAAAGGCAACAGAATTTGATTCACTGTCAAAAACAATGAGCCCATTTCTTAAACAGTTGAAGCAAAAAGATTTGTACGATCTTCAGCAACGAATACAGGAATTCCAAGCTAGCGCACAGGAAGATTTTACGAATAAGCGAACTGCTTTATTGCAGCCGGTTTACCAAACTATTCAGAAGGCCGTGAAGGCGGTTGCGCTTGAAAAAGGTTACAAGTATGTTCTTGATAGCAGTCAGTCATCACTTGTAGTACTATATGCTGCTGACAGCGATGATTTGTTCCTTGCTGTTAAAGCAAAACTTGGTATTAAATAGAGCAAAGACAAATAATAAATAAATATTTTAAAATGCAACGCTTAACAGCTTGCATTTTTTTTTGAAATTAAATTTTAATAAAATATATTTAATAAATTCTTGAAATAGTAATACTTTCAGTTCTCCCGTTTATCTTTACACTATGACTGCTTTAAGTCCTATTGGTATTTTTGACTCTGGAATTGGTGGGGTAAGTGTCTTAATTGCTATTCGTAAATTATTACCTAATGAAGGTATAATTTATTTTGGCGATAATGCCAATCTTCCTTACGGAGAAAAATCATTAGCTGAAGTTAGAGGCTTTTGTGAGCAGATTACGAATTTTCTACTTCAAAAACGGTGTAAGGTTATTGTTATCGCTTGCAATACGGCCTCGGCCGCAGCACTCAAACACCTTCGTCAACTTCATCCTGAAACTACTTTTGTTGGTATGGAACCTGCCGTAAAGCCGGCTGCTGAGCAGACTCAATCTGGTGTGGTAGGAGTATTGGCTACTACTGCAACATTTCAAGGTGAGTTGTTTGCTTCAGTTGTTGATCGATTTGCAAAAAATGTAAAGGTGTTGCACCAGCCTTGTCCTGGTTTAGTACAACAAATTGAATCAGGGAAATTAGATTCAGCTGAAACAGAAACAATGCTACGGATGTGGCTACAGCCGATGATTGAGAGCGGAATTGACTCTTTAGTTTTAGCATGCACACATTATCCATTTGTGGTGCCACTTTTGAAAAAAATTCTAGGAGAGAAAGTGAATGTGATAGATCCAGCACCTGCTGTGGCGAAACAAGTTAAAAAAGTGTTGGAAGAAAAGGAACTGCTTAACGAAAGTCAAGGGAAAAATGTTGATGGTAATAGCGTTGTATATTTTACGAGCGGAGTGAAAGAACTTTTTGAGAAGACGCTTTTTATTTTAACAGGAAATAATGGGGATGTTCAGGAAATCAAACTTTGATAATTTGTTGTGCCTGCGTTATTCTTTGAACCAGGAAGAATACAAAACATAATTATTTGCAATTCTTTCAATTTCACCTTTTGATAATTCTGGACTTATAGTTTTTATTTTTTTTGCAGGGATTCCTGCGTAAACACTATTGGGTTCTACAGTCATTCCCTCTGTAACAATAGCACCTGCGCCAACAATTGAATTTGATCCTATTGTTGCATTGTCCATTATAATGGCACCCATTCCAATTAATACGTTATCATAAATAATACAGCCATGCACTATTGCGTTGTGACCAATTGAAACATTATTCCCAATTGAAACAATTGTTTTATTGTAAGTGCAGTGTATAATTGCACCATCCTGCACATTTACTTTATCGCCCATACGGATTGAATTCACATCGCCTCGAACTACAGCATTAAACCAAAAACTGCATTGGTCTCCACAAATTACATCACCTACTATTGTTGCATTTTCGGCGAGATAGCAATCGCTTCCAAACTGAGGAGAAATACCATGTACTTGCTTTATAAGTGCCATATAATTTTACAATAGGTTTTCCTGACGGAATTATTTTTGAATTTCTGGCCTTGGTTGTGGTTGGCAACACGCGGGCAGCTTTTTTACTACTCGGTTATTGGCCTTTACTTCGTCTGCATCATAGCCAATTTCAGCTATTGCTTTTTTGATTTTTTCGGCTGTGGTTTTTTGGGTATTGTATTCTACCGTTAGGATTTGTGATGGAATATCCAATTCTGTTTTTTTTACACCTTTCATTACACCAATTGTATTTTCAATTTTGGTCTTGCACATATCACATTCTCCAGAGGTTTTAATTTGAATTACGGCTATTTTTGAAACTGGGATATCGGCAGTTTGTGCAAACAGATTAATACTTGCAATGAATGTAAGTGCAAAAGCTACTAAAGTGATTTTTTTCATTTTTCTAGTATTTAATTATTTGTTGAAGATAGTTTGATTATTTAAATTTTGAAACGAAGTCCTGCATAAATTATAATTCCTTCTGTGGGTCCATATATTTGTGAGGCATCAAATAACGGGCCGAAAGGGGCATCTGGGGCAATAATTTGATTTGGCTGCATAAAATTGAGTAGATTTTCTACTCCTGCATAAACATCTAAACGTCTTAATTTTCTAGAAACATTTGCATTCAATACAAAATACGGCTTACTGTATCCATTAATATTTCCAAATCTCTCAGGCAAACGAGTCGACCCAATCCATTTTGTTGTAAAATCAAAAGCCCATTTATCATACGGAAGCGTGTATCCAAAATTTATAAAAGCGCGATGGTATGGTGTTAATGGTTTTTGTTTCAATAGTTCCGAATAGGTTGTTTTGACTATGTAATACTTATAGGCAATACGAATTGCTAATCGTTTGATGGGCTCAAAAACTAAATCAGCTTGAAAACTATTTGCAAATGACTTGCCCGATAAATTATAAAAATATAATTGTCCGTGTTTTTCCATATCGATCACAACTTGGTTCATGAAGTCTGTCCGAAAAAAATCTACAATTAATGTTGCGTCATTTTTAAGAAAGGTAAATTGTTGTTGAATACTTCCGCCGTAGTTCCAAGCAATTTCGGCTTTTAATGGACCAATTACATGTACTTGTCTTGAGCTAGCAAAAGCACTTGAGTTTTCTGTGAAAACATTTGCTGTACGAAACCCTTTTCCACCTGATGCGCGAATTGCAGTTTTAGGAGTAAGGTCATATTTTACATGAAGCCTTGGGGTAAACTGATTTCCTGCAATGTTATGAAAATCAAAACGGACTCCGGCAACCATAGTAAATTTGCTTGAAAGGTGGCCTGTGTATTCTGTAAAAATACCCGGAACAATTTCTGTCCGTTTAAAAATAGAGTCATTGTATTCTTCGTCATATTCATCGTAAACAAAACTTAGTCCAGCTTTATATAAGTGGTTAGTATTCGAAATCATGTCCTCCCAAATAGTATTGGCATAAATACTTTTTTCTACGCCATTGTATTTTTTTAATCCAAAAAACATGTTTTCCTCATGCCATCTTGCTGAAAATAGCGTTCCTAAACTTCTTGCGGGAGCTTTAAATACAAAACCCGTTTTATTAAAAAACTCTAATTGTTTATTTATGATTCCTACACCATAAAAATTAGTTCCACCAAAATCGCGGCTTTTATTAAAATTCGTTTGGCCAGCTTGCTTGTCATCATAAATACACCGAAATCCAAATTCACCTTGTGGCGCTCCTTTGCTAACCCAGTTCCAACGATTTAAAACATTGTATTGTGTGTAAATCGGCATGTCCAGAAATCCATCCTTATTCACATCATTCTTTAACTGTAATGTACTTGCATGGGTAAGTAATGTTGTTCCCACATTTTTGCTGAGTTGCTTATTAAAATGAAAATTAGCTTCCATTCTACTTTTAGCATTACCATAAATATTAGAAAAAAACTTATCACTATTTTCTTCTGGTTTAAGTAAGTCAATGTTCAATTGGCCAGCTATACTTTCGTAACCATTCACCACCGATCCCGTGCCTTTTGTTATTAAAATTCCTTTTATCCATGTTCCGGGTACGTACGATAAACCATAGGAGGAGGAAAGCCCGCGGATGAGCGGAAGGTTTTCAAATAATATTTGCGAATAAATCCCATCAAGTCCAAGCAACTGAATTTTTCTCGCACCAGATATAGCATCCGTAACGGCAGCATCAACAGTAGGATTTGTTTCAAAGCTTTCAGATAAATTGCAACAAGCCGCTTTTCGTAAGCCATTCTGTGTAATATTTTCGATGAGAATAGGGGAGATAAAAGAAAATTCGGAAGCAGGGCGGCGCTCTATAATATTTACCGTTTCAAGCGTGTCACCACTCGATAGATTTATTTTAATAATTGCAGGAGTTTTTCCAGTGAACAGGATTCCTTTTGATTTGTACCCAGTACAACGCACAATCAAAGTAGCAGGAAACGAATCGGGCCAGCTAAGTTTAAAATTTCCCATGGTATCCGTAGACGTTCCACGTGATGTTTTTTCCCAGAATAAAATCGCACCTGGAAGCGTTGACTTCCCTTTGTTAAAGGTCACTGTTCCTGTAAGCTGGTCCATTGCCGATAAATGATTTGTTAGTCCGCAGCAGAGCAGGAAAATAATTTTAAATAAAAATTTATGTTGTTTTTTCATAATAATTGTATTCGGTAAAATTGTTCAGGGCTAAATTTAAGCGCGAAAATTAACCTACAATTAAATGCGAAAAATGCAGAAAAAACTTTGTTCGGTAGATGGCCTACTCGATAATAATGGGTCGGGTAGAGGTGTCTTATTATTAATAGTTTCCCAATAGGAAATTGAATCTTGAAAAAAATTACTAAAGAAATCGAAATGTATTGGAGTAATTGTTTTTATTGAAAGTTTGTTTTCTGAAATAAATATATTTGGTTGAAAAACAAAATTACTGATGTCGCAACATCTTGAGTCAATCCTACTTTTATTCGAGTCGTCATCGCAGCAATCTTTTACTTGCTCTAAACTAATTAATTCGTAACCCGATTTTAAACAAACCATCTTTCCCACTATTAGTCCCGAACCGGTAAATAGAATAAGAGTGGATAATAGAATTGAAGTACAGATGTGCACTACTTTGTTCATGGATGTAAAATTACTATAAAGTATACTTTAATCCAAATTCAGTTCACTTAGCATACCATAGGTATTGGGATTTCTATAACTTAATTACATTGTTAATTATATGAATTAAATAATGATAATTAAATAGTTATATGTTTAGTGTAGAGCCTTTTTTTTACTTTATACAATAATGACTTACATTTGTGCCCAAGAGAAAACTATTTCAAGAATATCCTACTTTTCATTACTGCTTTGGCTACCGATACATTATTACAATCAACTGCTAAAATTGATTCCTTAAATTCAAAAGCCTTTGATATTCGCAATACGGATACGCAAAAATCAATTCTGCTTTGTCGTCAAGCCATTGAATTAGCAACCAAGATAAATTATTCTTTAGGAAATGCCGTTGCCCTTAAAAATATTGCTTTTTGCTATATTCAAATTTCTGAGTACCAACTTGCCCTTGAAACACTTTTCACCGCCTTAGAATTATTTACGGAATTGGGAAATGAAAAAGGGGTAGCCGAAGTGCATTACAATTTTTGTTTAATTTATAGCCGAATAAGCGATTTTGCAACTGGAATAGAAAGTGTAAGTAAGGCCTTAGAATTTTTTAAAAAGGTAAATGACAAACTAGAAATGGCAAGGTGCTATTTCCAACTTTCTGCGTTTCACCTTTCATTATCAGATACAGAAAGTGCAACAGAATTCGCAACTAAGAGCTTAAAATTAAACAGAGCAGTTAAAAATTTAGCTGGAGAAGCTACGGCTATAATGGCCATGGGGCAAGTTCATTTGAACTTAAAAGAATATAAAAAAAGCAAAAAACTGCTTTTGAGCAGTCTAACTATTCGCAAAAAAATTAGAGATTGGAGAGGGTATGCTGCGTCTTTAAATAGCTATTTGACACTTTGTATTGAAACTGAAAAATATCAAGAAGCGGAATTAATCGCAATAAAAGGAATTAAACTTTCCCAAAAACTGCACGATAAAATGGCGGTATCACGCTTTACGGTTGCACTTGGCAGAATTTATTTGTTCCTTAATAAGTTAGAAGAATCGGAAAAGTACTTGAATGAAGCACTTGCCATAGCAAAAATAATTAATTTAAGAATTGCATTGGCGCCGAGCCATTTGGCATTAGCAGAAATTAATGAATCAAGAAAAAATTATGAAAAGGCCCTAGGCCATTACAAGCGTTACCATGAAGTATCAACTGAAATGATAAATTTGGAAGGGGCTATAAAAGTTAAACGAATAGAATTCCTCAATAAAATAAATACAGCACAAAACGATGCAAAAATAAATAAATTAATAAATGTAGAATTAAAAAAAGCATACGAAATAATTGAAACTAAAAACCAAGATATTACAGCAAGTATTAATTATGCAAAACGAATTCAAGAAGCACAATTGCCTAAGCAAAAAGAGATTGAACAATGGCTGAAAGAAAGTTTTATATTATTTAAACCAAAAGATATTGTTAGTGGAGATTTTTATTTTTTTCATAGAGTCAATAAATTAATATTCCTTGCTGCAGTTGATTGTACAGGCCATGGTGTTCCTGGCTCACTTATGAGTATGATAGGCAATGAAAAATTAGTAGAAGCAACGCAAAAAAACAAAAAGACAGCAGACATTTTAGCACAACTCAATAAAAAAATAAAAATTTCATTGCACCAGACTGAGCTCACTGAATCCATGCGAGATGGAATGGATATTGCGCTTTGCTCCATCAATTTAGAGAAAAAACTTCTCAACTTTTCGGGTGCCAATAGACCACTTTGGCTAATTAGAAAAAATTCCAACGTTTTAGAAGAAATAAAAGGAACTAAAAGTGCTATAGCAGGTTTGACAAGTGACCAACAAAAATATGAAACCTGTAAATTAAAATTAAAAACGGGTGACACTTTTTATCTTTTTACAGATGGCTATGCCGACCAATTTGGAGGGGAAAAAGACAAAAAATTAATGACTAAAAAATTTAAAGAGATATTACTAAGTATTCAAAGTTTAAGTTTACCTGAACAAAAAATATATCTTGCCAAATTCCATGAAAAATGGAAAGGAGATTTTGAACAAGTGGATGATATTTTAGTAATGGGTGTTAGACTATAAATCTATAGTAGGTTAGGCTGGAAAACAAAATAATTGCGACAAAGAATCGTAATTTCCGAACTTGGTGATAACACAATAAAACAAAAAGTGTTTACAGGTATAGTTTTCCTTGGCAAAGCAAAAGTAGTGGAAACTAATTATTTTTACTTGTTAAAGCCTGGACTTGATATTTCAATATGACTTTTATCAATTTTTTTTTCCTGCTTTATGCTTAATTACAAAAGCTAACTATCGCTTCATATTTGGTGACAATAGATTCGGACAAAAAATGATTTCTCAAACCTCTACTTTGGACTTGGACTATCAATTATTGGCTTCACAGATGACAGAACAAACGACAGCTTGTAACAGGATTTATTTTCGTTTGCGATTTCCTAAAAATGATGGAACTTCGTCAACAATGGGTTTATTTATCCATTATATGCTCTAAACTAAACACTACCTTTGCATTATGGAACCAAAAACAATGCCCGTAGTAATTTATGCTGAAAGCACACCAAACCCGGCATCGATGAAATTTGTTGCAAATACAATGCTAATCGCAGAAGGGGCTACAGCACAGTATTTAAATGTGGCCGAAACTGCTAAAGCCCCATTACCTGCAAAGCTTTTTCAATTTCCATTTGTGAAAGGAGTTTTTATTTCTTCAAATTTTATTACCGTCACAAAAAGTGATGTTGTCTCTTGGGATGATATCACCCATGAGTTGAGGGAAGTGTTGCGCGATTATTTATCTAAAGGCCTTGCTGTAATTGATGAATTGCCTGCTAAAGAAGTAGCTACTGATTCTACTTTCAAAACAACAACAACTGTTTTTACTGAGCACGCCGCACCACAAAATGATGCGGAAACAAAAATCATAGAAGTCTTGGAGCAATATATCAGACCCGCAGTAGAGCAAGACGGAGGACTGATCACATTTCAATCGTTTGTAAATGGAATTGTAACTGTTCAGTTGAAAGGCTCTTGCAGTGGTTGTCCTTCCTCAACCATTACTTTGAAAGCAGGAATAGAAGCTTTGCTGAAGAGAATGGTTCCCGATGTGAAGGAAGTTGTTGCGATGGCAGTGTAAAAAGTTTTAATTTTTCCAAACTTTTTTTATAAATAAAAACCCGTGATTCCTTTTTATCGAAACCACGGGTGAAAGTGTTGCTGTTAAAACTTTTACTGAAAATTATTTTTATCGGATGACGTACACCATGTCGGCACATTCAAGTGTAACACCGTC
>NSIF01000043.1 GCA_002737665.1 Flavobacteriales bacterium | reverse complement strand
AAATCTTCCATTCGCTGATCATCGGCGGCATAAATAATTTCAGTGCGACGAGCATCGCCATACTTCTCTTTTATTTCACGAAGTTCTTCTTTGATTATTTCCATTCGTAAACTTTCATCGCCAAGAATTTCTTTGAGGAATGCTATCAGCTTCATCAAATCATCAAATTCTTCGCGAATCTTGTCGCGCTCCATGCCAGTTAAAACACGAAGACGAAGCTCGAGAATGGCAGCAGATTGAATATCACTCAGTCCAAAGCTAGCCATCAATTGTGTTTTGGCTTCATTTGGTGTCGCAGATGCACGTATTATTTTAATTACCTCATCCATATGATCCAAGGCGATAAGATATCCTTGCAAAATATGTGCACGCTTCTCGGCCTGGTCTAAATCATACTTAGCGCGACGAACAACTACTTCATGACGGAAATCAACAAAGTGGCCAATCAACTGCTTCAGATTTAGAAGATAAGGCCTCCCTCCTACTAACGCAATGTTATTCACACTGAATGAAGTTTGAAGAGAAGTATACTTGTATAAATTGTTTAAAACAACATTCGCAATTGCGTCACGCTTAAGTTCATACACAATACGCATACCATCGCGATCGGACTCATCTCGAATATCGGAAATGCCTTCTATTTTCTTTTCATTGATTAGGTCAGCAGTTGCTTTAATCATCTGCCATTTATTGACCTGGTATGGAATTTCAGTAACAATAATTCTTTCTTTTCCGGAATCTAACGTTTCTATATTGGCTTTAGCTCTTAAAACAATACGCCCTCTTCCAGTTTCAAAAGCTTCTCTAACCCCAGAGTAGCCGTAAATTGAGCCACCAGTTGGGAAATCAGGAGCCGTAACCATTTTCATTAATTCTGGAATGGTTATTTCTTTATTTTCAATGTAAGCTACAGTTGCCTCAATTATTTCAGTAAGGTTATGCGGAGGCATATTTGTAGCCATTCCTACTGCAATACCTGAAGCTCCGTTAATTAAAAGATTTGGGATTTTTGCTGGAAGAACACTTGGCTCTTCTAAAGAATCATCAAAGTTTGGACGGAAATCCACTGTGTTTTTATCAATATCGGCAAGCATCTCCTCTGCTATTTTTCGAAGACGTGCTTCAGTATATCGCATTGCTGCTGGTGGATCACCATCTACCGAACCATAATTACCTTGTCCATCTACAAGTGGGTAACGCAAACTCCAATGTTGAGCCATACGAACCATAGTATCGTATACAGAACTATCTCCATGTGGATGATATTTTCCTAAAACCTCACCTACAATACGAGCTGATTTTTTATAAGGGCGATTGGAAAGAACACCTAAGTCAAGCATTCCGAAAAGCACACGGCGATGAACCGGTTTGAAACCATCTCTCACATCAGGAAGTGCACGAGAAACAATTACAGACATCGAATAATCGATGTAAGCTGTTTTCATTTCATCTTCAATATTAATCGGAATAATTTTTTCGCCTTCAGCCATTGTATTTATATCACTGGTTTTAGTTTAGCACACTTATTGATAAATAGCATTAAATATTACTATTTTTTAAGATTTCGAAATTACCTATAATTTGCTCAATTTGTAGATACATTTACACCTTAATTATGAACATTATATCGTGCATAAAAATGGAAAAATAAATCATTAAAAACAATGATTGTTTCTACTTTTGAATATGCTGTCAAAAATGATTAATTTTATACAAATTTAAAGTCTGCAATAGCAGCTAAATAAAGACCCAAAATATATGGAAGCTAAATTTTCGCCTAGAGTAAAAGATGTAATTACATATAGTAAAGAAGAGGCTTTGCGATTGGGGCACGACTATATTGGAACGGAACATTTACTTCTAGGTATTATAAGAGAAGGTGAAGGAAGTGCTATAAAATTATTGAAAACATTAAACGTATTACCAAATGATCTTCGAAAAGAAGTGGAGATGTTAACTGCTGGCGTTGCAAAAAAAACAAATAATAACTTAGTAAACATACCTCTTGTAAAGCAGGCCGAGCGGGCATTGAAAATAACTTATTTAGAGGCAAAAAGTTTTAAAAGCGCTATTATTGGAACGGAGCATTTACTTCTATCTATTTTAAAAGATGAGGACAGTGTTGCTACAAAAGCACTTCAAAAATTCAATATCGATTACGATACCATCAAAAACGAAATTGAAAATGGTGGCTCTGCTAATTCTGATGAAAGTAGTTCAAAACCTCGCGCAGAATTCCCAAGCAATCCGGAAGAGGAAGGGGAAGAAGATGGCGCTTTCGGAGCCAGTCAGAAAAAAATCACTGACTCTAAATCAAAGACACCTGTGTTAGATAATTTCGGTCGTGATCTTACTAAATCAGCGGAAGACGGAAAACTAGATCCTATTGTTGGTCGTGAAAAAGAAATTGAACGTGTTTCACAAATTCTTTCTCGACGTAAAAAAAATAATCCAATTCTAATAGGTGAACCAGGAGTTGGGAAATCAGCTATTGCTGAAGGATTGGCACTTCGAATTACACAGAAGAAAGTTTCACGAGTTCTTTTTAATAAGCGCGTTGTTGCATTAGATCTTGCTGCATTGGTAGCAGGAACAAAATATCGCGGTCAATTTGAAGAAAGAATGAAGGCCGTAATGAATGAATTGGAAAAATCGCCAGATGTAATACTTTTTATTGATGAAATTCATACTATAGTTGGAGCCGGTGGAGCTTCTGGCTCGCTAGATGCATCCAATATGTTTAAGCCAGCATTAGCAAGAGGGGAAATACAATGTATTGGAGCAACTACACTTGATGAATACCGCCAGTACATAGAGAAAGATGGTGCACTCGAACGTCGCTTTCAAAAAGTAATTGTTGAACCAACTAGTGTTGAAGAAACAATTCAAATTCTAAATAATATTAAATCTAAATACGAAGACCATCACAATGTAACTTACACAGATGATGCAATTAAAGCATGTGTAACACTTACCTCGCGCTATATTACCGATCGACATTTACCCGATAAGGCGATAGATGCACTTGATGAGTCAGGATCTCGTGTGCACATCACAAACATCAAGGTTCCTAAAAAAATTCTTGAAGTTGAAACTGAAATTGAAAAAGTAAAAGAGGAGAAGAACCAAGTTGTGCGAAGTCAGCGCTATGAGGAAGCTGCACGTTTGCGAGATAGAGAGCGACAATTACAGGAATCATTAGAGGCAGAAAAAAAAGCGTGGGAAGAAGAAAGTCGTTCGCACCGCGAAGTAGTAAGTGAAGATAATGTAGCTGAGGTTGTTTCTATGATGACTGGCATTCCTGTTCAGCGTGTTTCTCAAAACGAAAGTTCGAAACTCGCAATCATGTTTGAAGAATTAAAGGGAAAGGTAATTGGACAAGATGATGCAATTAAGAAAGTTGTAAAAGCGATACAACGAAATCGCGCAGGATTGAAAGATCCAAATAAACCAATTGGCTCTTTTGTTTTTCTCGGACCGACAGGAGTTGGAAAAACACAATTAGCAAAAGTTCTTGCTCGTTATCTTTTCGATAACCATGAAGCGTTAATTCGAATTGATATGAGTGAATACATGGAGAAATTTGCTGTTTCAAGACTTGTTGGTGCACCTCCAGGATATGTTGGATATGAGGAAGGTGGTCAATTAACCGAAAAAGTTCGTCGGAAACCTTATTCAGTTGTGTTGTTAGACGAAATTGAAAAAGCTCATCCAGATGTTTTTAATTTATTATTACAAGTTCTCGATGACGGTCAATTAACAGATTCGCTGGGACGAAAAGTAGATTTTAAAAATTCTATTATCATCATGACATCAAACATTGGTTCCCGACAATTGAAAGATTTCGGAACAGGCGTTGGTTTTTCAACAGGAACTAAAAATGATAATCTTGATGAACATTCAAAAGGAGTAATTGAAGGTGCTTTGAAAAAAGCATTCGCCCCTGAGTTTTTAAACCGAATTGACGATGTTGTTATTTTTAATTCTCTCATCAAGGAAGACATTCACAAAATTATTGATATTGAATTAGAAAAACTGCAAAGTCGGATTGTGCAAATGGGTTACACAGTAGAAATTACCCAACCAGCTAAAGACTTTATAGTCGATAAAGGTTTTGACCCTAGCTATGGTGCTCGTCATTTAAAACGCGCAATTCAAAAATATGTTGAAGATCCATTAGCGGAAGAAATAATAAAAGCTGGAGTTGTTGAAGGGGATTTGGTAACAATAGGTTTTGACGATATAAAAAAGGAAATTGTAATTACTGCTTCAAAACCAAAACCAAAAAAAGATAAAAAATCAGATAAAAAAGAATAGGTATTTTCTTCTTTTAAAAGTAAAATCCCCTTAGCCTCACTAAGGGGATTTTACTTTTATGTTTTACCAATCTTATTCAAAAAACTATATACAAGATTAAATCCGAGGTTAAAATGCGTCCATGTACCATTTAGATCTGAAGCGATATATGCATGGTGCTGATTTAAATAAAGTGCATAAGGATCAAAATTATAATTCGTAAAAACTGTTGCCAAATTAAATCCAATTGCAAAATTTCCTTCGGTATAAAAAAACATTCCTGCATCCAAAACAACAGAATTATAAAAATCTTTATCCTTCAAAAGCATAAGATCAGTTCCAGAATTAATGGATAGGCCAGAATACTTAATCATACTCCGCTCTGCAGTAATACCCACAAAAGCAGTTGACTGTTCTGAACGAACAAACTCATAACTAATTCTAAGTCCACCGTTATGTGCTTTGGCATGGGTATTAATACCTGGTATTTTATTATCTGCTGTCTTCCAATCATTCGTTCGAAATTGAATTCCTGCCATAAATCCTTTAAATACTTGAGCATTTATATTCATGGCAATATCATAAATACCTGTAAAACTCGACCGAAAAGCCTTATTCGAAACACCGTGCGGAACTGACACACTCATATGGAAATTCATCCGAAAAGGGATGTTTTTACCTACATTTTGAGAAAGGCAGGTAGTTATTATATAAAAAATAAAAAAAGATATGAAAAATAACCGTTTAGCCATATTCTAACAAAAATCAAATATAATAGTTATTGAGGAGAAGGATTCTTTCCCAATGCTATGACGAATGAAATTGAAATAGTTGTGTGGCTGCATACTTTGCTTACACACGCTTCGAAAAAAGCAAAAAAACGTCTTTTAGACGGGAAATTCTAAAAGTAGCGAGGGGGAGGGTCGAACTCCCGACCTCAGCATTATGAGTGCTGCGCTCTAACCAACTGAGCTACCTCGCCAAAAACGGAGGGCAAAGATAACATTTTCAATGTTTCTTTATTTTTCTTCTTAATGGTTTACAAAAATATCATAAAGGATTTTAAAGATAGCTTTTAGTTACAAATTTTTTTATACTTTTCATCCCTGAATCATATTTAAGACCAATTTGAATTAGTAAACCCTATAATGGCACAGAAAAAAGTAAAAAAAACTATTAAAAAGCCAGCTAAAAAGCTTGCTAGTGCTAAAAAAGTGGCCAAAAAGACTAAAATCAGTTCAAAGTCAAAGCCAATTAAAAAGAGCATTCCTAAAAAGAAGGTTAAAGTTTATATAACTAAGAAGACAAGTCCTGCAAAGAAAAAAACAGTTGCTAAAAAAGCAGTAAAAAAAGTTCTTGTTAAAAAGATTATTGTTCTCAAAAACAAGCTATTAAAGCCAGTTACTTCAATTAAAAAACCTATTGCAAAGGTTATCGTACCTAAGGAAATCAAAGCAAAACCAGTAAAAGTGGCGGCTCTAAAATCAAAAAAAGAAATAGTCGCCCCACTTCCACCACCACCAAGCAACCTACCAAAGCTTCCTAAAGGATTTGTGCTTAAAAAGCAGAAAGGGAAATTACCTCCGGGTGAAAAGCGTATTTTTAAAACAAACGTCATTACCCATCACATCATAAGTGAAGTTCCGCTTACAGAAACTGATAAAAAATACAAACCGGAGCCAAAAGGGAAATATGAATTAGAGTTTATTATTCATACGCCTGTAACCTTACTTTACGATTTCCTAACCACTCCAAATGGTCTTGCTGAATGGTTTGCAGATGGCGTTGATCTTAAAGATGATATATATAGTTTTGACTGGGACGGGCAAAAGCAAACTGCTAAAATTCTTTCTGCCAAAATAGATACTCATATTCGCCTGCGTTGGACTGATAAAGCTGAAGGTTCTTACTTTGAATTTCGATTGAACCAAGATGAATTAACGAGTGAGGTTTCACTTATTATAACAGATTTTGGAGATAACGCAGATGATATTGTGACCTCCAAGCGCTTGTGGGAGTCTCAAATCCAACGATTGATAAAAGCTTTGGGAACTTATTAAAGATTGTGAGTTGTAATTTACCAGTCGTAAGCATAGCACCTCCTTATGCGAACTCTTTTAGCTAATTTAAAAAATACAACTTATTTTCTTTTACCCTACGGAATATTTCTGCTTTCTGTAGGTCTCATTTTGTTTCTAAATGGTAAGGAAGATATTCACATTTGTATAAACAAATATTACAACGCATTTGCAGATCGAGCTATGCCTTGGATTACACTTGGTGGCGACGGTATTATCGTATCCATTGCAGTATTATTGTTATGTGTATTACATAGGAGATTTGGCTTATTTACTGGAATTTCCTGTCTACTTGCTTCTGGCATTACACAATTATTGAAACACACAATTTATTTTGAAGAAGTTCGTCCAAAATTATTTTTTTCTCCCTCCTCCCCGCTCCGATTTGTACCTGGCGTAGAAAATTATTTATACAATACTTTTCCTTCTGGTCACGCAACGCTTGCATTCGCATTTTTTTTTAGCTTAGCAATCATAGTAAAAAATAAAGTATTACAATTACTCCTTTTCACGACTGCATTGCTAATAGGTTTTTCGAGAATATACCTTTCACAACATTTTCTCGGAGACGTTTTCTTTGGCTCTCTAATTGGTACTTCCACAACTTTAGTGGTCATGACCTATGCAATGCACAAAGGTTGGCTAACACTTAGTACTGGAAAAATATAAATGAAGTACAGTCAATACAAAACACCAATTGTCATTGCGATTTGTTCGCTGGTTCTTTTTGTACCATTCCTTGGTTTTGCACATCTTTTCGATTGGGATGAAATAAATTTTGCGGAATGTGCACGAGAGATGGTTTTAACAAATCAATATTCAAGCGTGCAAATTGATTTCCTTCCTTTTTGGGAAAAACCACCACTATTTATTTGGTTGCAAGCCATTGCCATGAAAATTTTCGGTGTTTCTGCATTTGCAGCTCGCTTACCAAATGCCATTTGTGGTGTAGTAACATTGTTGACAGTTTATTTTATCGGAAAAAAAATATACGATGAAAAATTTGCTCGACTTTGGGTTTTAGCTTTTGCTGGCTCCTTACTGCCTCAGTTTTATTTTCACACGGGACTGATTGATCCCTGGTTTAATCTTTTTATTTTTCTTGGAATTTATCATTTTGCAATTTATACAAACAACTATTCTTCGCTTTCATCACAACATTTCTTTAATCGTAGTATCGTTTTAGCTGCTTTTTTTATTGCACTTGCTGTATTAACAAAAGGCCCTGTAGCAGTGCTTCTATTTGGGATTTGTTTTTGCATTTGGAGATTATGGAAAAGAAAAGCCATCATGAGTTGGAAACATTTTTTTCTATTTATTGGAATTGCGCTTATTTTACCTTCAGTATGGTTCTTAACATTGGTTGCTCAAGGAAAAGGTTATTTAGTCCAGGAATTTATTGCTTACCAAATTCGCTTATTTTCTACAGAAGATGCAGGTCATGGTGGAAGTTTTTTTTACCATTGGATTATTTTATTTGTGGGCTGTTTCCCTGCCTCTATTCTTGCCATGCTTTCTCTTGTTAAAAAGGTGGATGACACGCCATTTGAAGTGCACCTGCTTAAATTCATGCGAATTCTTTTTTGGGTAGTATTAATTTTATTTTCAATTGTCAAAACTAAAATAATTCACTACTCATCGCTCTGCTATTTCCCAATCACATATTTGGCAGCTTACACATGCTATAAACTAATAAATGGTTCATTCGTTTGGAAAAGATGGATGACCTTTTTAGTATTGGCAATTGGAGGTGTTTTTAGTGCTGTATTTACTTTGCTTCCATTCCTACCGTATTTCAAAAAAGAATTAATAAACGCAGGATTCTTCAAAGATACTTTTGCCATTGCTAATTTACAGGCAAATGCAAACTGGTCAGGATTTGAATGGATGGTAGGAATGATTTTCATAGTTGGGATTTTTACTGCAATTTATTTTTTACTAAACAACAATTTTAGCCGTTCTATACCAATTCTATTTGGAACAGTGCTCATCACTACAACCTTAGCTACTGTACTCTTGGCTCCACGGGTGGAAGAGTATTCACAAGGTGCAGCAATTGAGTTTTGGAAAGACCATAGTGGTGCGAGTTTTTACTGTGAAACCATAGGCTATAAAAGTTACGCACAATATTTTTATGGAAATGCGCAGCCAACTATTAGCAAAAATTCAAACTACATTGACTTCAAAAAAATAAATGGGCAAAGATTAGCAAACCCCTTACTCTCCAATTCAGAAAATGAAATAAACATTCAACGGGAATGGATGTTAACTGGCGTAACTGACAAGCCCTCATTTTTTATTTGTAAAAATTGGTTTGAAGCAGAGGTAAGTAAAAGCTACCCTAATCTTGAAAAAATAGGTTCAAAAAACGGTTTTATTTTTTGGAAAAGGGAAAAATAATTTCAAGATTGGAGATGAAATTATTTCAAAAACCATTCGCGCTAGTATTAGCTAAGCTTCCTATAAAGTTCACTCTTTAGCAATCCCCATTTATTGAATCTATGCTTAAATGAAACACCCATGCAACCTATTCCGTATTTTAAACTACGGGAGAAATTGATTGAAGATGCTTCTTCAAAATATTTAGTTGGGCAGGTTATTTCTGCAATTTCATATTCTGCATAAACAATTTGAGATAGCATTTGATTATCGAAAACAAAATCATTAGAGTTCGCTTGATAATTAATTCCTCTAAGAACTTCTGCTGAAAAAGCACGATAGCCGGTATGGTACTCGGATAATTTTTGGGAAATCAAAATATTCTGTGCAAGTGTCAAGCAGCGATTAAAAACATACTTATAAAAAGGCATTCCGCCTCTCAACGCTCCTTTTCCTAAAATACGAGATCCCAATACAACATGAAAAACTCCATTAGCAATTAAATATGCCATTGAATGAATCAACTTAGGTGTATATTGATAATCAGGGTGAAGCATAATGACAATCTCTCCTCCAATAGCTAAAGCTTTATCGTAGCAGGATTTCTGATTCCCTCCATAACCTTTATTTTTTTCGTGACTTATAATATGCTTGATTCCAATTTGCTGGGCAACTTCAATGGTGTTGTCTTTACTGGCATCGTCAACAAGCACCACCTCATCAACAATGTCAAATGGAATTTCATCATAGGTGCGGCGAAGCGTCAACGCTGCATTATAAGCAGGCATAATAATGACTAATTTCTTACCAAGTATCATAGTTTACAAATATAATACCCATGGTTGAATTAATAATCATTATTAAAGATTGAGTTCAAATTTGTTCATTATACAAGCTAAAATTCCTACTATATTGTGCATATATTTAATAATTGAACTTAGATAGATATAAAATCTATCTATTCTGTGAATACCTTTGCAAAATGGATTTCCAATTAGTATCCGAATTTCAACCAACAGGCGATCAGCCACAAGCGATTAAGGAATTAGTTAATGGACTAAATTCAGGAACAAAATTCCAAACCTTATTAGGCGTAACGGGATCAGGAAAAACATTTACTGTTGCAAATGTCATCCAACAAGTCAATCGTCCAACACTTGTATTAAGTCATAACAAAACACTGGCCGCACAATTATATTCTGAATTCAAATTATTTTTCCCTAATAATGCGATTGAGTATTTTGTTTCTTATTACGACTATTACCAACCGGAAGCATATCTAGCAACTTCTGATACGTACATAGAAAAAGATATGTCCATCAATGACGAGATTGAAAAACTTAGGTTAAGTACTACTTCCTCTTTGCTTTCTGGTCGTCGAGATGTGATTGTAATTTCTTCTGTTTCTTGTATCTATGGTATTGGAAATCCAACGGAATTTGCGAATAATATAATTCATATAATTAAAGGACAAAAAATCAGTAGAAATAAATTTTTACATACACTTGTCAATGCACTTTATTCAAGAACAGAAGCAGAATTTCACAGAGGAAATTTTCGTGTTAAAGGCGATACGGTAGATGTTTATCTTGCCTACGCTGATTATGCTGTACGGATTTATTTTTTAGGCGATGAAATCGAAGAAATTGAATCGTTTGAAACAGCTACAGGTAGGGTTTTGGAAAAATTTGAAAGCTTAAATTTATATCCTGCAAACATTTTTGTAACCTCTCAGGATACTATGAAAAATGCAATCATAGGTATCCAAGATGATTTGATGAAACAAGTAGCATACTTTAATGAAAATGGTCTTCCACTTGAAGCGAAAAGAATAGAAGATCGAGTCACCTATGATATGGAAATGATGCGCGAACTTGGATTCTGTTCTGGGATTGAAAATTATTCAAGATATTTTGATGGACGGAATGCAGGAACTCGACCATTTTGTTTACTTGATTATTTTCCAGATGATTATTTAATGGTCATTGACGAAAGCCACGTTACTTGTTCGCAAGTAAAAGCAATGTGGGGAGGTGATCGTTCTCGAAAAGAAGCATTAGTGTCTCATGGATTCCGACTTCCATCTGCAATGGATAATCGTCCTTTGAAATTTGATGAATTTGAATACATGCAAGAACAAGTAATTTACGTTAGTGCTACTCCAACTGAATATGAATTAACAAAAAGTGAAGGCGTAATAGTGGAACAAGTAATTCGTCCCACAGGATTATTAGATCCTGTTATTGAAGTTCGACCAAGCAAAGGGCAAGTGGATGATTTGTTGGATGAAATAAGTAAAGTAGTAGCGCGTGACGAACGAATTCTTGTTACTACACTCACCAAACGAATGGCAGAAGAGTTGACAAAATACTTTACTGGATTAAGTATTCGTTGTAGGTATATCCATTCAGATGTGGACACTATGGAACGCGTAGAAATTTTACAAGATTTACGGCGTGGTATATTTGATGTGTTAATTGGAATAAATTTATTGAGGGAAGGATTGGATTTACCTGAAGTGTCCTTGGTTGCTATTTTAGATGCTGATAAGGAAGGATTTCTGCGTTCCGAACGTGCGCTTGTACAAACAGTAGGTAGAGCAGCACGTAATCTAAATGGAAGAGTAATTATGTATGCCGATAAAATTACCGAATCAATGCGCAAAACAATGTTAGAAACTGATCGTCGACGGAGAATACAAATACATTATAACTTGGAGCATGGAATTACGCCAAAAAATATAGTAAAAGATAAAAGTGGTTTAGAAAATTTACTATCACAAACCCGTGGAGGTAAAAAAGTGCAGCGTTTTTATGTGGAAACAGAATCAGGTATTGAAAACACTGCTGCAGAGCCAATTTTAAATTATATGACAAAGGAGCAATTGACTAAAGCTATTTCACATGCAAGAAGAGCTATGGAATTAGCAGCAAAAGAAATGGATTTTATGGAAGCTGCTCGCCTTCGTGACGAAATGTTTTTGATGGAGAAAATATTAAAAGACAAATAGAAAACTATCGAATTGGATGTATTTCTAAAGGAACAAAGCCCCCCATGTTTGTCATCTTTTTGATTTTGCGAGTGCGCTGGTGGTGTTGACGCTTATTTCCACAAGCACGTTTCGGAGCGCAAGACTCCATTACAAACATGACAGATACAAATGCTAAAATAACTAAAGCAAATTTTCTAGAAAACAATTTATGAGATGACTTTTTCATGTTTATGTTTATTATAATACTATGATTTTTATAGAAATTTAATATTGAAAAGAATAATACACAAATTTACTAAATTATTTAATAAGCACCATATCGTTTTCGAATAAACCACTCCATAGACAAAATTAGGATTAATACGAAAAAGACGAACGGCAAATTAATAATAGCTATCAGCTTTTTGGTGTTGTAAATAACAGGCTTTATGTCTTCTCTGCTATTCAAAACTTGGGCTAATGAGTCAAGTGCTAAGGGCGAAAATAGATCGCCATTATGTTTTTTAGAAAGTTGATACAAAATTTGATGGTTAGCTGTAGTAGTTGCCATTTCTACCAATAATGGACTCACACTAAAACTCCCTTTTTTTGTAAGCAACTTATCCCCTACTTTAACTTTTGCTAGGTAGTTAAATTCTCCGATTGGAAATTGTTTAGCATCCAGTCGATACGCCTGCCCTACTCTTGAAAAAAGAAATGGAAATTTTCTCCCTGATTCATCAATAATCTCAATAGAAACATCAGGTGTGTTAATTAATTCATAACTCTGGTTGTAAACTTCAGCTTCCATCAAAATGGATTCATTTTCAAGAAAATTAGATTTAGACTGTACTCGAAATAAACTTTTCTCTTCCCTAACCGTTAAATATTGAACCGTTTTCCCAATCAGTTCATTAAAAATTTCATTGTTACCATGATCAGCAAAATCGTGCATACGCCATTTCCATAATCCTTCACCAACAAAAATTGAAATTTTCCGTTCGCCCTGTCTACTGAAAAGCCAAAGTGGATAATCCGTTTTCAAAGCACCAATTTTTTGTGTAAAAAGTTGAGTTACAGCAGTACTTTTTTGAAAATTTCCGAATGGTGCTAAAACAGCTGGTAATTTTGAACTGTAATTTATGACCTGTTCACTTAAATTAAATAACGGAAAATTATTGCTAAGAATAGCTTCACATTCATTGGGCCTGGTACTGTTTGTTTGAATACGAATACCGGTATTAAGTTCATTAAAAAGTGTAAACCTATTTTGAGCACCCGTAATATAAAAAACAGGTATGCGTGCCAATGCTAAGTCTGCTAAAAGTTGTTGAGCATTAAAATTAGCTGACGGTATGTTATGCAAAATTGCAAGATTATACTTTTTGACAGGGTTTATAAATTTATTAAGTACAAAAGTTTCCACTTCATAATTAGCATTCGATTCAATAGCTAATTTTAGTGCTCCCATATCCGGATGCGGACTAGCTCCAACTATTAAAACTTTTTCACGACCATCAAGAATATCAATATATATATCCTGTATATTATTTAATTTGTTGTGCTCTCCATCCAAAACTGAAAGTGAAACTGTATAATGCTGAAGTCCAATCGAAGCTGCTGTTAACTCAACTGGAAGTGTTAGATTGAAATTATTTGTCGGGATGTTAAACGATTTTGTGAACACAATTTGTTGTCCTTTGCGTATCGTCAAAATGCTTGTTGTATTTTGACACTGGTGTGCATCAACAATTACATCAAGTGGAAATGTATTTCCTAAAAATGCAATTTTATTGTGAATGACTTTTGTTAATATTAAATCTTGATAAATAGTAGTATCGCCCATGGCAATACAAAAAATTGGTGCTTTTATTCGTGAAGAGGAATAGACTGGACTTTGACCCTGATTGAAAATCCCATCGCTTGCAACAATTATAGCTCCGAGATTACGATCTGAATAGCGAGTTTGCAATTCATCGAATAATGAACTGAAGTCTGTGACTTTATCTTTAAAATCAAACACTATTTTTTCTCTGAATTGTGAACCAAAAGAATAGGTAACAACATCAAATTTTTCACTTAATGAATTCGTTAATTTTTTAATTTTATTCAAGTACTCCGTTCTGTTAAAAACAGAGTCTTTACCCATAACCATCGACGCTGATACATCTTGAGCAAATACAATAACAGGTTTTTCTACTTCACGAAAAATAGTTTTCAATAAAGGATTCATTAATAAAAAAGAAAGCAAAAAAACGAGAATGAAACGTAAACTTCCCATCAACATTAGAAGCCGTTTAGGAATAGCTGCTAATCGGGCCTCCTTAAAATATAATACTGCGGCATAAAATAATCCAACAAGCAGACAAAGTACGATATACCATAAGGAAGATTCAGTAACGACCGATAATTTCATGAAGTGAAAATCTTAAGATTTAAGATTGAAATGCAAGAAAAATAAAAACTAATGAATGCGATTATTTTTAAGTGAGCATTCCTCCACAAACATTGAGCACCTGTCCAGAAATATATCCTGACATATCAGAAGCTAAAAAAAGACATGCGTTTGCAACATCATCAACAGTTCCACCGCGTTTCAACGGGATTGCATTTCGCCAAGATTCAACAACTTTCTCATCAAGCGCTGCTGTCATTTCTGTTTCAATAAATCCAGGCGCTACAGCATTACTTCTAATATTTCTTGAACCTAATTCAAGCGCTACTGATTTCGTAAATCCGATTATACCTGCTTTCGAAGCAGCATAATTTGATTGTCCTGCATTTCCTTTTACTCCCACAACAGAACTGAGATTTATGATTGAACCTTTACGC
The DNA here is from genome assembly GCA_002737665.1 of Flavobacteriales bacterium. Taxonomy (GTDB): domain Bacteria; phylum Bacteroidota; class Bacteroidia; order Palsa-965; family Palsa-965. The sequence goes on along the minus strand of NSIF01000043.1, from coordinate 350 downwards.
TGTTTCAACATTGGACGCTGAACGGCTTTTGTTAGGTTAAAGACTGATTTTAAATTAGCGTTGATGACTTCATCCCACTGCAGTTCACTCATGCGCATCAATAAAGTATCTCGTGTTATTCCTGCATTGTTCACCAGTATATCAACGGTGCCAAAGTCTGCAATAACTGAGTTTACTAAATCATCAGCAGCTTTGAAATCGGCAGCATCTGATTTGTATCCTTTTGCTTTAACGCCAAATGCAGCCAATTCCATTTCAAGTGCCAATCCCTTTTCAACAGAAGAAAGGTAAGTAAAAGCCACATTAGCACCATGCTGAGCGAAAAGGAGTGCTATGCCGCGCCCTATTCC
>NSIF01000042.1 GCA_002737665.1 Flavobacteriales bacterium | reverse complement strand
GTACCACTGTTGTACCCTGCTATTGATAAACACATTCAAATCATAATTGAAGAGGGCGTTAAAATTGTTTTCACATCGGCAGGAAATCCCAAAACATGGACTTCAATTTTAAAGGGTCATGGAATAACAGTGGTCCATGTCGTGTCGAATGTAAAATTTGCACTAAAAGCCGTGGAGGCAGGAGTTGATGCAATAGTAGCCGAAGGATTTGAAGCAGGTGGTCATAATGGTCGTGAGGAAACAACAAGTTTAGTATTGATTCCAATGATTAGAAATGCCGTTGCTGTTCCCGTTATTGCAGCTGGGGGAATTGCATCGGGCAGGCAGATGTTGGCTGCAATGGCACTTGGTGCTGATGGCGTTCAAATAGGTTCTCGTTTTGTGGTGTCGAACGAATCCTCAGCACATGTAAATTTTAAGAATAGGGTGATTTCGACAAACGAAGGCGATACACTTTTGACGATGAAACAATTGGTTCCTGTTCGCTTACTAAAAAATAAATTTTTTGATCAAATACAAAGCGCTGAATTGAGGGGAGCAACAGCCGAGGAGTTAAAAGAAATTCTTGGAAGAGCAAGAGCAAAAAGAGGAATGTTTGAAGGTGATTTGGAAGAAGGTGAATTGGAAATAGGTCAGGTGAGTGCTATGTTAAACAAAATATTACCTGCCGCTGAAATTGTGAAAGAAATAATGGACGAATACCAAGAAGCGAAAGATGCCTTGTGTAATTCGAAAATATAATATGATTTCAAAATGTTTTGCGTGAGGGATTGTAGCAAGCAACCGTGTTGCGCGAAAAGCCCGGTCCGCCTTGGCGGACACGCCCAAATAAAAATTTTAAATTAAATAAGCATTTATAAATTATGATACAGTACGATAAATTTGAACTTAGCAATGGACTCCGAGTTATTGTTCATGCTGATGCTTCCACACCTCTTGCTTGTGTAAATATTTTATATGATGTGGGTGCGCGCGATGAAGACGAGGAGCGAACTGGTTTTGCACATTTGTTTGAGCATTTGATGTTTGGAGGTTCGGTAAATATTCCAAGCTACGATGAACCTTTACAAATGGTAGGTGGCGAGAATAACGCTTTTACTACAAATGACATTACCAATTATTATTTGACATTGCCTGCTGAAAATTTAGAAACGGCAATGTGGCTGGAGTCGGATCGCATGTTGAGTTTAGCATTCTCTGAAAAAAGCTTAGAAGTGCAACGCAATGTAGTGATTGAGGAATTTAAACAGCGCAATTTGAATCAACCTTATGGGGATGTTTGGCTGTTGTTACGGCCGCTGGCTTATAAAATTCATCCTTACAAGTGGTCAACAATTGGCAAAGAAATCAAGCAGATTGAAGAAGCAAGTATGGCTGATGTAAAAGCGTTTTTTAAAAAACATTATCATCCTTCAAATGCAATAATGGTTGTGTCGGGCAATGTAAAGCTAGAACAGGTTAAAAACCTTAGTGAAAAATGGTTTGGTTCTATTCCGAAAGGAGTTAAGACAGTTCGAAATTTGCCTGTGGAGCCAAGGCAAGATGAATATAGGCGCTTAGAAGTTGATAGAGACGTTCCGTTTGATGAATTGACAATGGCCTTTCACATGTGTGATCGCCGTGATGAGGATTACCATGCAATGGATTTACTTTCGGATATATTGAGTAGAGGTAATTCGGCGCGACTTTACAATCGCTTGGTAAAAGAAGAATGTTTGTTTAGTGACCTATCTTGTTTTGTGATGGGCGATATGGACAAAGGTTTGTTTGTGGTAACAGGTAAAATTTCGCCTGGTGTTTCGATTGAAAAAGCGGAGGCTGCAATTTTTTTAGAATTTGAAAAAGTACATGCTACTGAATTACCTGAACGTGAGCTTCAGAAAGTAAAAAATAAAACGGAAGCCTCCTTGTTTTTTGCAGAGATGAGTATTTTAGATAAATCGTTGAACCTTGCTTATTTCGAATTGCTTGGCGATATAGAATTAATTAATAAAGAAATAAGTAATTATTTGAAAGTAACAACTGCTACTATTCAACAGCTTTCAAAAGAAGTATTGCGTAAAACGAATTGTTCGTCTTTGCATTACCGTTCAAATAGAAAAAAAATTAATAATATAAAAAAATAAAATGTCGGAAGTAAATAGAATCATTCCACCTGCTTTTCAGATTATTAAAAATATTCATTTAGAAAAGGCAAACAAGCATTCTCTTTCAAATGGGATTCCGCTTTATATAGTGGATGCAGGAACGCAGGAATTGACTCGTATAGAATTTATTTTTAAAGCAGGTATTCGACACCAGACACAGTCGCTGCTATGTGCGGGAGTCAATGATATGTTGGATGAAGGAACGCATACGAGTGAGGCAGAAGCGATTGCTGAGGCGCTTGATTTTTATGGTGCGTTTATTGAAACAGAAGTACAATACGATTTTGCTTCGTTCTCTTTGTATTCTCTAAACAAACATTTGCATGCTACGCTTCCTATAGTTATGGATATTATTCGGAATGCTTCTTTTCCTGCAGAAGATTTTAAAATTTATAAGACGAATAAAAAACAAAAATTTATTGTTGATTGCGATAAAGTTTCAACACTTGCCCGTCGTCGTTTTTCTGAATTATTATTTGGCGCAGCACATCCATATGGTACATTTATCAAGTTGGAAGATTTTGATGCATTGAAAAGAAAATCACTTGTTAAATTTCATAAGACTTTTTATACTTCCGACCGTTGTACCATAGTAGTTTCTGGAAAAATACCAGCCGATTTAAACGCAATGCTTGATGAATTTTTTGGTGATCTTAATTGGTCTAGCTCCACTGTTTTAGCTGAAGCTCCATTGCCAAATCCAATTTCTGATTCACAACGCGTGCATACCATTGAAAAAACGGGAGCCATTCAATCTGCTATACGCATTGGACGTGTATTGTTTAATAAGCAGCACGAGGATTATTTTGGAATGCAAGTTTTGAATACAGTACTTGGTGGTTATTTCGGTTCCCGTTTGATGACTAATATTCGAGAAGATAAGGGATATACATATGGAATTGGTTCTGGTTTAGTGTCAATGTATGACGGGGGCTATTTTGTGATTTCAACTGAAGTTGGAGTGGATGTGACGAATGCGACACTCAAAGAAATTTATTTTGAGATTGATAAGTTACAGAATGATTTGGTTCCTGAGGAAGAATTGGAATTAGTCAGAAATTACTTGATTGGAGTATTTCTACGAAGCACCGACGGGCCATTTGCAATTGGCGAACGATTAAAAGGCATTCTTGGTTATGGATTGGGGTATGAGTATTACGATCGGTATGTTGCAACTATACGTAACATCACAGCTGAGGAGTTACGCAATCTTGCGAAAAAATATTGGAAGAAGGATGAGTTGATTGAATTAGTTGTAGGGGAAAGAAAATAAATTATTTTCCATCTGTTTTTGCACCTTCAGAATACTATTTTTTAGCCATTATTTAAATTGTTTGGGGTGCATTTTAATTTCGTGTTCGATCTCTGTTCATCCATTTTCTTCCATTCTTTATCATTTTTATCAACTAAAATTAGAAATTCTTCTTTCATTTTAATAATTAGATAAGGTTTTCAAACTAATTGAATTCAAGGCCTATTTTTATTTTTTTGTGCTATGAAAAGCATAAATTTATTTTGTTTTTCATTGATATTTTGCTTGCTTTAGGAATTACGGATTAGGATGCAATGTGCTGCCGTCACTTTTTCTATCTTTGTTGCATGCATGAAACCATTTTGATCCTCGATTTCGGTTCGCAATACACACAGTTGATTGCCCGTCGCATCAGGGAGCTTAACGTGTATTGTGAAATACATCCATTTAATAAATTGCCCGCGCTTAATTCGACTGTTAAAGGGATTATACTTTCTGGAAGTCCATACTCAGTAAACGATTCTAATGCCCCGAATCCTGATCTCTCAGCTTACCGAAAGAAAGTGCCGCTACTTGGAGTTTGTTACGGTGCTCAATTACTGGCTTCACAGGATGGGGGGGAAGTTTTACCTTCAAAAAATCGTGAATATGGTCGCGCAAATCTTTCTTTTGTATCGAGCGAAGATGAGTTGTTGAAGGGGATTGCAGTTAATTCACAGGTTTGGATGTCGCATGGCGATACCATTACAAAAATCCCTGATTCATTCAAAGCAATTGCATCTACAGCTGATGTGAAATTTGCTGGTTATGCAGTAGACGATGAGCGAACTTGGGGAATTCAATTTCATCCAGAAGTTTATCATTCAACCGATGGAGGATTGTTATTAAAGAATTTTATTGTTGGAATTTGTGCTTGCAAGCAAGATTGGACGCCAGTCTCATTTGTTCAAGACACTGTTGAAGGATTGAAGTCTAAATTAGGAACAGCTAAAGTAGTAATGGGGCTGTCGGGCGGTGTTGATTCCTCTGTTGCGGCATTGTTACTTCATAAAGCTATTGGTAAAAATCTGTATTGCATTTTTGTTGATAATGGATTGCTACGTAAAGATGAATTCGCTACGGTATTGGATTCTTACCAGCATATGGGTTTGAATGTAAAAGGGGTAGATGCCAGCAAGCGTTTCTTTTCTGAATTAAAAGGAATTTCAGATCCTGAGACCAAACGAAAAATAATTGGCCGAATTTTTATAGAGGTATTTGATCAGGAGGCGAAGGAAATTTCCGATGTAAAGTGGCTTGGTCAAGGCACCATTTATCCCGATGTTATAGAATCTATTTCTCAAGGTGGACCTTCGCAAACTATTAAGTCACATCATAATGTAGGTGGGCTTCCTGCAACAATGAAAATGCAGGTTGTGGAACCGTTACGACTTTTGTTTAAGGATGAAGTTCGTCGTGTTGGTGATGCTTTAGGCCTTGCGCACAACATATTACATCGTCATCCATTTCCTGGTCCTGGGCTTGGAATTCGGATATTAGGCGATGTAACAGAAGAAAAGGTACGTATTTTGCAAGAAGCAGATAGTATATTTATTGAAGGTTTGAAAAAACATGATTTATATAAAACGGTTTGGCAGGCGGGCGTCATTCTTCTTCCTGTACAAAGTGTTGGGGTAATGGGCGATGAGCGAACGTACGAAAATGCTGTTGCACTTCGGGCCGTATCTTCCACGGATGGAATGACCGCAGATTGGTGTCATTTGCCTTATGAATTTTTAGGTAAAATATCGAATGAAATTATTAATAAAGTAAAAGGAATAAATCGTGTGGTGTACGATATCAGCTCTAAACCACCAGCAACAATTGAATGGGAATAAAATAAATTGTACGAGGTATCGTATATTGCATTTTTAAATTTGTTTTTTGAACATGAATAGCACAAATTTTATATTCTTTTTTCAAACTAGTTTGTGTTTTAAAAAGCGACAATTCTTGTCACTTTTTTTGATATTTATTTTTCCTTCTTTTTCTGTTTTTGCACAATCCGAGGATTTTAAAAAATCGACAAAAATAGAAGTTGTTTATGGTAAAAAGTATTATTTGCACATTGTTGGGAAGGGGCAAACACTTTATGCAATTTCAAAAGTTTATTCGCTTTCAGTAAATGACATTGTTTTTGAAAATCCAGATGCTTTAAATGGGATCAAGCCAGGCCAAGTTTTGAAAATTCCTTTTGAAAAACCAAAAACGATAATTGCGAATTTAGTGGATACAAATTCGTTTAATCATATTGTGGAAGCTGGACAAAATATTTATTCCATTGCTAAATTATATGGGACAACGGAGCTTGCTATTCTTAACTTAAATCCGTTTTCTAAAGAGGGCTTGAAAAAAGGGCAGGTGCTAAAAATACCAGGTAAACGAATTGTTAAAAAGGATGTTTCAACTGTTGTCATTCCTTCGGAAATAAAATTAGGAATCGATACCATGTACAAAGGAATTAAAAAGGTAGAATATAATGTAGCACTCCTGTTGCCTTTGGATTTGTCGAATGTGGATCAAATCAATCTTTCAGAAATAAAGAAAAAAAATACTATTTTTCCTAAAAAAAGTGAAATAGCGATTCAGTTTTACGAAGGGATATTACTTGCTATCGATTCGATGTCGAAATTAGGAGTAAAAATAAAACTCTTTATTTATGATGTTGATGAAACAGATTCTTTAAAGGTTCAGCTAGTATTAGATCAGCCACAATTTTTAAAAACGGATTTAATCATCGGTCCATTTAGTCCGGCACCATTCATACCTGTGAGTAGTTGGGCGAACAACCATCACATTGCTATTGTTTCTCCATTTTCACCTGCTAATCGTGTATTATTTAAAAGACCAACTGCAATAAAAGTGATGCCTTCCTTAAGTTCTCAACTGGAGCAACTCGCATTGTATCTTGGTTCGCAGTGTAAATCAGAAAATATAATTGTAATTTCTACTGGAACTGAAAAGGAAAAAATAGCAGCAGTTACACTTCGTAACAGTCTTACTAAAATTATTTTTTCAGATGGAAATGATTCGGTTAAGTTGTCAATGGGAATAGGAGGTGTTGAATCATTATTTGTAAAAGGTAAAAAAAACATTCTTGTTTTTTCTTCTTCAAATGAATCGTATGTTGCTGATGCGATGCGACAGCTTCATACGCTTTCTGATCACTATTTAATTGAAGTGCATGGTCTATCTAGTTGGATGAGATTTGGAAATATTGATTTAGAATATTTGCAAACTTTAAAATTTCATTTTGTTGCACCTTTGTTTATTGATTACGATTCAAGTATTGCTGTTCAACGATTTTTGAATAAGTATGATTATTTTTTTCATGGTGATCCGTGTGAATCCACTTTTTTAGGTTATGATGTGGGGATGTTTTTTTTCAATTCTCTAAATGTATATGGGATTGATTTTTATCAAAAATTACCTTCAATAAAAGGTCAAGGACTTCAACAGGACTTTGATTTTTATATCAGTGAGGCAGCAAGTGGTTTTGAAAATCGAAATGTTCACTTTATTCATGTTTTAGATTATCAATTAGAGGAAATCAAATAAGGTAATCTAAAATTCATTTTTGTATATTTTTTTGCTAAGATTATGTTAACTAAAGAAATTGTTACTGACCGGTTACTTCAACTTCAACAAAGTATATGTACGGCTTTAGAAAGTGAGGATGGAGTTGGCAAATTTTCAACTGAAAATTGGAATAGAGATGGTGGAGGAGGAGGCGTCACTCGCATTCTTCAACAGGGTGGTGTGATTGAAAAAGGAGGAGTTAATTTTTCTGCTGTTCATGGTGAGTTACCCAATTCCATCAAAAAAGAATTAAAAATTGACGATGCTGTATTTTTTGCAACTGGTGTATCTATCGTTATTCACCCCATTAGTCCGCTGTTGCCAATCATTCACATGAATGTTCGCTATTTTGAATTAGCAAATGGCGATTATTGGTTTGGTGGTGGTATTGATCTCACACCACATTATGTAGATGTTGATGATGCCAGGTGGTTTCATACCCAGCTAAAAGAAACTTGTGATCAGTTTGATTTATCTTATTATCCAAAATTTAAGAACTGGGCCGATGATTATTTTTTTATAGCTCATCGAACTGAAACGCGTGGGATTGGTGGTATATTTTTTGATCGATTAACGGCAAACGATTCAATTGGGAAACAAAAACTTTTTGATTTCTTGATGCATCTGGGAGATTCATTTGCGCCAATTTATTTGCATTTTATGCGCAACAAACGCTTGCTGGATTTTACAGCAGCTCAAAAACGTTGGCAATTGATTCGTCGTGGGCGATACGTTGAATTCAACCTCGTTTACGACAAGGGAACAAAGTTTGGATTGGAAACAAGTGGGCGGGTAGAATCAATTTTGATGAGTCTGCCTGAACAAGCAAATTGGTTTTATAATGAGATTTATGCGGAAAAATCTGCTGAATCTGAAACTTTGAAATACCTGAAAAAGGGGATTGATTGGGCCTCCTTTGAAAGTTAATAAATTATGATATTATTAATAGCTTATCAACTGGGTAAAATTGTATTGTTTTTGGAAGTATTTATTACATATATTTGTCTCTATTAGGACTGTACGGTTTTGATTAATAAACCATAATGCTTAATAATTAATTTTATGATAAAAAAGTACTATTTAGTTCTTCTTGTTTCCATTTCATTACTTACTGGTTTATTTACATCTGTTTCTGCACACAGTGTACAGGTGGCATATTGTGTTAGCTGCAACGGTAACTTAAGAATATTTTTTGAGCATTGGCATGGGTATGAAAGTATAAATTCTACTTCCATGACTATTTCGTTGACAGTAAATAATGTAGTTTCTACCCAAACTGCCTCACCTCAAAGTGCAGTTTACGCCACAACTTTAGCAAATCTCCCTGGATGTAGCACTCCAATTATTGTGGCTGCTGCTTGCCCTGGACAAGCAAATAATTATAATAACTGGGTAATTTTTGATTATGTCGGCTTACCCTGTGGTGTTCCAATTTCCTTTACCGTTATTAGTGGAAATACAGTATTTACTACCGATGCTTGTGGTATGTATCCATTAACAGTACCTTTTTTGATTCCTTGCAATTCTAACTTTTTGTCCAATATTAATGTGTGCGATGGGGTTACAACGTCCCCAATTGTAGTACCACCCAATACTGTATGGACAAACAGTAATCCTGCAATTGGTTTACCGGCTTTTGGTGTTGGTAACATACCTTCATTTACACCTATTGGTCCTACAGCAAGCGCAGTTATTTCCTATGTTTCTGCTTGTGTCAATAGCACATTTAATATTTACGTAACACCAAATCCAACAGCATCTTTTAGTGCAACTACGGTGTGCGAAGGTTATGCTACCACCTATATTAACCAGTCTGCTCTAAATTGCATTTACACTTGGAATTTTGGTGACGCTACTACGAGTAATGTTCAAAATCCACCGCCGCATACTTATGCCCTTCCGGGTATTTACACGGTCACTTTGGTTGTGGCCGATTCAGGAGGTTGCACCGCAACGGCAACTCAAATTGTAACAGTCGAACCGCTCCCTGTCCCTTCATTTATTGCTGCCAATGTCTGTGCTGGATCTATGACGTTGTTTAATAACACAACTGTTGGTGGTGTTACTTATAGTTGGAATTTTGGTTCTGGAAGTTCAATTCTACAAAACCCATCCTTTGGTTTTCCAGGTTATGGTACCTATCCAGTTCAACTCATTGCAACCAGTGCAGCCGGCTGTGTTGATTCTATAAGTCAAACAATTACTGTTGATCCTATACCTGTAGCTTCCTTTACTTCAACTCAATTTTGTAATTATAATCTTGCCAATTTCACCAATACATCAAACGTTGTTTCGCCATCAACCATCACTGTAAATTACTGGAATTTTGGTGACCCTTCTTCCTTGACTAATGATACTTCCTCACTGCTAAATCCGTCACATACTTTTACAACAATAGGTACTTATACGGTTACTTTGGTGGTAACTACCAATAGCGGCTGTACGCACACCATAGCTCATGTCATTACTGTTATTCCTCCACCAACCGCATTATTTATTGCTACAACGGTTTGTCAGAATGCATTAATGCAATTTACCAACCAATCTATCAATGCTACTGTATATTCATGGAATTTTGGTACCCCTGCTTTGAATGATACCAGTTCACTCGCTAATCCATCATTTACATACACTACGGCAGGAACCTATTCCGTAACTCTCATAACTGATCCAGGTCCGTGTTCCGACACCTCAGTAGTTGTAGTTACTGTTTGGCCTTTGCCAGTAGTTGCATTTACAGCACCAAGCGTTTGTTTTGGTAACATTACCAACTTTACCAATCAATCTACAATTTCATCTGGTACAATTACGGCTTATGCTTGGAATTTTGGTAATCCTACATCAACTACCGATACATCTACTTTGCTTAACGCCACCTATCAATATACTACTTCTGGAACTTTTAATGTTACCTTGATTTGCGTTTCCTCCAATGGCTGTGTGAATTTTGCTACTATCCCTGTTTTTGTAAATACTTTGCCTGTTGCAAACTTTACTTCGGTTCCTACCTGCTTGGGTTCTCCCACCATTTTGAATGATGTGTCTGTACCCACGACCGGTGTAATTACAAATTGGTCGTGGAACTTTGGTGATGGTTCGCCAGTATCAACCCAACAAAACCCATCGCATATTTTCCCTAATGATTCCACCTTTAATACCACACTGATCGTTACGAATACTGCTGGATGTATTGATACCATTAATTTCCCTGTCATCATCAATCCATTACCAATAACAGCTTTTTCTGCTGATACTTTTGCGGGCTGCTCACCTTTATGTGTAACGTTTATTGATCAGTCAAGTATTGTAACAGGAAATATAGTTGGTTGGAGTTGGGATTTTGGTGACAACAGTGCTTTATCTACGCTACAAAATCCAACCCATTGTTACAGTACTGCAGGATTATTCACAGTTACGTTGTCTGCAATTTCTAATGGTGGTTGTATTACAACATTTGTAATTCCTAACATGATAACTGTTTATCCTTCACCAACAGCCAGCTTTTTGGCAGTTCCATACGTAACTTCAATTTTAGCACCAATTGTATCCTTTACTGATTTAACACAGGGTAATCCAATTTCATGGCAATGGAATTTTGGAGACCTGGCTACTTTGTCAGACACTTCAATAATTCAAAATCCACAATATAATTATACGTCAGAGTTTGGTTCTGTTTACAATGTTACACTAACAGTAACTAATCAGTACGGTTGTTCTGATGATACGCTGATTCAAGTTATTGTGGAGCCCGATTTCGCCTTTTACATACCAACTGCATTTACACCGAATGATGATGGCAAGAACGATAGTTTCTTTGGTTCTGGTTATGGTATTACCGAGTTTCAAATTTGGATATTTGACCGTTGGGGAAATCTAATCTTTACTACAAAGGATATTAGTCAGGCCTGGGATGGAACAGTTTTAGGTACAGCAGGTGAGGTTGCGCAAATTGATGTTTATGTGTGGAGAGTGAACATTACCGATGTGCTTTATAAAAAACACAATCTTGTTGGAACTGTTACTCTTATTAAATAAGTTATCGTAAAAATTAGTAAGCAATTAAAATGAATTCGTAATTCGTAACATTGCATAGCAATTTAAAATAGTAATGAACAGTTTCCCATTACGAATTCCAACTTACAAGTACGCTTTATTACTATTTCTAATTTCGTTTTTAATCTATGGCAATGGGATTCAAAATCGGTATGCTTTAGATGACCATTTGGTCAATCAGGAAAATCAATTAACACAAGGTGGATTGGAAGGAATTGGGAAGCTATTTACTTCCTACTCGTTCAAGGAAAAACAATATAATTATGAGTTTCGGCCTGTTCTGCTTTTAACCTTTGCGATTGAATATGCTGTTTTTGGAACAAATCCACATGTAAGTCATTGCATAAGTATCTTGCTATTTGCACTGTTTAGTTTGTTGTTGCTTTTATTTTTATTAAAAACTTTTTCAGATGTTCCTCCATTAGTTATTTTCTTGGGAATTATTTTATTTATTGTTCACCCTATACATACTGAAGTTATTGATAATATCAAATCGCGCGATGAATTATTGGTTGGTGTTTTTGGGATGGGAATGTTAATTCAAATTCTGAACTATTTTGAAGATAAAAAGTCGTATCGAATAATTTTAGCAATAGTATTGGCATTTGCTGGATTTCTTACGAAGCAATCATTTTATATTTATGTCGCACTTGTTCCTGTATTGTATTTGATGTTGTCGCAAAAAAATAAAATTAATTACAAACAAATTTTATTTACACTCTTTTGTTTTCTAGTGGTTTTTGTAAGTATAAAATTTTGGCAACGGGCTTTTTTACCAAAAGAATTGTACCAACGAGATTTTCTATTTTATGAAAACCCACTTTGGAATCAAAGTTATTTTTCAAGAGTGCCGCAAGGATTTGCCAATTCCCTATTTTACTTTTTCCTCTTACTTTGGCCTTTCGATTTTTCTTGTTACTATGGTTACAACCAAGTTGAGACGGTTACTTGGTTAAGTTATTTACCCTACTTAGGTGTCTTGTTTTATGCATTCCTAATTTATTTTGCTACCCGTTTTTTAAAGACTAATCGTTTTCTTTCTTTTTCAATTTTTTTACTACTCATTAACTTATTGGCAATAAGTGGCGTATTTATTTTAATTCCAGGAATAGTTGGAGAGCGATTTATTTTTCTGGGATCTGTTGGTTTCTGTATAGCTTGTGCTTTGTTAATAGTTAGGGTCGCCGAAAAATATAAATGGATTTTGAAAACCGAGTCCCATTGGACAATAAATTATAAAGTCATTTTATTATTTGTGGCTTTATTGCTTTTTCAAATTCCGAGTGTTATTTCAAGAAATAAGGATTGGAAAGATGAATTTACGCTAATCAAAAAGGATGCTGCTACTGCTGTTAATTCTGTAAAACTTCAGGATCTCGCCGCACTTCAATATTATAAAAAAGCCATTGCTTTGAATACTGAATCTCCCTACAGGACCGAGCTAATTCAAAATGCAGAACTTTGTTTTTTAAGATGTTTAAAAATCGATACAACCTACAAAACTTGTTACAATAATTTGGGGGCACTTTATTTTATCAGTAATAGGGTGCCTGAAAGTTTGAAATATTACCAATTGGCACTGCAGCTGGAACCTGGTAATATTGATATTTTAGTAAATATGGCAACCCTTTATAATAAGCAAAACCAAGTCGATTCTGCACTAAAATATTACGAGGGAGCACTTCGTTTGAACCCCGATTTCCCTAATCTAGCCCCATTTTATAAACAATTGCTACTCAAAACTAACAAACAAGCACATGGCATAGTTACAATTAAGGAAATAATTCGTATTTTTCCATCAAATTACACATTGCTTTTATTGATTACGGACCTATACAATACAAAATCCGATTATTTAAACGCAGTTCTTTATCTTAAACAAGCTTATAACTTACAACCAACTCCTGAAATTCTGACACTAATTGGAACTTTAGAGAAGTTAATTAGGTAATTTAAATTTATCAATTTATGAAACAATTACTTTTCTCATTATTTTTTCTTCTTGCATTTTCGAGTTTACAAGCTCAGGAAATTTGCAATAACGGTATTGATGACGATAATGATGGATTGGTTGATTTAAATGATCTTGTGGATTGTAATTGTGCATCTTCGGTGCCTTCTCTTATTCCGAATCCATCTTTTGAATTAATGAATTGTTGCCCGACCTCTTTTAGTCAGATGAATTGTGCAACTTCTTGGATTCAGGCTTCCAGTGCAACTTCTGATTATTTGAATACTTGTGGTTATGTATTTCCTGCTTGTATTGCGGCTGGACTTGTTCCATTTCCAAATGGAAATGGTATTTTAGGTTGTATTTTTTCTCCTGGTTGGCAAGAGTATGTTGGCGCTTGCTTAACATCACCCATGTTAGCTGGAACACCCTATACGCTTCAAATGGATATTGCATCTACTCCAATTGATAATATGGGGAACGTTTGTAATAATGGCATCATTACATTCGGGCCTGTAAATGTTATTTTATATGGAACAACAAATTGTGCTAATTTACCTTTTGCAGGCTCCGGCTGTCCGCCATCCCCTCAATTTGTTATTCTTGGTCAGTTTCTTTATACACCAGTTAGTAATTGGGGTGTTATTACAATCACGTTTACGCCAACGGTAAATATTACTGGTATTGTAATTGGTTCGCCATGTGTTTTACCTGCTAGTTATACTCCTCCAAGTGGCTGTTATCCGTATTTCTATTTTGATAACTTACAGCTTAATACCTCTACTAGTTTTAATACAGTTTCTCAATCTGGAACACAGTGTGCCAATAATATTGTATTGACAAGTAGTATTGTGCCAACCGCTACCTACCAATGGTATTTAAATGGAGTAGCCCTAGTTGGTCAAACAAATTCTACACTTAATATTTCTACTAACGGATTTCCTCCAGGTAATTACACAGTAGTGGTTACAACTTCTGCGGGTTGTTCAGAGGCATCTTCTGTTGTTCTGCCTTCTGCTTCGCTCGTAGCAACGTTTACCAATACCACCGTTTGCGTTGGAGCTTCAACAACTTTTATAGATAATTCTACTACCGCCTCAGGAATAATAACGGGATGGTCCTGGAACTTTGGTGACCCCGCATCTGCGCCTAATAACACCTCAATATTACAGAATCCATCGCATGTATTTTCTACTGCAGGAACTTATAACGTTACATTAATTGTAACAGCAAGTAACGGATGTACCAATACAATTGTAATACAGGTTGTAGTTACACCGATGCCTGTACCATCGTTTACTTACATACAGACTTGTGCCGGTCAAACGGTAAATTTCACTAGCACTTCTACGGCTACAGCTCCTTCAACCATTACTTCTACGTCATGGAATTTTGGCGATCCAGCATCTGCTGGAAATAATACATCGTCCTTGACAAATCCAGTTCATAATTTTACTACTCTAGGAAATTATGTGGTTACTTTAATTGTTGCTTCTAGTGCAGGTTGTTCACAAACGATTACGCAAAATATTTCTGTAACTATCCCATCAGTTGCTGCATTTATTGCAACAGCCGTTTGTACCAATACGCCTATGTCCTTCACAAACCAATCTGTGAACTCAACAGTTTATCATTGGGATTTTGGTGATCCAATGTTAACAAACGATACGAGTAATTTGCTTAATCCTATATATACTTTCGTGAATTCGGGCACCTTCCTTGTTTCCCTTATTACAAATCCAGGTCCTTGTGCTGATACGGCTACAATGTCATTTACAATAAATCCTGGCCCTGCTGTTGCCTTTATCGCTCCAAACGTATGTGCAGGTTCAATAACATCCTTCACGGACCAATCAACAATTTCTAATGGCAACATTGCTAGCTGGTCCTGGAATTTTGGTGATCCATTAACAACGAATGATATTTCTAGTTTGCAAAACCCTACTTATTTATACACTACATCAGGAACGTTTAATGTTACATTAATTTGCACTTCC
>NSIF01000041.1 GCA_002737665.1 Flavobacteriales bacterium | reverse complement strand
TGTATGAAGATGCTATTGTTACAAATGAAAGCATTTTGCATCACAGTGTTTTAACACCTATGCTAAATGTAGGTTTGATAACGCCTCAGTTTATAATTGATGAAACATTACAGTATGCAAGCAATCACGAAATACCATTAAATTCTTTAGAAGGTTTCATCAGGCAGATTATTGGGTGGCGAGAATTTATAAGAGCAGTGTATGAACTAAAAGGAACAGAAGAACGAACAAAAAACTACTGGGGATTTTCACGAAAAATTCCTGCATCTTTTTGGAACGGAACAACAGGAATTGAGCCTATTGACAGTACCATTAAAAAGGTTTTAGAAACAGGTTATTGTCATCACATTGAACGGCTAATGGTGTTAGGAAACTTTATGTTGTTGTGCGAATTTGACCCTGATGAAGTTTATCGCTGGTTTATGGAACTGTTTATTGATGCCTACGATTGGGTGATGGTGCCCAATGTTTACGGCATGAGCCAGTTTGCCGATGGAGGCCTGATGGCTACCAAACCCTACATAAGCGGTAGTAATTATTTAATGAAAATGAGTGATTATAAAAAGGGAAATTGGCAGCCTATCTGGGATGGCTTATTCTGGAGGTTTATGCATATCCACCGCGATTTCTTTTTACAAAACCCAAGATTAGGAATGTTGGTAAGGACATTTGATAAAATGCCAGTAGAGAAACAGAAAATACATTTAAATACTGCTAATCAATTTCTTGGTACCCTTTAAGATACAAAAATAAATATGCTTGTAGCAGAGGTGAACGTTGCATTTATCCCTTCAGGACAACTTATATTTTCAAAATAAATTACTTGTATTCGTCCGATTAGCTCATCACATTCCAATAGACCTTCGGTCTTCTTACTGTAACATTCAGGATTTATTATGGTTTCCGATTTCCTAAAAATGATAGAACTTCACAATGGATTTAATCTACTGCAGGATGTTGGTTATTTTTTCTTTTTTGAGTCTATAAAAATACTGCTTATTAATTTGACCAAGAATTAAGAAAAGGTAATTCGTTCAGAAGAAATGACAATTGAAAATTAGATATTTAAAATTATTTTTTCTGTCCTGCCAATTGAAATGCTGCATACAAATCTACAATTCCATGACTTGCACATAGCGTTGCAAACTTTACTTTTTTCTTCATTTCCCCTGGGCGAATTACCTTTTTCTTGGCAACTGATTTATCGGATGATTGCATAATTATTTCTTTAATTTTTGCAGGAGTCAAGGATGGATTATAGACCATTAAAAATGCACAGCATCCAGCGCAAACGGGAGATGCCATACTCGTACCACTTTCATTGAGGTAACCACCACCAACTTTGCAAGAATTAATATCAACACCGGGCGCAAACACATCCACTCGGGTTTGTCCATAGTTACTAAAAGGTGCAACCATTTGTTTCCCGTCTTTCCAGGAAAGCGCTCCAACCTCAATCCAATTAGTAGCTACAGTCCCATCTTCAAAAATAGCATTAGGAAAATTATTTCCTTTGTCATTATCTTTATTGTCGTTACCAGCAGCATGAACAATTAGAACGCCTTTACGCTCCGCATACTTTACAGCAGCGTCTACCACTCCTTTATTATAGGAATATGCTTTCCCAAAACTCATGTTAATAATTCGAGCGCCATTATCAACAGCATAACGAATTCCATTTGCAACATCTTTATCTCGTTCATCACCATTAGGTACAACTCTCACGCCCATAATTTTCACAAAGGAAGAGACACCATTAATTCCCAAATTATTATTTCTATTTGCTGCAACAATTCCCGCAACATGCGTTCCATGAAGACAATCAGGTCCTTTAATATCTGCATTCCCATAATTGCGATCGTTTACATCGTCGTAATTATCTCCAATAATTGACCGTGGATCGTAATCCATATTCAACATAAAATCTAAAGTGCTTTGTAATTGATTTGCACCTGCCAAGATTTGCACATGAACTTCAGTGAAAACAGATTCGTCCTTAAAGATTTTTTTTAATGCCCCATATAATTTTATATTTTCAGGAGGAGCTACATAAGCTACAAAATCTGAAAACATCACGGTATCCACACCTCGTTGTAATTTTATTTCTTTTTTGATCTTGTCCAACGCACGCTTAAATCCATTCAAACCATCAAGACTTTGTTGGGTTTCTGAATATTTTATATCGTAAACTGATTTTAGGGCAATAAAATTTTCATATTCTGCTTTTTGAATTGCAGTAATTGTAGTTGCATTTTGTCCATTATATTTTTTTATCAAGGGCCGAAGTAATCGAACTATTTCAAGGTTATCATTAGCTACATTTTCACCATTTTTATTTCCTAAAAAATTCCATCCGTAAATATCATCTACGTACCCATTTTTATCATCATCAATTCCATTTCCCGCGATTTCGCCTGGATTGTGCCACATCACACTTTTCAAATCTTCATGATCGTAATCAACACCGGAATCGAGAATACATACAATTACAGTGTCTGCTTTCTGCAATTTAACTAAGTCTCGAAAAGTACGTTCCGTTCCTACTCCATAAACATTGTCAATGGCATAAGAAAGATTAAACCAGTTAGAAGGCGCATTAAGTGATGGCGCATTTCTTTGTGCACTGGCGGAAATTGAAAAAATAATTAGTAGTGAAAAGATTAATTTTTTCATATTAGATTTTTGATTAAGAAATAACTTTATAGGAAAATTAAAATTATTATAAATTGCAATTTTAAAATGAACAATCTACTGCAATGCTAAATCTGAAATAACAAAATAAAAAGCAAATGTTAGGATAAAATTTCTCTTGAAATAACCAATTTCTGAATTTCGCTTGTCCCCTCGCCTATTGTACATAATTTAGAATCGCGGTAATATTTCTCCGCTGGAAAATCTTTGGTGTAACCATAGCCACCAAAAATTTGAACTCCTTCAGTTGAAACACGTACAGCAACCTCAGAAGCATAGTATTTTGCAAAGGCCGATTCTTTGGTCATTTTTAATCCGCGGTTTTTCATGTCAGCAGCCTGCATTGTCAATAATTCTGCTGCTTCTATTTCAGTAGCCATATCAGCAAGTTTGAAACCAATCGCTTGAAATTCAGAAATTGGTTTGCCGAACTGATGTCTTTCCTTAGAATATTTAAGTGCTGCTTCGTATGCTCCTCGTGCAATTCCAATTGATAAAGCTGCAATAGAAATTCGTCCACCATCTAATACTTTCATTGCCTGAATAAATCCATCACCTACTTTTCCCATCACTTGGCTTTTATGAACTCTACAATCACTGAAAATTAATTCGGCAGTTTCACTTGCGCGCATACCTAACTTATTTTCTTTTTTACCGGAAGTCATTCCTTTTGTTCCCTTTTCAATAATAAAGGCAGTCATTCCATGTGAATCACCCTTTTCTCCTGTTCGGGCAATTATAACAGCTACGTCGCCAGATATTGCATGTGTAATAAAGTTTTTTGAGCCGTTTAGTACAAAATAATCTCCATCAACAATTGCAGTAGTTAACATTCCACCAGAATCAGAACCTGTATTTTGTTCTGTTAAGCCCCAGGCACCAATCCATTCTCCTGTAGCTAGAAGTGGTAAATATTTCTTCTTTTGTTCTTCATTTCCGAATTGTAAAATATGTCCTGTTCCTAGAGAATTGTGAGCAGCCATTGATAGTCCAATCGATCCACAGATTTTTGAGAGTTCCGAAATTGCGGTTACGTATTCACAATATCCAAAACCAGATCCACCATATTCTTGTGGCACGAGCACACCCAACAAGCCAAGTTCACCCAACTTTTTCATTACCTCTATGGGAAATTCCTGCGACTCATCCCACTCCATCATTTTAGGACGAATATTTTCCTCACCGAATTTTCGAATCATTCCGGCAATCATTACTTGATTTTCATTTTCTAAAAAATACATCGTTTTTTTATAGGACTGCAAAAATAAGAATTTGAAATGGGAAACAAGAGGTCAATGAAGATTTTGTGTTAATAATTGCTTTTAATAATTGACCAAACTGACTATATTCTGACAAAAGGGATCCAATACGGAACGCGCATTCAAAAATCCTAATTCTACAACAAAAGCAAATGCTGATACCTTAGCGTTTTTCAGTTCTACCAGTTTTGCGGCAGCAGCGGCTGTACCTCCTGTTGCAAGAAGGTCATCATGAATTACCACATTCATTCCCTCACTTATCGCGTCCTCATGCATTTCAATTCTTGCTGTGCCATATTCAAGCGCATAATCGATACCAATAGTTTTCCATGGAAGTTTCCCTGATTTACGAATTGGAATAAATGGAACATTCATTTCCACAGCAAGCATGTAACCAAATAGGAAACCCCTGCTTTCAACACCAAGTATGGCATCCACTTTAGTGCCTTTTAGTTTTTCTATAAACGCAGCAATAATTTCTCGACCTAATTTAGGATCTTGCAATAAAGGAGTAATATCCTTGAATAATATTCCTGGCTTAGGAAAATCAGGCACATCACGAATAGCATCACGAATCGACATCATATGAAATAATTGATAAGGAACAATTTTACACAATAATTATCAAAGACAAAAAAACACCCCACAAGAATTGTTTCGCGAGGTATAATTAACTTGATTCAAAGTTAACTAAATTGAATTATTAAAAAAATAAATAATATACTATTTAGATGGAAAGATAGGGTGATATTTTTAGGTAAAGTTCTGGGGTAACTAATAAACACCCCTTAATTCCTACTACACTTTTAAAAGGACCATGAAGTTTACGAAAATTCAAAATTGCATTGGCTACACTTTTGCTGATGTATGGTAGCTTTATAAAATTAAAATATTGGTCGGTATTAATATTAATTTTCCTTATGTAGGAGGAGTCTGCTTTCACAAAACTTTTTATTACCGTAAATTTTTCTGCATCAATTCCAAAAACTTCTGTCAATTGGTTAACCGAGTGAAATCCTCCGAGTAATTCTCGATATGCAATAATTCGAGTCGAAAGAATTGGACCAATTCCATTAACAGCAATTAAATCAGCGGTATCTGCAGTATTTAATTCAACAATTTCAGAAGAACTGCGATGAGAAGAGGGTACCGCGCTGGGATGTGTTTTTCTTATTGAAATTTGCTCTTGAACAGGCAAAACAATATAGGGTTCCAATTCCGCAAATCGTTCAGCAGAAATAACGAACATTTTTTTTACATCGGCTTTATCAAAAAACCGACCTCCTTTCGACTCGTAATTTTTTATCGTCCGCGCTTGCGAAGGGCTAAGCCCTAACCTAACCCAATCGTCAACCGAAAGTCCATTAGGATTAAAATCAAAAAGTTCTTTGGCATGATAAACAGAATGTACGCCGGCCTCTTCAGATACGTTCGGCATATTTAAATATCCGTCTTTAGCATACCGTTTCCCTATGGTTACAGAATCGGAATTCTTTTTCAATTGAACAGAAGAAATAAACTGATCGAATTCAACAAAATTTTCCTTTGGCAATGAAATAAATTTACCCTGCAAAGAAATAATAACAGCTGCCATTGTAATCAAGAGTAGCAATACAATTGTTCCGTTGCGCTCACTATCGGTAAATGAAAAAAGTTCTCGTAGCTGTGCTTTCATTTTGATCTAATATCCAAAGATGAAATATTATGAGGAAAAAAATGCCCTTAGCCGTTTATAAATGGATAATTAAACAAGAATTAATGTGATTTCTTGCTTCTGCTATAATGCTGAATAAAGTAAATAGGAATTCCTACTGCAACGATGATCAAACCTGCAATTGAGTTTCTGGTATCCATGAAAAGCAAATTCACACAAATTGCAATAGCCACTAAAATATAAAGTGCCGGCAAAATAGGATAACCAAAAGCTTTGTATGGCCTTTCTGTTTGCGGTTCTTTTTTCCTAAGAATAAAAAGTCCGCTGATTGTAATAATATAAAACAACATGGAAGCGAATGTGCAATAAATTACTAAATCATGGTACGTTCCGGAGAAACACAACAAACTCGCCCATATACATTGAATCCACAATGCAAATTCTGGAACAGAAAATTTATTCAGATTTACTGCGCGCTTAAAAAACAACCCGTCTTTTGCCATTGCATAAAACAACCTTGCGCCAGAGAGTATAGTTCCATTGTTGCAACCAAAAGTTGAAACCATTATCAACAAAGCCATCATCACCGTAGCTGTGTTCCCGAAAATAATCGTTGCTGCTGCGGTGCCTACCCTTCCCATTTCTGCGTACTGCATCCCTTTGCCCATTACATCAGTAGCCATTGGATCTCCTTTTAGATGAAGCAATGCGAGGTATGCAAGATTGGCACTGATGTATAAAACGGTTACAATTAATGTTCCGAGAAACAAACTCTTCGGGATATTTTTTTGTGGTTCTTTTATTTCACCCGCAATAAAAGTCACGTTGTTCCATGCGTCACTTGAAAAAAGCGAATTCATTAAGGTCATTCCAAAAACTGCGAGCAATAATATTCCGCTTAGTGGGCGATTTAACCAGGGACCATCTTTTACATCCTGATAGGTCTGATTTGCGTTAAAAGCATCCGTGAAATTTGTTCCGAATACATTTGTTTTCAATCCAACAATTAATCCAAAAACAATCAATCCAAAAAGTGCCAACAATTTTACAGTCGTAAAAATTTTCTGAACTCCTGCGCCACTTTTCACACCAAGCGTATTGATGAAAGTGAGAAAAACAATTAGCGAAACAGCTAACAGTTGTTGTGCCGTAATGGAAAATGTTCCAATGTTAATCAATACATTTTGGGCAGAAAAAACCGGCATTAACTCAGCCGCATAATTTGCAAAAGCCATCGCTACTGCTGCAATGACTCCTGTTTGAATGACAGCGAAAACCGACCAGCCATAAAGAAATGAAGTGAATTTCCCAAATGCACGTTGAATGTAAACATACTGACCGCCTGCTGCAGGCATCATACCCGCCAATTCACCGTAACTGAGTGCAGCAATCAATGTAATTACGCCTGTCAGCATCCAAGCAACAATTAGCCATCCTGCAGAACCTACATCGCGAGCCATGTCACTGCTCACAAGAAAAATTCCTGAGCCAATCATTGAACCTGCAACAAGAGATGTTGCATCAGCTAAGCCGAGCGTTCTTTTTAATTCACGTGGTTCTTCCATACTGAAAATTGAAGGGTGACGAAAGTTTAACGAGCAATGAATTGAGAATATTGTTTTTTCTCGTACCTATTTACTCGACATTCAACACATATTTTTATTCCTTCTAACCAAGTTTACTTCTGCTTCGACTGTATCCGAAATAGATAAATAGTCCGACAACCATCCATGCCATCGCGCTGAGCTGTGTAACTTGATCCAATGAAATAATCATACTTGAACAAATAAGAATTCCTGCAATTGGAACAAAAGGAACCAATGGCGCTCTAAAAGGTCGAATTGCCTGCGGATCATTTTTGCGCATGACTAATATTCCAAAACACACAATGACAAAAGCAAGTAATGTTCCAATGCTCGTTAAGTCGCCAGCAACACTTCCTGGAATAAATCCTCCGAAAATTCCCACAAAGCAAAACAACAATAAATTGGATTTGTAAGGGGTGCGAAATTTAGGATGCAAGTGCGAAAATATTTTAGGAAGCAAACCATCGTGCGACATAGAATAGAAAACACGACTCTGCCCCATCAACATGACAAGAATAACGCTTGAAAATCCTGCAAGAATAGCAACTGTAACTGCTGTTGCTAACCATCCGTAACCAGCCATGTAAGTGGAAATTGCATACGCAACAGAAGCTTCTTTTCCTTTTGTTGGATCATTAAAATCTGCCCAAGGTGTAACGCCAGTCAATACGTGTGAAAAAAGTATATACAGAACTGTGCAAACTAAAAGAGATCCAAGAATTCCAATTGGCATATCGCGCTTTGGATTTTTTGCTTCTTGTGCTGCTGTACTCACGGCATCAAAACCAATAAAAGCAAAGAATACTATTCCAGCTCCTTTAAGAATACCTCCCCATCCGTGTTGAAAAAATCCTTCATGCCCAGGAAAATTTTCTGGTATAATATAAGGTGTGTGATTTACAGGGTTAATAAAACTCCAACCTATTACAATAAATACTAAAACAATCGCAACCTTTAAAAACACAATTATTGCATTTACAAAAGCGGATTCCTGTGTTCCACGAATTAAAAGTAGCGACAAAGCGAGTAAAATAAATAGAGCTGGGAGATTTACCATTCCATTAACCAAAACGCCATCAACAGTTGCACTTTCAAATGGACCATGACACAAATTATAAGGAATATTTCCTCCGAGTAATTTATTTAAATATTCACTCCATGCAATAGAAACAGTGGCTGCGCCAAGCGCATATTCAAGAATAAGCGCCCAACCAATAATCCATGCAATCAATTCGCCCATTGTTGTATAAGCATAGGTATAGGCAGAACCTGCAATAGGAATCATCGCCGCAAACTCAGCATAACAAAGTCCAGCGAAAGCACAACCAACGGCTGCAACAATAAATGAAATTGTTACCGCATTTCCTGCTGCTTCACCTGAAGCTGCTGCTGTTCTTACAAATAGTCCAGCACCAATAATTGCACCAATACCTAAAAAAACTAATTGCCAAGAACCTAAGGTTCGTTTCAAACCAGAATCCTTATCAGCAGATTGTGCCAATAATGTTTCTAATGACTTTTTTCTGAAAATACTCATAGCTTATTGTTTAGTTTAAGAAAAATGGATTGGTCAAATATAATCAAGAAAAGAAACAAAAAGTTCTTGGCTGACAAATATTGCGATTTGTTTGAAAATCAAAATATCCTGAATTTCAAACCAAAAACTCTTATTTTTACGATACTATGCTCATGATTACACTATTCATAACTGGCTATCTCGCAATTATTTTTGAGAGCACCCTAAAAATAAATAAGACGGCATCCGCTTTACTGACAGGCGTTTTGTGCTGGACTATTTATATTTTTTCGAATGAACACGTGGAGGTTAATAATGAGTTGCTCATTCACCTCGCAAATTTTTCCGGTGTTTTATTTTTTCTTTTAGGGGCAATGACCATAGTGGAGTTGATTGATGCACACGATGGCTTTGACGTAATTACATCTCGAATTTTAACCTTAAGTAGAAAAAAATTACTACTTATTATAGGTGTTACAGCATTTTTTCTTTCTGCTGTTTTAGATAATCTCACTACTGCAATTGTGATGATGGCAGTTATTCGAAAATTAGTTGACGATACAGAAGACCGAATGCGCTATGCGGGAATGGTAATTATAGCAGCCAATGCGGGTGGTGCTTGGTCGCCAATTGGCGATATAACAACTACTATGCTATGGGTGGGTGGCCAAATAACTTCAGGTAATATTATGCTTAAACTTTTTATTCCTGCGCTAGTTAGTTTATTAATTCCTATGGCTTGGATGAGTTTTAAAATGAAAGGAAATTATTTGCGGCCTAAAGAAATTCAAGATTCAAAAAAAAACCCAACCAGTGCAATCGAACGTAATATTGTTTTTTTTACCGGAACAGGCGTCCTTTTATTCGTCCCTGTATTCAAAACACTAACACACCTTCCGCCATTCATGGGAATTTTACTTGGCCTTGCTATTTTATGGACAGTTACAGAGCTAATTCATAAAAAGAAAAATGAAGAAGAGAAAAGTATTTATTCCGTTGCGGGTGCACTGCAACGAGTCGATACACAAAGTGTTTTATTTTTTCTTGGTATATTACTCGCAATTGCAGCATTAGAAAGCAACGGAATACTTGCACAACTCGCTCACAGGCTAGATATCGCTATAGGAAATATTAATCTCATTACGCTGGCTATCGGATTATCGTCTGCAGTAATTGACAATGTTCCGTTGGTAGCGGCAGCACAAGGAATGTACCCATTAAATATTTTCCCAACCGATCATACATTTTGGGAATTCCTTGCGTATTGTGCAGGCACCGGCGGAAGTATTTTAATAATCGGTTCTGCTGCTGGCATTGCAGTAATGGGAATAGAGCGCATTAAATTTATTTGGTACTTAAAAAAAATATCTTTCCCTGCACTACTTGGTTATTTTGCGGGAGCGCTGGTATATATCTTGTTTCAATCTATGTTCTAACATACTTTAGAACATTATAAACTTGATTTTAAATAAAATTAAACCACAAGTTGAGCACTTAAAATTTCCAAACCCTCCTCAAATGAATGTGGATTGTATCCCAATTCCCTTTTTGCCTTTTCAATAATAAACCCTGTTCTCGGGGGCCTTCGTGCAGGTTGTTTAATTGCTTCCGATTTAGATGGTGTTATAACTGACTTATCCAATTTCCAAAAATCAGCGACACGATAAACCATTTCAAGAATACTCATCTGGTCTTTTCCACTGACATGAAAAATTCCCTTTGCTTTTTTTTCTGCACACAACAAGCAAGCTTCTGCCAAGTCTTCTGCTAATGTTGGTGAACGAAATTGGTCGTCCACAACATTTATTTTTTGTTTTTTTTCTAATGCATCTTTCGCCCATAGCACAATGTTCGAACGACTCATTCCATCTACTACTCCATAAACTATAATTGTGCGAAGAATAGCCCATTGCACATTCGATTTTTCTACTAATTTTTCTGCATCTAATTTTGTTTTAGCGTAATAACTTAAGGGATTTGTAAGATCCTCTTCCTTATAAGGGCCATTTGCTCCATCGAAAACAAAGTCAGTAGAAAGTTGAATAAAAAAACAAGGCTCTGTTTTGAATTGGAAATTTTGAATTGCATGAAGCATGTTTTCGACCGAAGTAACATTTAATGCTTTTGCTTCTTCCTTATTCGATTCACAAGCATCTACATTAGTCATTGCCGCTGTATTAATTACTATTGCAGGTTTGTGTTTTTCAAACAAAACATCCGCTTCGCTTTTGCTAGTAATGTCAAAGGATTCATAAAAATATCCCCCTTTTTCCTTTATGCGATTTTCTCCTTTCGAAGTGGCTATGATATTCCAAGAAGCGCCATTTTTATTTCGCATAAGTAAGCCATGAATCAACTTCTGACCAAGAAGACCATTACTGCCTGTAATTAATATTGTAGTTGACATAGCGTGGGTAGGTGCAATTTTGTTAGCTGAATAAATGCAAAAATTATTTAAAAATTAATTTTCCACCAAATCAACTTAAGTGAGAAGTGTTTTCAACTTTTGAATTTGCTCAGGAGTTCCAAGTACAAATAATTTCCCGTCTGGAATCAACTGTGTGTCTGGATCAGGATTAATTACAAATTCTCCATTTCCTTTTTTAAATCCAACAATATTGGCACCCGACTTATTTCTTATTTCCAAATCCCGAATTGTCTTATTGCGAAGTGGTATAGGAAGATTATCAAATAATATTTCTTCCAAATTAATGTCGGGGCCACCTTGTCCCGTTATGTGATCTATGAATTCAATCACATCGGGTTTTAAAACTAAAGAAGCCATGTGAGCGCCGCCAATTTTATCAGGCATAATCACATTATTTGCACCTGCAATTTTTAATTTTTTGTCGGAATTATCATCAGAAGCACGAGAAATAATAATAAGATTGGGATTTAATGTTCGTGCTGAAAGCACAATAAAAAGATTGTCCGCATCAATAGGTAAAGTTGTAATCAACGAACTCGCACGAGCGATGCCTGCCTTTCCTAAAATGTCATCTTGCGTTGCATCGCCCTCTAAAACTAATTCAGAATGCTTGTGTTTAAGTGTATCAATCACCTCTTTTTTCTGCTCTATAACCACAAAACGTCGTCCGTGTTTTTTTAAAACATGCGCAGCTTGTCGTCCATTACGACCGTAACCGCAAATGATAGTGTGACCTGAAAGTTCTTCTATTGCGTTCAAATTTTTTGTTATTCGGTAGTATTCTCTAAACTCACCAGTAAGCACGTAACTCGTTAGCGAGGATATTGCGAAGGCAAATGTACCAAAACCAGTAATAATAAGGAAAATAGTGAAGATTTGCCCCGTCTGTGTTAGGGGATGCACCTCTCTAAAGCCAACAGTACCAATAGTATTTATGGTCATATAAAGTGCATCAAGGAAACTAAAACGGGGGTCAATAAGCATGTATCCAATTGTGCCTATAAAAATTACAACCAGTAGTAAAGCGCCAGCAAAATAGAGTTTACGGAAGTAATGAAAAGTGGACATGAAAACGAATTAGAAATGGGTTACGCGATGTTGTTAATTTTTACGAATATACGAATTAGAAAAAGAGCGTGGAAAAAATAATGAATTTATTAGCTGATAACAATATGCGTTGAGAAGAAAATAAAAATATTAATATGCAATAAATAAGTTTTCCCCTACAAACCGTTCTTCGTAATTAACCCTATTTTTGTAGTGATGGAGCAGGCCGATAGAAATCAAGCTATTCTAAGCAAATACATACCTGTTCCTGCTGTTCCTTTAATTTCGGAATGGATTCTGCTTTTAAATTTCAAACTCAAAATAAAAAAAAGTAGGCAAACGAAAAATGGAGATTACCGCCCCCCCCGAAAAGGATTAAACCATCAAATCACAATCAACCAAAATTTAAATAAATATGCATTTTTGTTAACGCTAGTGCATGAAATAGCACATTTGATTACGTATGTAAACCATGGATGGAATGTAAAAGGACATGGGCTTGAATGGAAAAATTGTTTTAAGAAACAGATAACTCCTTTTATGCGTGACGAAGTTTTCCCTATTGATCTGCAACTTGCAATTAAATCATATATGAAAAACCCGGCTGCCAGTCATTGCAATAATGACGACTTAATGCGTGCACTTAAAAGTTACGACCCTACAAACAATCTCGTCTTTTTAGAAACCTTATTAGTTGGAACCGAGTTTATTCACAGCAAGCGACATTTCTTTAAAGGTGATAAAGTTAGTAAGCGCTATAAATGCATAGAGAAAAATACACTGAATACTTATTTATTCTCCGGTCTAGCGGAAGTGGATATTGTTTAATTGACGAGGTATTAAATAATTTTTGTTAGCTTCTTGACAGTACTGGGTTGTATATTAGTTTCATTTTTATTTTCGCTTGCAATTTCCTAAAAATGATGGAACTTCATGTTTATCGTGAATAAATCCTAAACGATATATTCAAATTTTGTACGAAACTCGGTAAGAGACTAATACTACCTATTTTAGTTATATCTTTCAGAATCTTAAATTTTAAAAGCAAATAATAAAAAATAACATAGACTATGAAAACAAAAAAAATACTATTAACAGCCGTTACAATTTTGTTATTATTCACTTGTACGCAAAGTGTAAAAGCACAAACATTTAACACGTTATGGGCCAGTCAGTTTCAAACGGCATTAAACACCGCTGTAAGCACTAATAATATTAAAGGGGCTTCTGTTGCTATATATTCACCTGGGCAAGGCCTATGGACTGGCGTTAGCGGCAACTCATCACTAGGAGTACCTATCACTGCTGATATGAGTTTCGGTATTGCCAGCAACACCAAGCTATTTATTGCTACTGTTATATTAAAGCTACAGGAACAAAATGTGCTGTCTCTCAATGACCATTTATATCAATGGTTGCCGTCTTTTCCAAATATCGATTCCACCGCAACTATCCGCCAGCTACTGTCTCATCAAACTGGTTTTTTTGATTACTTAAATGACAATTGTTGTCTTTGGACCGACTCTATTTGGGCTGACTCCAGCCGATTCTGGACATCACAGGAACTTCTTGCCATAATAGGAGCTCCGCATTTTGCTCCAGGCATGGGATGTCAATATTCCAATACCAATTATTTACTTGCGGCTATGATTATTGAATCAGCTACTGGAAACACCTGGGTTCAGAATCTGCATACTTTTATTTTTGATCCCTTGAATATGGATAGCACTTTTGTAGGGGCCTTTGAAGCACCTAATGGCACTGTAGCTCATATGTGGGATGCAACCTGGGGTGAAATCAGTAATTCTCCTATGACATCTTTATTTACCACTGGTACTGCTGCTGGTGGAATTCTTTCAACTTCCAGTGAAATGGTTCAATGGTATAGTGCTTTGTTTAGCGGGCAAATTATTGCCGATTCTTCTTTAAAGGAAATATTAAATTTTCAACCCATTCAGTGCGGATATGTTGGTTTTAATTATGGACTTGGTCTAATGGAATCCTATTATTCAGACCCTACAATTGATTATGCATATTATCATTCAGGCAGCATGTTGGGATACCAATCGATTATGTGGTATGATGTACGAACTAAATCGACTTTTTGCTTTTTAACAAATGGCGGATTAACCAATGCTAATGCGCTCGTAAATCCAATATTTTCTGTTTTTCATAATCAATATCCTAAGCTGCCAAACGATGCAGGTATTTATTCAATTGTTAATCCCTTAGGAAATGGCTGCAGTGCATCACATAATCCATCAGTTACACTCAAAAACTATGGAAATAATATACTTAATTCTGTTAATATAAATTATAAAATTGATGGAGGAGTACCTGCTGTATATAATTGGGTAGGCGCGTTAGGAATAGGTAATCAGGTTGCTGTAACGCTACCGGTAATTATCGCAACCAGCGGTTCACACAAATTCACATGCTATACTTCGGCTCCTAATGCAGGCATTGAAGGATATACATTTAATGATACTGCAAAAAGTGACTTTATAGTAAACACTTCTGCTGCTGTTAATGCTCCTTTTACTGAAAATTTTGAAGGTGCTATTTTTCCTCCTCCAGGTTGGAATTTAAATTCCCCTTCAGCAATAGATGAATCTTTATATTACCAATGGGGTCAAACATCTGTAGCACCATTCAACGGTAGCTATTCGGCAGCTATAGGAAGCGCTGGATTTTTTGGTGCTTTTTACGACCTTGATATGCCTATGATTAATATTACAGGTGTAACAAACCCTGCACTTGAATTCGAGTATGCCTATGCCTATTATCCTGGATATTACGATTCTCTTAATGTATTAATATCATCCGATTGTGGTGTAAGCTGGCAAAGTCTTTTTTACAAAGGCGGTTATAGTCTTAAGACTGCTCCTGCAACATATAATTATTTTTGGCCTACTGCTGCCCAATGGAAACATGAAACTATTTCGCTGGCTGCATATACCGGGGAAGTTATGATTCGCTTCCGTAAAATTTGCGGATGGTCCAATAATCTTTTTATTGATGCTGTAAGTGTTGCACAGTCAACAGGCATCAGCACTATAGCGCTAAATGAAACTGGAATCAGTATTTATCCAAACCCAACAACTGATTATATTTACATGTCTGAGACGGGAAATATTGCGTTGTTTGACTTTTCAGGAAAACTCCTTTTAGAAGAAAAAAACACAAATAAACTAGATATTTCAGCACTACCAGCAGGAATGTATTTTTTGCGTGTTGGAGACAATTTGAAACAAACATTTAAAGTGATAAAAGAATAAAAACTTAATTATTTTATAAAAAATTCTAAAAACATATACTATGAAAACAAAAAAATTACTATTCATAGCCGTTACAATTTTGTTATTATTCACTTGTACGCAAAGTGTAAAAGCCCAAACAGGTTATTATTCTCCTTCTCTTGCCAACTTCGATGTTGCCATGACGAATCTTTTAAATAATCATGATATTACCGGAGGACAATTAGCCATTACTTATCAAGGACGTTTAGTTTACAGTCGAGGGTTTGGAATTGCAGATTCATCGACAAGTGCTGCTGTATGTCCTGATAATATTTTTAGAATTGCTAGTTTGTCCAAGCAAATTACAGCGATTACAATAATGCATCTCTACGAGCAAGGCAGGGTAGGTTTAAATGATCTCGTTTTTGGACCAAATGGAATTTTACCTGATCCTATTTATCAAACTATTTTAGATCCTTTGGTTTATGGTATTACTGTTAAGCATTTACTTTCTCATCAGGGTGGTTGGGATAGAGATATTTCAGGTGACCCAGAGCATAATTCATATGCAATTGCATTGGCTATGTCTGTTCCGCCTCCTGCAAATAATGAAACTATAATTCAATATACGCTCAGCCAACAAATGCTTGACTTTGCTCCAGGAACAAGTGCTAAA
>NSIF01000040.1 GCA_002737665.1 Flavobacteriales bacterium | reverse complement strand
TGATTTGCTCTGACACAACTAAATCAGAAGCGGCAGAAGTTTCAACAACATCTCTTTTAATTAAGAATGGCTCATTTGCTGCTACAGCAGTTACAATTATTTCAGGAATTGTTGCAACAGGTACAATTTCCGCTACTAGTTCAGGTGTCTCATTATTTTCAATTACTAATTCCAAATTAGAAGTAGTTGTTTCAGTTTCTGTGAAATTTGTTATTTCAAATTCTACATTTGTATTCAAAACAGGTTCAATCACTTCAGATTCAGCTACCGGTTCAAGAATTTCTTCTTTCAAATCAGCTTCAGCAATTGGCAGCACAATTTCTTCTTCAAGCGTTATTTCAGCAATGGGTTCAATGATTTCCTCAACCAGCGTTACTTCAGCTATTGGCAGCACAATTTCTTCTTCAAGCACTACTTCAGCAATGGGTTCAATGATTTCCTCAACCAGCGTTACTTCAGCTATTGGTTCTTGAATTTCTTCTTGCAAATTAATTTCTAAAACCGGCTCTTCTGCTACTATAAATGGCGCAAGTACATTTACAATGTCAACTTTAGCAATTTTTTCCTCTGCAATTGGTTCTGGTTGCTTAGAAACTAAAAATGGCGCAAGTGGATTTACAACTTCAGCTTTGACTTCATTTTGAACTGCCTCAACAAGCTCTAATTTATTTTCATCAAGTTCAAGTACAACTTTTTCAGCAGCTTGTTTCTTAGTATACTCATATGCAATCGGATTATTCTGATTAAATCCTGTAGCAATAATTGTAACATTTACATTATCGCCGAGCGAAGGATCTACACCGTATCCTTTAATAATTTCAGCTGTTTGTCCTGCTGCTTCCTGAATGTAATCTGTAATTTCTCCCAACTCATCCATCGTTATTTCATTCTCTCCAGAAATAATATTAAGAAGTACAAAACGAGCACCAGTAATATTGTTGTCATTCAAAAGAGGAGAATTTAAAGCTTGTTCAACAGCTCGGGTAGAACGATTTTCGCCCGACACAACTGCAGAACCCATAATAGCAACTCCACTATTCCTCATCACTGTACAAACGTCAGCAAAATCAACATTAATCTGCTGTGTAAGTGAAATAACTTCTGCAATTGATTTCGCAGCAATAGCAAGTACATCGTCAGCGTGTGAAAATGCATCACTGAGTTTTAGATTACCATACATCTCCCTTAATTTGTCGTTGCAAACAACAAGTAATGTATCCACATTTTGTTTTAATTGTTCCAAGCCTTCTTCCGCTTGAAGGCGACGTTTTTTTCCTTCGAATAAGAAAGGAACAGTCACAATTGCAACTGTAAGAATTCCCATTTCACGTGCTATACCTGCAATAATAGGAGCTGCTCCAGTTCCGGTACCACCACCCATACCGGCAGTAATGAACACCATTTTTGTATTATTAGCAAGCAAACCACGTATGTCCTCTATATTTTCAATCGCTGCATTTCTTCCTACTTCAGGAATTGACCCAGCGCCTCTACCTTCAGTAAGTGTAGTTCCCAAAACAATTTTATGAGGAACAGGACTCATGTCGAGTGCTTGTTTATCCGTGTTACAAACAATAAAGTCAACGCCTTTAATGCCTTGACGATACATGTGGTTAACAGCGTTGCTGCCACCACCGCCAACTCCGATCACTTTAATAATCGAGGAATGTTCAGGAAGATCAAATTTCATAGCTTGGTGAGATTGGTTTGTACTAGTAGTGTGTGTGGTATTTGTATTACTTGATTTTTCAGAAGTTTTATCAATTGATGTAATAATTTCTTTTATTTCAAAAGGTGTTTCATCAATAAATGATTCCTCCCGATCTGAAGAATAGTTATTTCCTTCTTCGTCAGGCAATTCATCAAAAATGTTGTATGTATCCATTGAAAATAAAAATCGTTGAAAATTACTTAACATTAAAAATGTAATTACTAAACATAAAGTGAACTTACTAACTTTCAATTGTTCATTTCACACGGAATATTAAGCGTTGGAATCGTCTTCAAACCATTCTTTCCCTCTTGAAAAAATCTTATCAAACCAGCCACCTTTACGTTTCTCTGAATGATCTTTCACCTTATCTTTTTCTTCAATGACCTTATGTGTTTGCTGTAATTTTAAGCCTCGCATAACCAGTCCAACTCCAGTAGCATACATTGGACTAGTAACCTCTTCAGAACTTATAGCTAAATGTTCATTCGGAAATCCCACCCGCGTGTCCATGCCTGTTACATATTCCATAAGTTGTGTGATGTGTTTAAGCTGCCCTCCTCCACCGGTTACAACAATACCCGCTACTAATTTTTTCTCAAATCCAGAATTCTTAATTTCATAAAACACATGTTCAAGAATTTCTTCCATTCGGGCCTGAATTATATGCGCCAGATTTTTTACTGAAATTTCTTTATGTGCTCGCCCTCGTAGACCTGGAATTGAAACTATTTCATTCTCTTGATTTTCGCTCGCCAAAGCAGAACCAAATTTTATTTTCAACAGCTCAGCTTGTGTTTTAATAATACTACATCCTTCTTTTATGTCTTCAGTTATAATATTACCACCAAAAGGAATGACAGCAGTATGGCGAATAATCCCGTCATGAAAAACAGCAACATCAGTTGTTCCTCCACCAATATCAACCAATACAACCCCTGCTTCTTTTTCTTCATCGCTCAGAACTGCATCAGCAGATGCCAGTGGCTCTAAAGTCACTTCGGCCACCATAAGACCAGCCTTAGCCACACACTTATCAATATTTTTAGCCGCTGCTACTTGGCCAGTAATAATATGAAAGTTTGCTTCCATACGTGTCCCTGCCATACCAATTGGATTTTTTATGCCAACCTCATTATCAATTATATATTCCTGTGGAATAACATGAAGAATTTCTTCTCCAGGTGACATTAATAATCGGTACATATCATCAATCAACTCATCAATGTCTTTTTGAGAAATTTCTTCCTCAATACTACGCCGCGTTTTCATTCCACGGTGTTGTAAACTTTTGATGTGTTGGCCTGCAATTCCAACATTAACTATTTTAATATCAACCCCGGCTTTTACTTCGGCCTCTGCAACGGCTAGCTTTATTGCGCGAACAGTTTCGTCAATATTAAGCACCACACCGCGAGCTACACCAAGCGATTCGGCTTTCCCGATGCCGAGAATTTCTATTTTTCCATGTTCTGTGCGACGACCAACAAGCACAGCTATTTTGGTCGTGCCAATGTCAAGACCAACTACGATTTCAGATTCCATTTTTTTTATTTTTTAGTACAAACAATTTGATTTTTAAATTGAAGATCAATAGTCTTATAGTCATTCCAGTTTCCAGAACGACTAATTCCATCAGAATAAAAAATTCTAAGCTTATTAATTTTTTCATCAATATCGCTAATATCACCAAGAACAATAACATGATTTCCCACACGCGGAATTAATTGCAATATCCTTTCAGGTGTTATGTAAACTTGAATCAATTGAGCGCTAAGAAAAGTGTCGGCTGCAATTCGTTTTGTAATTTGCCAAATGTCGTCCATCAATAAGGGGCTACGCAAAGCGGAATCCAAAGAATAGGAATCAAAATTGACAGTGTACAATGTTCCGTAATTCTCCTTAATAAATCCATTCACAACGAGCACTGGGGAAGTATAGGTATCAGACCAAGGCATTAAAAATCCTCGTGAATCAAAATAAAATGATTCATTACTCAAATTAATTATTCTTGAGACAGAACTGCGTTGTTGAATAGCAATGTTAATGTCGCCAAGTGCGGAAATATATACTTCACAAGATTCGACTGATGGGTGACTCAACACAAGTTTTTCTAACAAAGCAGTATTAATTTTTGCAAATTCTAAACCAACTGGGTTTTTACCATGATTAGAAAGAAATTTCAAAACATCTTCGTCTTTTATAAATAAATCAGCGTTTTTACGATCAATGGAAATAGTAAGTTTAGTACACACGCGTTTAGCATGTGATTTACTTGCAAAACTCATAACCAAAACCAAACCGACAGTAAATAGTATCCAAAGTGAAACAAAGAGAATTTTTTTCATATTAATTCCTCCGTTAATTGATGTTTTTTTCTCAACTCTCTTTCTAAAGGATCACACAAATTAGCTATGTCGCCTGCACCCATTGTTACAAGAATATCAAAATCGTGTTGTACTATTTTTTCTATTAATTCTACTTTTGAATATAAATATTTTTTGTTTGATTGAATTTTTTCGAGCAGCATAGCAGATGTTATTCCTGGGATTGGCATTTCCCTTGCCGGATAAATATCAAGCAGAATAACTTCATCAAGCAATTCCAAACTTTTTGCAAATTCTTGAGCAAAATCACGAGTGCGAGAATACAGATGTGGCTGAAATATTCCAGTAACTTTTTTGCCTGGGAATATCTCTTTTAAAGAAGAAATACAAGCTGTTAATTCAACGGGATGGTGTGCGTAATCATCAACAAAAACTATTTTTTGACTGCGAATTCTAAAATCAAACCGACGTTCAACACCAGAAAAAGAGGAAAGTGCTTTACGAATTAAATCATCGTTTACTCCCATTTGCTTGGCCACAACTACTGCTGCAATTGCATTTTCCAAGTTATGACGCCCTGGAAGCCCCAAACGCAAATCTGATATTTTCGAATTATTTACAACAAGATTAAATGTAAAAAATCCGTCTATAATTTTAATGTTTTCTGCATAAGAGTCTGTTTGAGTATCATCCAAAGAGTAAGAAAAAACACGATCTTCTTTTTTAAGATTAAGTTTTTCTATTACCTGAGACTTTGTTATTAAATAACCCTCAACTTGTTTTACAAAATCTTGATATGTTTTATGCATTGCTGTTTCGTCACCATACACATCAAGATGATCAGGGTCGACAGAAGTAATCACAGCAATAAAAGGATGCAACCATAAAAGGGAGCGGTCGTATTCATCAGCTTCAGCCACCACTATATTTTGGTCAATTGCAACATTCTCTTTGCCGAGATTTTTCCCAAGTAAAAGATTCGTGTTATAATTTTTTGCTATGCCACCAAGAAAAGCGGAACAATCAACCGCTGCGGTCCTTAAAATATGAGCAATCATGGTGGTAGTCGTAGATTTTCCGTGTGTCCCAGCAACTGCAATTGTTTTTGATTGATCAACAATAAGCCCCAACACTTGCGCTCTTTTCATTATGTTAAAACCATTACTTTGGAACCAAACAAACTCGATATGTTCCAAGGGCACAGCAGGGGTCCAAACAATTAATACGCTTTCCTTAGCAATGGTGTTTTTGATTTGGACTGGAATTAAATCAACATTTTCTTCAAAATGAATATTAATTCCTTCGGCTATTAATGTGCTTGTCAATTCTGATTCATATTTATCATAGCCACAAACCTGCTTTCCCGATGCATTAAAAAAGCGTGCAAGGGCACTCATACCTATACCACCAATGCCAAGGAAATAA
Organism: Flavobacteriales bacterium; assembly: GCA_002737665.1. Taxonomy (GTDB): domain Bacteria; phylum Bacteroidota; class Bacteroidia; order Palsa-965; family Palsa-965. Next base: position 11,089 of record NSIF01000040.1, on the reverse strand, counting down.
ATATGTGTCAGTTTATTGAGTTGCATTTTTTATAAATTCTTATTATTCACAAGCGTTATTATTTCACTGGCTATTAATTCAGCAGAATTTTCTACGGCAAGGGAAGCTATATTAATTTCTAACTTATTTCTCAATTGCTCATTGCCATTCATTTCTAAAACTTTTGGTACAAGCTCAAGCATTGCGTCAACATCTTTTACCAATATTGCTGCTTGATGATTGACAAGTGCCATAGCATTTTTTGTCTGATGATCCTCAGCTGCTGATGAAAGTGGAACCAAAATACATGGCTTGCGAACAAGACACAATTCCGAAACGGCTCCAGCACCCGCTCGTGATATCACAATATCCGCAACAGCATAACCGTAGTCCATTTTAGAAATAAATTCTGTTACAACAACTCCATTTCCAGTAATTAATTTTACTGCCGCTTCTGCTCTCTTGAAAAATGGAATACCCGTTTGCCAAATAACTTGAATGTTTTTATCAACTAATGCTTGCAGTCCTTTTTCTATACTTTCATTAATAGCTTTTGCTCCTAAACTTCCTCCAACTACAAGCAATGTCGTTTTCGAAGCATCTAAGCCAAACATTTCTTGACCACGAGGACGCTTACCACTAAGATTCAGAATGTCTTCTCTAACGGGATTACCTGTAAACAATATTTTTTCTTTAGGAAAATATTGTTCCATTCCATCATAAGCAACACAAACTCTATTCACTCTTTTGGAAAGAATTTTATTTGTTATTCCTGGAAAAGAGTTTTGCTCTTGAATTAAAGTTGGAATACCCGCCTTCGATGCAACTCTTAACATTGGGCCACTGGCAAATCCACCTGTACCAATAACCGCATCGGGCCTAAATTTTCTCAGAATTTTTTTTGCACGAATCAAACTACTGATCAACTTAAATGGGAACGCTAAATTGCTCCAAGTCAATTTTCGTTGAAGTCCACTTATCCAAAGTCCTTCAATTCGATATCCTGCTGCAGGGACTTTTTCCATTTCCATTTTACCTTTTGCGCCAACGAATAAAAATTCGGAATCAGGTAATTTCAATTTCAAAGCATTCGCAATTGCAATTGCCGGGAAAATATGTCCCCCTGTTCCTCCGCCGCTAATAATAAATTTAAGTGGTGACAATAGCACCTCCTTTTTCTACATCGGCAGTTGATAATTTATCTTGTCCCGTTTCTGTTTCACGACTTACACTTAAAATTATACCAATTGCAATGCATGAAAATAAAATAGATGTCCCACCCATACTGAGAAACGGAAGTGGTTGTCCAGTTACCGGAAAAAGATTAACAGCGACAGCCATATTTATAAATCCTTGAAAAATTAGACTAAACGATATCCCAAATGCCAACATGGTTCCATAAGTGCTTTGACTTTTAGTGGCGACACGAACTCCTCGAAAAAGCAACACCAAATACAAAAACGAAATTCCTAAACCACCTAAAATCGAACCATATTCCTCAATAATAATTGCATAAATAAAATCGGAATAAGCTTGAGGAAGAAAATTTCTCTGTAGACTATTTCCTACTCCAACACCCGTCAACCCACCTGTAGCAATTGCAATTTTTGCATGATTTGCCTGATAGCTTTTATCGGGATCCGCCACCTCGTCACCTTTACAAAATTCCACCACACGATTTTCCCAAACTTGCACACGAGGAATTGCCTTAGGAAAAAAATGTCCAACTAATAAAAGAAATAGAAAACCCGTAATTGCAATTGCAACCACCTTAAGCATATTAATTATAGGAACTCTACCAACAAACATGATTATTAAACAAGTGCAAAAAAGCATAGCTGCAGTAGAAAAATTTGCTGGAAGTATTAAACCACAAATAATAAACATCGGCAACGCAATATTAAATAACACAGTCTTAAAATCTGTAAGTTCTTTTTGTTTTTGTGAAACAATTCTAGCCACATACATTACTAAAGCAAGTTTAGCAAAATCAGAAGTTTGAAATGATAATCCAATACCGGGAATGGCAAGCCACCTGTTTGCTTCATTTAAATTTGATCCATATAAAAGGGTGAATAAAAGTAGCGGTGCCGAAATAATAAGCATAATTTGTGAAATCCGAGAATAATAAATAAAGGGGATTCGGTGTGTCACATACATTAATATAAATCCTAATAAAATTAGTCGGGAATGCTTAAATAAATAAAATTCTGTTGCCCCATTTTGATTTTTATAGGCGAGTGCAACGATCGAACTATAAACCGCAAGAATTGATAATAACGAAAGTAAAATAGTAATCATCCAGATCACTTTATCCCCCTTGAAGTATCTAAATAGATTCATTACAGATTACAATTTATTTTTTAAAAAACTCTAAAACTTCCTTTCGAAATGCATTGCCCCTATTTTTATAATTATCAAATGCATCATAACTTGGACAGGAAGGGGCAAACAAAACGGTTTGCGCTTTATTACTAGCAATCAATGCTGCATAATAAACAGCTTCCTTCATTTCTTTAGCCGTAACTATCATTATAGATTGTTCACTAAAAGTCTTAAAATATTTCCACGTTGTGGAACCTAAGCAAATTAAAAGAACAACTTTTTCTTGAATGAGATTACTTAATTTCTCATGGTCCTCTGCCTGATCAATTCCACCAATGATGAGCACCATCGGTCCAGGCACATCGCAAAGTGCTTGCCAAGTCAAGTCAATGGAAGTTGACATAGAATGATTAATCCAATCTACATTATTATGATTACAAACAATTTCTAAATGATGGGCACAATCGCCTTGCATTTTAATACGTGCTTGAATTAACGAATCAAATGTGTCGACTAGCTTCAGATTTTTAGAACTGTATTCCATATAGTATTTAATATTATAGTGCGCGAACAGCGGCCTTGAACTGTTGTCCACGATCTTCAAAATTTTCAAACATATCAAAACTTGCACATGCGGGTGAAAGTAAAACCGAATCTCCTTTTCTAGCAATACGGTAAGCAAGGGCAACTGCTTCCATTGCATTTTTCGCTTCAACAATAGTTTCCACTTTTCCATCAAATGCACTTATAATTTTTGCATTTTCTGTCCCCAAGCAAATAATGGCTGTTACCTTGGACTTAACCAATTCAAAAAGTTCAGTATAATCATTTCCCTTATCCACACCACCAACAATCCACACTACAGGAGTGTTCATACTTTCTAAGGCGTACCAAGTGGAATTTATATTTGTAGCTTTCGAATCGTTAATAAAATCTATATTATTAATTCGTGCTACAAATTCCATCCGATGTTCTACGTTCTGAACATCAGCGAGACTTTCTCGAATTGATTCTTTGCGTACTTCCAACAATCGCGAAGCGATGCCAGCAGCCATAGAATTGTAAATATTGTGTTTGCCTTGTAATGCTAGTTCTTCGATATTCATAGTTAATAGATTATTATTGATGGTTAAAATAAATTCGTTATTATTTAAATACGCGCCTTCATCGACACGTTCAAAAATTGAGAATGGGTATTGTTTTGCATTAATTTTTATTTTAGACATTTCTAATTTTGTCACGACATCATCATTACAAAAAATAAAAGCATCTGTATCTTTCTGATTTTGAATAATTCTAAATTTGGCTGCTGCATAATTTTCAAGCTTATAATCATATCGATCTAAATGATCGGGTGTTATATTGGTCAGTATGGCTATGTCGGCGCGAAAATTATACATCCCTTCTAATTGAAAACTGCTCAACTCAAGCACGTAATAATCATAATTTCCAACCGCAACAAGCATTGCGAAACTGTGTCCTACATTTCCTGCTAACGCCACATTTAATCCTGCCTTTTTTAGAATGTGATACAAAATGGTAACCGTTGTCGTTTTACCATTGCTACCTGTAACACAAATCAATTTTGCATTGGTGTACCGTGATGCAAATTCAATTTCAGAAATGATAGGCGTTCCTTGTTTTTTGAGCACCTGCACTAGTGCAGCCGTTTCAGGTATGCCTGGACTTTTAATTATTTCGTCGGCATTCAGAATCAAACTTTCTGTATGTTGATTCTCTTCCCAAATTATTCCATGATGTGAAAGAACGACTTTATACTTTTCTTTTATCGGGCCATTATCAGTAACAAAGACATCAAACCCTTTTTGTTTAGCCAATACCGAAGCACCTACTCCACTTTCTCCTCCGCCTATGATCACAATTTTTTTCATCAATTAACAATCAACGAAGTTTTAATGTTACTATAGCAAGTACACCAAGCATTATCGTTACAATTAAAAATCTAAAAACAATTTTCGACTCATGCATTCCTTTTTTCTGATAGTGATGGTGCAATGGCGCCATTAGAAATAATCGATTAGCACGAGCAAATTCAATTCCCATTTTTTTCTTCCGGTATTTAAATACAGTTACTTGAAGTATAACCGAAATACTCTCGATAAGAAACACACCACAAATAATTGGAATAAGTAATTCTTTACGAATTGCAATTGCGAAGACTGCAATAATTCCCCCTAGCGCCAAACTTCCAGTATCACCCATAAATACCTGTGCAGGAAAAGCATTATACCAAAGAAACCCAACACAAGCGCCAATAAAAGCTGCTATAAAAATTACTAACTCACCGGTATCGGGTATGTAAATAATATTTAAATAATCGGCGAAAACCATATTACCAGATACATAGGCCAGAATACCGAGTACTACGCCAATGACTGCAGATGTACCTGCTGTCAGTCCATCAATCCCATCCGTAACATTTGCACCGTTAGAAACAGCTGTGATAATAAATATGACAATTGGAATAAAAATTAACCATGCCCAATCTTTTGCTTTGTCGCCCAAGAAACCAACAATGACTGCATAGTCAAATTCATTATTCTTTACAAAAGGAATTGTTGTTTTAGTTGAATGCGTTTCTGTTTTATCGTATTCAGGAAAACGTGTGGAACTTACAGGAGCTTGATCAACTCCCATGGCAATTACATCAGTGTTTGAAGGAGTTATTTTTTCACGAATAGTTACATTACTATTGAAATACAAAACAGAACCCACAATTAATCCAATTCCAATCTGACCTAAAATTTTAAAACGACCGTGCAAGCCCTCTTTATCTTTTTTGAACACTTTTATGTAATCATCGATAAATCCAATTGCGCCCAACCATATAGTTGAAATCAACATTAGAATAATATATATATTAGAAAGGTTAGCGAATAGAAGTGTTGGAATAATAATTGCCGCAAGAATAATTAAACCGCCCATCGTTGGTGTACCCGCCTTTTGTTTTTGTCCATCCAAACCAAGATCACGAACAGTTTCCCCAACTTGCATTTTTTGTATGAGACTAATAATGCGCTTACCAAAAAACATCGTAATTAGAAGAGACACAAAAATTGCAAGAGCAGCACGGAAAGAAATGTATTTTAATACACCCATCCCAGTAATGTGATACTGCATTTTTTCTAACCAGAGATATAAATAGTAAAACATAATTATACGTTGGCGTTATTTAAATTTTCTTTTAAAACTCCCATGTCATCGAACGGATACTTTACGCCATTTACTTCTTGATATTTTTCATGGCCCTTACCTGCAACCAAAACGATATCACCTGGTCGCGCCAATGCTACTGCTGTGCGTATGGCCTCCCGTCGATCGACAATGGATAAAGTTTTTTTAGTGTTTTGCTTTTCAATCCCATTTTGCATTTGTTTCAAAATACTTTCTGGATCTTCGCTTCTTGGATTATCAGAAGTGAGAATTACTCTATCTGATAAATCACAAGCAATTCTTGACATGATTGGACGTTTAGCAGAATCTCGATCGCCACCACAACCCACAACTGTAATCACTTGCTCATTTCCAGAACGTATATCTTTAATTGTACTTAAAACATTTTTCAAAGCATCTGGAGAGTGGGCATAATCTACAATTCCAGTAATACCACTATCGCTTCGTACATATTCAAATCTCCCTTCAACAGAATCGAGTGTACTGATTGTCATTAGTACATTCATCTTATCTTGGCCAAGTAAAATGGCAGTTGAATAAACAGCAAGAAGATTGTAGGCATTAAAACTTCCAATTAATTTGCTCCATAACTCAACATTATCCATATTCAATTGCAGGCCTGAAAATTGATTTTCCAAAACACGACAGTTAAAATCAGCAAGAGATGAAATGGAATAACTTCGTTTCAAAGCTTTTGTATTTTGAACCATAATAATTCCATTCACATCGTCTTTATTCACTAATGCAAAAGCACTTTTTGGAAGTTGATCGAAAAAAGTTTTTTTAGCTTTAATATATTCATCGAATGTTTTGTGATAATCAAGATGGTCATGTGTAATATTTGAAAAAACACCTCCAGAAAATTCTAATCCAGCAATTCTTTTTTGAACAACACTATGCGAACTCACCTCCATGAAAGCATATTTGCATCCCGCATCAACCATCCGACGAAGAAGTGTATTTAACTCTACTGCATCAGGTGTTGTGTGCGTAGATGGAATCTCTTCGCTGTTAATCATATTACGGACAGTTGTTAGCATTCCGGCTTTTAAACCCATTGCTCTAAAGAGTTGGAAGAGCAACGTGACAGTTGTTGTTTTTCCATTTGTTCCAGTTACACCAATAAGCTTTAAGGAGGAAGATGGATTATCATAAAAATTGGAAGCTATAATTCCAAGTGCTAAAGAGCTGTCAACAACTTTAGCGTAGGTAATCCGATCTATTATTTCCTTAGGAAATTCTTCACATACAATTGCAACTGCTCCAAGTGAAATTGCTTTATCAATAAAATCATGGCCATCACTTTGAGTTCCTCGAACAGCAACAAATAATCCATCCTTTTCAACTTTTCGAGAATCAAAGGTCATTGCTGTGATAGCAACATTGGTTGACCCTTGTGTTTCTACAAGACCCGTTTTGTAAAGTATGTCACTTAATAGTTTCATATAGATAACTCAACAATTAAATCCGAATTCTTATTAATCGGTTGACCAGGTAAAATAGATTGCTTTGTAACCGAACCACATCCTTTTAATTTTACACGATACCCACGATTTTCCAGCAGGAATAAAACATCGCCAATTCCCATTCCCGAGAGATCTGGCATTATTCCATTACTCAATTGCTGATCTGGGTTAATTTTTTCGAAGCTTACATCCTTACCAGTTGTAATCACCTTAACAAAATCATCGCTAGTGGTTGCCTGCTTATTATTTATACTTACAGCTAAACCCTGTAATGCAAGCAGGGTAGATTTCATACTTCCATATTTTATAAATGGGATTTCAGCATTTTTATTAACCGTAGAATTTATTGGAGTATGAATATCCATTTCAGTTGCGTAAACACGATCCGCAATTTGTTTGAAAATTGGTCCCGAAACTTTCCCTCCATAATAAACATCACCACTTGGGGCATTGACCACTACGATACAAGAATATTTTGGATTGTTGGCCGGAAAATATCCAACGAAGGACGCTTGGTATGTTATTTCATTTCTAGATTTTCCATAACCCTTTCCTTTTGCAATACGAGCAGTTCCCGTTTTACCTGCTACAGGATAGAATAAACTATTTAAGTTTTTAGCAGTTCCATTTTTTACAACGCCTTCAAGAAGTGTTCTCGCTTTTACAATTGTTTCATGCTTTACTATTGCTGGATTTATTATTTCAGTATCAAATGTTTTAATAGTTTTTCCTTTCTCTCTAATTTCGCTCACAAACATTGGCTTAACCATAATACCATTATTGGCAACGGCATTGTAGAGCGTAAGTGTTTGCAGTGGAGTAATAAGTGATTCGTAACCAATTGAAATAAATGGAAGCGAAACACCAGTCCATTTATCATCACCAGCATTTTTTATGTAAGCCTTTCCAGCACCGGGAATTTGCAAATCATAATTTGAACCAAAACTCAATCGATGCAATCCGTCTGTAAATTTTTTAGGATTTTTAGAATATGCTGCAACAATTGCTTTAGAAATTCCAACATTTGATGATTCCTCAAAAGCCTCCAAAAGTGTCACATTGTTTGCTCTAGGTCTTTCCGCATCGTGCATCACTCGATCAAAGTATGTATGCTCTCCGTTTTCGAGATTTAATTTATCCTCCAAATCAATTAGACCATCATCGAGTCCTACCAAAAGTGCTGCGAGTTTGAAGGTAGAACCCGGTTCCTCCAAATCTTGAATTGCATAATTCAAATCTTCAACATACACACCAGAATCTTTGCGAGTGAGATTTGCAATTGCCCTAATTTTTCCAGTTTCAACTTCCATCAACACTACACATCCATACTTTGCATTGTGCTCAATAAGTGAATTTAGCAATGCATTTTCTGCGACATCCTGAATATTTATATCAATTGTTGAAACGATATCTCTCCCCTGCTGCGGTTCTATTTCATTTTCATTGTTTAAAGGTTTCCACACACCACCAGCAATTTTCTGCATTACTTTTTTACCACGCACTCCTGTTAATATGGAATCGAATGCTCCCTCCAAACCAACTTTAACTTTTCCACTGTCACTGATGTAACCTATTGTTCTTCCAGCAAGCATTCTAAAAGGACGCGCACGGTGATTGGTTTGTTCAAATACAAAGCCCCCCTTAAATTGACCTGCCCTAAAGAGCGGAAGTTTTTTTATTGACTGTAATTGATTGTAAGTTACATTTCGAGCAAGTTGTTGATAACGCAAGCCACGTGCACGAGCACTCAATAGTGTTTTCAAATATTCTGATGCTGCGTGTATGTCTAATATTCTAGCAAGTCCATCAGCCAATCCTTTGGCACTATCTTCAAATTGGCTATCATCAATATTTTTATTTGCAAGCGGATCAATTCCTATTTGATAATAAGGAAGCGATGTAGCAAGTAAAGAACCATCAGTTGCAAAAATATTTCCCCTCACAGCTTCTATGTACTGTTCCTTATTCATAAATTTTTTTGCTTCCGCTTTCCAGTAATCACCTTGTGAAAACTGGATAACAAAAACACGACTAAGAATAGCCAATGCTAAAAAGCAACAACAGATGTACACCAAATAAACACGCTTAAGGATATCCTTACGTTCTTCCACGATTAGTTTTTTATTGGTGTTTGAGAATGCACTAAAATTTTTCGAGGCGGCTCAATAGATTCTTTTATACCTAGCGTGTCAACTAGCTTAGCTACTTCAGATTGTTTACTCAAATCGCTGAGTTCTGATTTTGAAATAATAAATTCAGAATGGAGTTCTTTTAATTGCGCAGTAAATTTATTTTCCTTTCTTATTAGTGACTCCGCATAAAATCCATTAGCTATATAACACAATGCAATAATCGTGAGGAAGAAAATAAAAGGGAGTGTATTAATAGCTCGTTCTTTAGAAAGAAAAGCACCTGTAAAAAATGACCCTAATCCTCGAGTGATGCTATTTCCACCGCTTTTTCTTTGAGGTGGTTTAACTTCAGACTTAGGATTTTCTTTTATTACATTCTTTGTCATATTTATTTCTTGTTCGCTAACAAATTCAGGCAGATTTTGTTGCTATTCTTAATTTTGCACTTCGTGAACGATTATTCAAATTCAACTCTGACTCACTCGGCACTATTGGTTTTCTATTTACAGGTTCAAATGGTCTTATTATATTTCCAAAAAAATCTTTCTGCTGCTCTCCCTTTAAACTACCTGTTCTGAAATAATTCTTGACCAATCTATCTTCCAATGAATGGTAAGAAATGACGACCATTCTACCCTCGGGCTTCAAAACTTCAACCGACTGCAACAACAGTTCTTTCAAAGCTTCCATCTCTCCATTTATTTCAATTCTCAAAGCCTGAAATACTTTTGCCAGATACTGAAATTCTTTCCCTTTTGGCATGCAAGAACTAATGACAGCTTTCAACTCAGCAATTGATCGTATCGAAACTTCTTCTCTTGCGGCAAAAATTGTTTTCGAAAGTTTTGCAGCATTTTCAACATCCCCGAATTCTCTGAACATGTTCCTCAATTGTCGTTCATCATAATTGTTTAACACTTCTTCAGCATCCATAGTAGCAGAACGATTCATCCGCATATCCAATGGCCCATCAAAGCGAGTTGAAAAACCTCTTTCAGCTTGATCAATTTGGTGCGAAGAAATTCCGAGATCGGCAAGAATTCCATCAACGGGGATTGCACTGTGCAAGCGAAGTAGGTTTTTAAGAAATCTGAAATTCTGCTTAACAAGAATAAATCGAGGGTCATTAATAATATTTGCACCCGCATCTTCATCCTGATCAAATGCAATCAGTTTTCCTTTTTCACCAAGTTGCGCAAGTATCGCGCGTGAGTGACCACCTCCTCCAAACGTAACATCAACATATGTTCCGTCGGGCCTAATGGCCAATGCTTCCAGGCTTTCATGTAAAAGAACGGGGTTATGGTAGTTCGACATCCTCTCCCTTATTGCCCATTACACCCATCACCTCTTCAGCAAGTGAACCGAAATCTATAGAGGCGTCATTGATTGTTTTTTCATAACGATCCTTATCCCAGATTTCAATAATATTCACAGCTGCAGACATGACGATATTTTTGGAAATTCCAGCAAACGTTAGCAGGTCTTTCGGCAAAAGAATTCGGCCACTACCATCAAGCTCAATAGATTTTGCACCAGCATTAAAAATTCTAATGAAGTCAACATTTTTTTTCTTGAAACGATTTAGTTTGTTCACATCCTTTACTAAATCATTCCACTCGTTCATGGAATAGAGCTCAAGACATTTATGAAAAACACTTCGCTTTACAACAAAGCCCTTTCTCAAAATTGATTGCATCTGTTTTTTAAATGCAACGGGCAAGAGCAGACGCCCTTTAGTATCAATGTTGCACTCGTAAACACCAATCAAACTTGTCATAAAGCCTATTTCTTGTCTGTAAAAGTATTGAAAATATTTCCACTATTTCCCACATTCACCCACTTTTGTTAATAACTTTCCCACTTAAGCTTAAAATGGTCAGAAAAAGTTCTGGTGACTCGGTCAAAAAGCAATCGATTGTACTATGAAAAAATAGAATTGGATCTTAGTTCGTATAAAAATTGGAATGTTGACGAAAGTCTGAAACAGGG
>NSIF01000004.1 GCA_002737665.1 Flavobacteriales bacterium | reverse complement strand
AATAAGTAGCGGGAACAGGACTCGAACCTATGACCTTCGGGTTATGAGCCCGACGAGCTACCACTGCTCCATCCCGCATCGTATTTTAATGGAAAACATAAACACATTTCCATTTTAAAAATCTTAAGAAATTAAGAGAATTCAGGTGTTACCCTTTCAGCTCTAATATGCTAATTAAGAAATTCGGTGCAAAGATAGTTTTTTTATTTGCAAGCCACTCAGTATTTCATGCAAATTAATTATTCGCAATAAATAGCGTCCTAAACGATTTAAATTGTAAAGATTACCCCTATATCCACTGACTTATAGCCTTCTTTTAATAATAAACCAAAACGAACCCTCTCTTTTGTGCGAAACCTCTTCATTATTTTATCCAAAAGCGTGAAAATTGTTGTCTGCTGAAATAATTGATTGACCCTCTTTATTCCTTTAATTCTATTTTAACACAAATCCTGCTAATTTTTCCGACCTTACAAGCTGAAATTATAAGGCATGAATTTCGTCCGAAAGCATTTTAAAATCCTCAGCTACCTAAGCCTTGGCTTGGTGCTGTTAATTACTGCATTCTCCATTTACGAATTAAGAAAAATAAAATTCAATTACGATTTTGAAAAATTTTTTCCTGTCAACGATCCAGACCTTGATGTTTATTTAGATTTTCGAAAAACATTTGAATATGACAACGAATTTGTATTAATCGCCGTTGAAAACAAGAAGGGCGTTTTTCAAAAATCTTTTCTTGAAAAAATTGAGCTGCTCTCTGATTCTCTAAAATTAGTGCCCGATATTATTAGTGTTACTTCACCTACAACATTACAAAACACAAGCATAACAGCATTTGGGCCCATTCGAACTCCACTTATTCACGTAGATGAGTCGGAAAGGTATAAATCAGATTCAGCGCTCATCTTTCAGTCCGAGGAATTAATAGGTTCTTTTTTTTCCAAAGATGGAAAATCAATAAGTTTATTTATAAAAACTACACAAGGAATTAATAAAATTAATTCTGATAAACTTGTTGCAACAATTAACAGGTTGTTGGTCAATTCAAATTTTGATAAGTTTAGAACAGCAAGTAAAGCACAAGGACAAAAAACTTATTTAGATCGACTTACAGGTGAATTTTTCATTTTCTTTATTTGTTCTTTTTTACTTATTGTCCTATTTCTATACATCTCTTTCCGATCGTTCTGGGGAGTGTGGGTACCATTAATGGTAGTCATCCTTTCAATAATTTGGACGCTTGCCTTAATGACCGCGCTTGGAAAACCGCTTGATATAATGACCGTCTTGCTTCCCACCATGATGTTTGTAGTTGGAATGTCAGATGTTGTACATATTGTAACAAAGTATTTAGAAGAATTACGTGAAGGAAATTCTAATCGTTTCGATGCACTTTTAAAAACAATAAAAGATGTGGGTTTCGCAACTTTCATTACACTGCTCACTACCTCATTAGGGTTTCTATCATTACTCAATTCACATATTCTTCCAATAAGAGACTTCGGATTATATACATCAATTGGTGTTTTTATTGGCTTCATACTTTCCTTCACAATTGTTCCTGTTGTGTTAAATGTAATTCCACAACCGAATTTAAAGTTGGAAAACAAATCATCACAGTTTTGGAATAAACGATTATTAAAACTCTTATCATGGGTTCTCAAAAATGGTAAGTTAATTGGTTTTGGGACAATCGTTATGGTAATCCTAAGTTTTGTAGCAATCGGAAAAATCAACATCAATAATTACATGATTGAAGGGTTGACCACAAAGGACGAAATGCGACAAGACTTTATTTTCTTTGAAAAACATTTTGCTGGTGCAAGACCTTTTGAATTAATAGCAACACCGAGCGACACTTCGAGTACAATGCTTGGAATAAAAGAAATAAAGGCAATGAATAAACTTGAAACTTATTTAAAAGATAATTACAAAGTAGGATTCATTCTTTCGCCTATTTCAATATTAAAAGAAATTAATAAAGCAAACAATAATGGCAATCCAACTTACTATACACTGCCTACAGATTCTGAAAGTATTGCCGATTTGACTGATCAATTAGCGCAATTTCGAAAAAGAAAAGAATTAAAAAATTTATTAACGACAGACGGAAAGCAAGCTCGGATTTCTGGAAAAATGCATGACATAGGAAGTAAAATTATTCGTGAACAAAACCAAAAGTTAAAAATATTTATAGCATCAGAACCCGAGATGGGCGCCATAAACATTCAACTTACTGGAGCTGCAGTCATGCTAGACAAAAACAATGAGTACATCGTTGCAAACACCTTGCAAGGCTTACTCCTTTCTATTTTGATTGTCGGTTTAATTATTGCGCTCATTCACAAATCGTGGAAAATGGCTTTGATTGCCATAATACCGAATCTCTTGCCAATAATTTTTATTGGTGGACTTATGGGTTTATTAGGGATTGAATTAAAATCCTCCACATCCATTATTTTCACCATTGCATTTGGGATTGCAACGGACGATACAGTGCATTTTTTAGGAAGGTTGAAACTGGAATTATTAAAAGGAAAAAGCCTGCTGTATGCCTTAAAGCGAACCTACCTCTCTACTGGAAAGGCCGTTGTGGTTACCTCATTAATTCTTGCTGCCGGCTTTATGACTTTGATGACTTCAGGATTTGAGAGTACATTTTTATTCGGATTACTAGTAAGCATCACCATATTGATTGCTGTACTTACCGACCTATTACTTTTTCCGCTTTTAGTAATTTGGTTGATAAAGAATAAGAAATAATCGTTCAGAAATTTTGTACCTGTTGCAAATTAAACTAACAATTATTCCACTACAGGAATATTGATATCAATTTCATCTTGACGTTCGCTGAATTTTATTTTAACAGCCAGCCCTCCATAAACACGCTCATTGTTAATCGAATCCCATGCTGTTGCGTATAAATAATAATTCCCAGTATGCAAGGAAGTACAATGAACATGATCCTCACCATATTCTCCAACAAAAACAGCATCGTAATTATGTGTAGGGTCAGAAGGAAGGTCTTTTGCATCAAATTTTACATAAACAGAGTCGAGATATCCAATATGGTTAGGTATTGTAACTCCATGATGCTGGGGAAAAATAACCAAAGTGGCAGCACCATCAATACCTGCCTTTTGACATGACATTATTAAAGTTATTCCAAAAGCTAAAAAAACAAAAGATTTAATTTGGGTTTTCATTTATGTGTTTTTTTAACACTTATGATTGTAAACAAAAATACAAAAAAACAATAATGTCGAACTAAAAATTAACAATATCCTACCAAATATATTAAACTACAGCTATTTAATGTACAATTAAGAAAACCTTTACATAAAATAGGGGTTAATTGAATTCATTCGATTACGTTTTGAAAAATTAGTTTCCATGTGCGGTGAGGAAGCTTGTTCTATTCAATTGGATATGATGAGAACAACTATATATAATGCTACGGATAAAATTTTAAAATCGGGAAAAGATGCAATGAACAGTTTTGCAGAAGAAGAGAAACAACGAATGATGCTAATGGGACTAAGAAGATTTACAAAAGTAGAACCTTATAATGTAAAAGAATCACGTAGAAGAATTGCAGCTAAAATGTTAGAAGCTGGGCATTATTGTTTTTAAATTAAAAGCAATTAGCATTAAGCAGCACAAGGTCTGCGAATATCAATAAATGTAAGATACCATGACCCTTCTATAAGTGAAAAATAATATTTGTAGTTTTTAGTATTGACAACTGTTCTTGTAATCGTAAATGCGTATTCCGCTACCTCTCTATCCAAAACTGCATCTAATCCTGCATTTTTCCAAATCTTATCTTCTACAAAATAATTTTTCATTTGAGAAAAGCACCCTTCTTTAGAATACAAGGTTTTGCTATCACAGTCTATAACCGGTAACACTTCATTTTTTGGTGCGTCATTCATTGCATCTCGATCAAAAGGTAATAATCCTTTACCCTGCATATTTTTATAGCCACTAATATTCATAACTTTTGTAAAATTCAACATTGCACCATCTTGGTGAATAATCCAAAGCCCTCGTTTTGGATGAACAAATACATTAAATAAACTTTCATTCCCAGTTACAGCAGCATGCGCAAAGGCGCTATACACCCAATTAAATTGTTTGATGTCGGAAGAAGGTTTTAGCCCTTCCTGAAGTTCTCTTTTTAGAGAATCTCTTTTTGATATAAGTTCCTCCACAACAACTTTATTTTCAAAACTACCGCAGGATGAAATTATAACAACTAAAAAGAATGAAAGTATTTTAATTATTTTCATTGGTTACAAATTTGGTTTGTGGTGATTTGCATACTAAATTTATGTAAAAAAATACAATAACTGCCATAGTGGCTCCCAATAAAAAAACAATTGCAGGACCCGTAAACGACCACAAAACTCCTGCCGTGACACTCGCTATCAATGTAGCCAAACTTGTAAGTCCAGCATAAAGCCCTAAAGCAATTCCCTTATCCTCATTTGCGCATAAATTACTTAGCCAGGCTTTAGAAATCCCATCAGTGCAGGCGGAATAAACTCCGTATATCACAAAACAAAAAATAACAAAAATTAAATTCGGTTCATTACTAAAAGCAACCCAGGCCATTCCACCATATGCCAAAGCGAAACAAGCATAACCCAATAATAACATTCCCTTTGAACCAAATTTATCAGCCAAAATACCTGCAGGAAATGAGACTAATGAATAAACTATGTTATAGAATATATAGAATGCAACTACCAACATATCACTATTGATTAAATATGATCCAAGAATAATTCCTTTACTGAAAATTATTTTAACAAGTAGCAATAAAAACATATCTGAACTATTAAATAAAGTAAACCCAACAATTCCAATAACTAATTTCCTAAAATCAGGACTTGCTTTCTTCCAATATGTAAAAGACAAAAAAGGATTAGTCGGAAATTTATTAGATTTTACTTGGCGTTTTTTTTCTTTTACAAAAAACAGAAGTAATACACATAACAATCCTGGTATTAAAGAAAATAAAAACAAAGAATGAAAATCCTCTCCTTTATGAAATGTGAGCCAGATTAATGCAAGAGAAGGACCAATTACAGCCCCAAAAGTATCCATCGACCTATGAAATCCAAAAACTTTACCTCGATGTTCCTTTCCTACCTCGTCAGCCAACATAGCATCGCGAGCACCGCTACGAACACCTTTTCCAATTCGATCAGTTGTGCGCATTAAAATTACCCAAGGAGCAAATGCAAAAAGTGCAAGTAAAGGCTTGCTCAATGCACTTAATAAATAGCCAATTCGAATAAAAGGCAAACGCATCCCTTTATTATCCGACCATTCTCCAAACCAAGCTTTTGTCAAACCAGCCACCGCTTCGGCAATGCCTTCCAATAAACCAATCCAAATAACACCATAACCAATACTTAATAAATAGAGTGGAAGAATTGGATAAAGTAATTCACCAGCAAAATCATTGAGCAAGCTTACTATTGAAAGTAGAAGAACTGTTTTACTGAGCCAATTTTTCAAAATTTATAGATTAATTTAAATTAGATGGTGTATGTTTGAATTTTGGCATAAAAATTGAAATACTAAATTAAACAAAAACAATTCACATGAAAAAAATAGGATTTATTGTCGCAATATGCACGCTAATGGCAGCTGGGGTATCGGCGCAAAGTCAAACCAAAGGCCAAACTAAAAAAACATCCGAAGGCACCATAACGACTCCAAACAAGGATCAACCCAAAGGAAATACAAATACATCAGTAACACGTAAAAGCATAAAGAAAAAAAATAATTTCCCAAAAGACGGTGTTAGGTCAACACGAAGTAAAGCTGTCTCTAAAAAACCACAAGTTAAATCTGAAATTTCAAGTCCAAAATAATTTTGTTCATTTTATTAAAAAAGCTCTTATTCGAAAACGATAAGGGCTTTTTTAATAAAATGATTTTGGAAAATTACATCCTACTTAATTTTTTTCAATTCCATTCTACAATCTGGACACGCTCCTGCGCTGTCGTATGATTTTTCACCTTCACATTTCATTGGACATTGAAATTTACCTGAAGACATCAACTTTTCTACATTGCTACCACTAGATGATTCAGACTTAGAAGTGTCACAAGCAATGAATAACAAAAGAATAAAGGAAAATATAAAATGAACTTTTCTCAAAAAATAATTTTATATTAAAATACAAAATAAAAAACGTCAATTTAGCACAGTAAATTTAACAGTTTGGATCGATGCTCCAGACTGCAAACGAACAAAATAAAGTCCATTCAAAAAATCACTTAAATCGACATTCAACTCGTTTTTACCAACAGACATGTTAGGACAAGAAATAAATTTCACTTGCGCACCCAACATATTATAAATTTCAACTGAAACATCTGAATATTGGGCCAAAGAATAATTAAATGAAATTCGAGTTCCTTTAACAGGATTTGGAAAGAGACTTACAGCAGAAATATTTTTTTTATTTTCAGTAATCCCTGTAGCCATAGCACTATTAATGGCAGCTTGTAAAGCGGGTACAGCAACAGTACCTAACACATTGTAAAAAACAGAATGGCTTGATCCTCCTAACACTATCGTTTTCTGCATATCTGCCGAACCATAATCACTCATTCTAATGGATGCATTTGAAAATTTAGCATCAACATTAATATTATTAGTAGAAGCCCAATTACTCAGCGTGAGACAACTAGAATTCGCATAATCGTCAACTAAATAATATTTAACAATTCCAGGATTTGTAGTTGCATAACCTTGGACCGTATTCGCTACTGTCGATGCAACATTAATACAGGAACCGCAAGGCATTACCCACGTTATTACAATCACATTACCTGCATCTAATTCGGTAAACAAATCATGATTTGTTCCCATGCAGTCATTACAATTAAAATTGACAGCAGTTTGCGCTGAGGATGCAACACTTAAAAAAACACCTGTTACCAATGTGAAAATTATATTTTTCATTTTTTGAAATTAAAAATTAATTAATGAACAAATTTAATCATAAAAAAACGAAATATGCTATACTAGCTATCTCATTTAACAATAATTACTTGCTATTAGCGTGTGGTTTCCTTCCAGGCCAAAGCGGCGGCACCAAGAACTGCGACTTGATTGCTCAAACTAGATAGCTTCAACTCGACTTTTCCCTTATAATTTCGTAGAATAAATTTATCAAAGTACTGCTTTACAGGATTTAATAAAATAGTTCCCGATTTGGCAAGCCCACCATACAGAAAAATATGTGATGGACTTGTTATTGCCACCATATTCGCCAAAGCAAAACCAAGTTTTTCGGCTGTATAATCAATAATTTGAATTGCAAAACCATCTCCATTCAGAGCAGCATCTGCAACTGTTAAACTTGAAATTTCATCAACAGGTAAATTTCTTAACGATGTTGTGACTGCTGAATCTAACAGCCATTCTTTGGCAGTAGCTACGATTCCCGTTGCAGAAACGTATGTTTCCAAACATCCTAGTCGTCCACAACCACAAAGCCGGCCGTTATTCTCGATAATAATGTGCCCCAACTCTCCTGCAAAACCATCATGACCATACAGCACTTCGCCATTCACCACAAAACCACTTCCTAGTCCAGTTCCAAGTGTCACTACAACAAAATCTAAAAGCAGTTTTGCATCACCAAAAAGCATCTCACCTAATGCTGCTGCATTCGCGTCGTTGGTAAGTGTACACTTAACATCCATTTCACTTTTGAATAATTTTGCTAGCGGAATAATTCCCTCCCATGGCATATTCGGAGCAAATTCAATGCATCCTGAATAATAATTTGCACTCGGAGCACCAATACCAATTCCAATTAAATTAGTATGGGTTTTTTCAATTCCATCATACAAAATTTTCGAAGTTGCCAACACAAAACTTTCAGGATTATCATACAACCGTGTTGAAATACTTTCTGAAAATATTACCAATCCGTTTTTATCAACGATACCAATTTCAGTATTCGTTCCGCCAATATCAATTCCTGCGCAAACGTCTATTTTCATTATTAAAAGTGTTAACTATTTTTTACTATTTATCAATTATTACATTAAAAAAAAATACGCATTACTATTTCAAAAAAGAAGTTGCGTCAAATAATTTATTTGCTCCATGTTGATGAAGTGCATAATTGAATCCTTTTTGTAATCCATAAGCACCGTGTTCTCCCTCTTTATTTATTGCAAGAATTCCAACTTGAAAATCTTTATAGTTGGAATGTTTTTTTACAATTCTATTTATTGCTAGCTCACACGCTTCCTGTGGTGTTGCCCCATCACGCATTTTTTCAACTGCAAGGTGAGATGCCAAAGTGCGTAAAACTGTTTCACCTAAGCCAGTACACGTTGCTCCACCCACTTCACTGTCAACAAATAATCCTGCTCCAATCACGGGCGAATCCCCTACTCTTCCATGCATTTTCCAAGAAAGTCCACTTGTTGTACAACAACCAGCAACAAAACCATTCGCATCCATCGCAAGCAATCCAATCGTATCGTGATTTTCAATATTGATAATTGGCTTGTACTTTTTTTCTTTTAACCATTCCTGCCAGGCCTTACTGGTTTGATCTGTTAAAACATTTGGTAATTGTTCCATTCCTAATGATTTCGCAAATAATTCGGCTCCATAACCAACAAGCATTACATGAGGAGTTTTTTCCATTACTGCACGTGCAATAGAAATTGGATGTACTATTCCCTGAACAAAGGCAACAGAACCTGCATTACCATTCTGATCCATAATAGATGCATCGAGTGTAACAATTCCTTCTCGATCAGGAAAACCACCAAGCCCAACACTTGTGTTATTTTTATCTGACTCCACAACCATCACACCTTGCTCTACGGCATCTACCAATGAACCGCCCGAAAGGAGCACTTTCATTGCCGCATCATTGGCAGGAATGCCATGCACCCAAGTCGAAATAACCACTGGGCCTCCTTTGGAACTATTCACATTATGCTTGCCTTTATGCTTTTTGTTTGTACTAGCTATTGCAACATTGCCAATTGCAGAAAATGCAGCAAACATGGCAGATCGAGAAATAAATGTTTTTCTATTCATAAAACAAATTTTAAAATTTTAAAATAGTACTATTCAATACTTAACTCATCAGCAAATATCCAACTTAAATTTCCTCTGCCAGGGTGCCAATCCGGACAAACACCAGCGTTTTTAGCAAGTACTTTTATGTAACGCGCATCTTTAGAAGAAGATGCAATAAAATCATTCAGCAAAGTGGTAGTTGAATGCTGCGTTACCTTGTTTTTTTCTGTGACCATTTCTGAAAATACTTTTCCATCAAGCGAGGAATAAAAAGTAACTTCTTTTGGAAAAAAAATCCAAGAATTTTGATCCTGTAAAAATCCAATTGCAATGCGTTTAATTTTTTGTACAACACCGAGATCAATAACAACATCCAAATCTATCCCTTCATACCCTTGCCAATCTCCAGTCCTATAACTAGCACCGCCTCGAATTCCATCAACTAAAGCACGGTTGCCTCCTGCAGCATATTGATTAGCAAATTTATTTTTAATGACAATCTTTCCATAATTCGGTGCCTTGAAAAATTCAGCAAAGGAAGTATCGCTTTTTTCACCAGAAGGTAAAGAAGCATAAGAATATATTTTTGTTCGCTTATCTATTATAAAAGGTTTTGAATAATCTTGCCAAGTACCATTATCCAGACAAAAATGAAGCAAGGCATTTTCACAATCTGATCCTAGTTGTATCGAACGGCTACTTGTAAATGTTCTTCCAGAAGTATTTTGAATTCTTGGAGCCATCAAAAATGAACATGGTGACGATTGTGTTTTTGTCAAATCAGGTATTTGATGAAAAAATTTGTTGGACATTGGCAAGACTAATTCACCTCCATTATTTATTTCAGCAAAAGAAATAGTATTAAAAATCGAAGCAGTACTATTTTTATACATTACTGTGTCGAGATAGCTATTCGTAGCGCTGACGTTTTTTGCAATCAATTTAAATTTATTTCCATTTTCTAAATGAAAAATAACTTCAGGAAATTGAGGTGATCCAATTTGAAAATCATTCGTCCCGGGTGCAACCTGATAAATACCAATCGAACTTAATACATACCAAGCACTCATCTGTCCACAATCTTCATTTCCACAAAGCCCATCCGGCTGGTTGGTATAAAGCTGATTACAAATTTGAGATACAATCTTTTGAGACTTCCATGGTTGCGAAGTATAATTATACAAATAGGCCATGTGATGACTTGGCTCATTACCTTGTGCATATTGACCGATTAAACCAGTAATATCCGCCTGCTCTCTACCTGAAGTTTTCGAAGAAACTGAAAATAAATCATCCAAAAATTGAATGAACTTTTTATCTCCGCCATGCGCTGCTATTAATCCTGGTACATCATGCTGTACAGCTAATGAGTATTGCCATGAATTTGCCTCAGTCAAATGAAAATTTACTTCGCTTGGTTCAAATGGTTCTACAAACGAATTGTTTAATCGTGGACGAAAAAAACCTGTTTTTGAATCATATAAGTTCCGCCAGGAATGAGAACGATGAAGAAAATAGTTATAGTCATCGTCGCGATGCATACGCTTGGCTGCAAGTGCAATGCACCAATCATCATACGCATATTCTAATGTTTTAGAAACAGATTCACCCTCCCGTTCAGCAGCTATAAAACCAAATTTATGATAAGTATCCAACCCGTTTGTTTGCTGCATTGCACTTGCCTTCATTGCTTCGTAAGCAGTTGCTGTATCAAATTTAACCAACCCCTTAATCCATGCATCTACAATAACTGGAACCGCATGATAACCAATCATACAATTTGTTTCATTGGCAGAAAGCTCCCAGACAGGAAGCTTAAAGCCTTCCTCATATTGTTTAATAAACGTGCGTACAAAGTCTTGATCACGTTGTGGCTGAATAATTGTAAATAATGGATGAAGGGCACGATAAGTATCCCAAAGTGAGAAAACGGTATACTGTTCGTGAAGCGTGTCCACATGTATTTTATTGTCGCGACCACGGTACGCTCCATTTACATCACAATATAAATTCGGTGCAATAAAACAATGGTACAAAGCAGTATAAAATATATTTTTCTTGTTTTCGTCAGTAGTTTTAACCTCAATTTTTCCTAACTCATTATTCCACTGCCGCAGCACTTTTTGATGAACTGCGTCAAACTCAAAATTCGGAATTTCTGTTTGCATATTCAATTTCGCATTTGCAGTACTCACCGCCGAAATAGCAACCTTCAAAATAACTTGTTTTATATTTTTAAACCTAAAAGCACACTTCACATTTTTCCCAACAGTTGAATCGGAGTTCATTTTTTCCATAGGCACAGATTCAAATGGCTCCGAAAACTCAGCATAAAAATATACTCTTTGATCAGCAGCCCAAGCTTTAGAAAAACGATAACCCTCAATAGTATGATCATTAACCAATTTAAACTTTGAATCCAGCACTTCATCTCGATGTGTAAGGTCAAGTAGTATCCAATTTTCACTTTCTGAATTAAAACTATAACGATGCATACCCACACGAGGGGAAGCAGTGAGTTCCACTTTAGTAAGTGAATTATCAAGTACCACCGAATAATATCCTGCTTTAGCAATTTCATTTTGATGTGAATAGTGTGACCGGTAACCAACAGCAGTTTGCGTTCCGTTCGAAAAATTAATTTTTCCAGTTCCTGGCATAAACAAGATATCGCCATAATCGCTACAACCAGTACCACTTAAATGCGTATGAGAAAAACCATAAATTGTATCATCTGAATAATGATAACCTGAGCAACCGTCCCAACTCCCATCTACGCGGGTATCTGGACTTAATTGAACCATACCAAAAGGAGCTGTAGCTCCTGGAAATGTGTGGCCATGACCATCGGTGCCAATAATCGGATTTACATATTTTGCAAAGTC
This sequence comes from Flavobacteriales bacterium, assembly GCA_002737665.1. Lineage (GTDB taxonomy): Bacteria > Bacteroidota > Bacteroidia > Palsa-965 > Palsa-965. The sequence goes on along the minus strand of NSIF01000004.1, from coordinate 60,441 downwards.
AAAATTGCTGGAGTCAACCTTCCAATCAAATACAATTTTGCTTGCATCAGGGAATGCGCTTTCACAACTAGCTCCTGCTAAAACAAAATAAATTAATACGGGAAAAATATAAAATTTCATACTTAAAATGATGTCCGAAGATAACAAAAATCTAACTTTGTAAAATGAAAATAATTTATTTTTTCACCTTATTATTTCCATTCTTCGGATGCTCCAGCCCTACTTCAGAAAAAAAAGAGGGAGGAACATTAGCATCCGATACAGTGCAAATGGAACCAATAAAAAAAGGGATTGTAAGTCGTGCCGTTGTATCAAATGACAACACCAATTCATATTGTATTTACCTGCCAACGACCTATGATTCCACAAAGAAATACACAACATTTATTTTTTTTGACGCACATGGAAGTGGCTACTTACCAATAGAAAAATACAAATCGATAGCAGAAAAGTGGAACTTTATTTTTGTGGGCTCCAATTCCTCAAAAAACGGAATGTTGGTAGAACAAACCCTGAGCATTGGAAATGCCTTAATCGAAGAATTAATAAATAAGGTAGCTGTCGATGAAAATAACATTACACTTTGTGGGTTTTCTGGTGGAGCACGAGTTGCTGCGAACATAGCCAAAGCAAATAATTCAATAAAAGGAATCATTTGTAATTCTGCCGCACCTCAGTCGCAAATAAAAGACAAAATAGTGATCGGGCTTGCGGGCCTTGGTGATATGAATTATTTGGAACTGAAAAAATTCAATAGCAAACCACAAACGAATGGTTTGGTAAATGAATTATTAGTATTTAATGGTGCACATGAATGGGCTCCAACAGATTTTATGGAAGACGCCATGTTGCTAGCAACAATACATCACCCTACTATAGCAAAAACTTTCAGCGATACAATAAAGGCAAAAGCACTTTCAGAAAACATCATGCGCCAAGCAGATGCTATGCAGGCAATAAGTTGCCTCGTTGTCTCGTCTTACTTGGAAATTGGAATAAAATACACGCGCGAATTTAAAGAAGCCGGAAAATTAATAAACCGACTAGATCGACTCCGAAACGCAACTTGTTTCAATACAGATGTAACAGCTTGGCTAAATGCAGAAACGGAGGAAAATAAATTACAACAGGAATTGGGTAATGCTGTCCTGTCACAAGACTCAAGTTGGTGGAAAAACAATGAATCCCACTATTTTGAATCACCAAAAGCAGGTGCCGATCTATTTATGCGACAACGTTTGCGAGGGTATGTGAGTTTAATGTGTTACTCCTATGCAAACCAAGCATTGAAAACAAATAACACCATCGCGGCAGAAAAGCTCATTACCGTTTATTCAATTGTTGATCCAACTAACTGTGAATGGGCATATATGAAGGCAAGTTTGTATTTGAAAGTTGGATTGAAAGAGAATGCTATTATCTTGCTTGAAAAAGCAATTGAACTAGGTTTCAAAGATCAAAGCCGCTTGAACAATGATGCCAATTTTAATTCCCTTAAAACAAACTCTAAGTTTTTAGAATTGTTGGAGAAAACCAACTAACAATTATTCACCATACATCTTTTCAATCAATTCTTGATTAGCCGTGAGAATAACTCTCCGTTTCAAACTTAATTTTGGAGTAAGTTCACCAGATTCAATTGTCCAAAGTTTAGGAAGCAAAGTTATTTTCTTAATTTTTTCATATTGAGCCAAAGTCGTATTTAACTTTGAGATTGTAACATTGATTCGCTTGATTACTTCAGGATTTTCAATCAATTCCTCATTGGTCGTCCCCAACTCAATTCCTTTGCGTTTTGCCCAATCGCGGACAAATACAAATGCGGGAACAATTAATGCAGTAGGGAATTTTCTGTTGTCGCCAACAGTAATGGATTGTTCAATGAATCGAGAACTTTTTAAAAGATTTTCAATACGCTGTGGAGCAATGTACTTTCCACCGGTAGTTTTAAAAATTTCTTTTTTACGATCTGTAATTTTTAAGAATCGGTTTTCAATAAACTCACCAATATCTCCGGTATGAAACCATCCACTCGAGTCAATTACTTCAGCAGTATCTTCTGGACGTTTATAGTATCCTTTCATGAGGTTTGGACCTTTAAAAAGAATTTCTCCATCCTCTGCTATTTTTACTTCTACATCTTTTATCAATGGCCCAACAGTTCCGAAACGCAAACCATTTGGATCAAAAGTACTTACTGCAATTACTGGAGAAGTTTCTGTTAAGCCATATCCTTCAATTACAGGAATACCTGCAGCCCAAAAAATTCTGGCAAGTCGTTGGTCAAGAGCGGCGCCACCCGAAACCATGCAGCGTACATTTCCACCTAACGCTTCGCGCCATTTGCTGAAAATTAATTTAGATGCAATTCCAAGTTTTATTTTATAAAAAAGGCCGGGCGCATTTGGACCTACATCAAATTTTTCTGCTACTCGTAATGACCAGAAAAATAATTTTCTTTTTACGCCTGTTAGATCTGCACCTTTTGCAGTTATTCGATTGTAAACCTTTTGTAAAAGTGATGGCACACAAGAAAATATATGAGGTTTTAGTTCAAGTATGTTGGCGCCAATCGTTTCTAAACTTTCTGCATAATAAATGGATAGACCACGATAGAGATAAAGGAAGGAAATCATACGCTCATATACGTGATTGAGCGGAAGAAAACTTAACGCTAAGTGAGTGTGATCAACAGGGCAAAGTCCACTTATTGCGGTAAAATTACTCACTAAGTTTTTATGCATCAACATCACCCCTTTGGGTGTGCCAGTAGTTCCTGAAGTATACAGTATTGTAAATACATCATCTGGACTTGTATTTTGTTTAACAGCAGAAATTTTATCTGAATGATTATTAGAAGTCCCTACTGCAATTAATTCTTCCCAATTTTTTGCATCCGCTACAAGTTCAAATACATACACTTTGGGTTTTATTGCAAAATCCTTTATTGCCAAAAGTGTTTTCAAATAAATTTCATTGGAAGAGACAAAGACAATCTTAGACTCTGAATCGGTCAAAATAAACGCAAGCTCGCCAACCGAAATAGTAGGGTAAACAGGTACCGATATGGCTCCAGCAAGTTGAGAAGCAAAATCGACAATATTCCACTCTGGACGATTATTTGAAAGTATAGCAACACGATCGCCAGGTACAATACCCTCAGCTATTAATCCTGATGCTAGCAAGTGAGCGTGAGATTTAAATTTTTCAAAGCTCCACTTAACCCATTCCCCATTAACTTTTCCCGCTAAAGCATCCTGCTTATCGCCAAAGTTTGTACTGTAGTTTTCAAGAAGATCAAATACGCGAGTTAATTCCATGCTATTTTTTTTAAATTCATATTCATCAAAAACCCAAAACTTGCGAATGTGTTTTTCAAATATACAAAAAAAAAATCTGGAAATTACTAGGCAATTAAATTTTGCGAGACTTAATAATAAATATGCCCAATAAAAAAATCAATCTAGTAAGCAACGTACAGAGAGCCCATCTAACTTATAATTTACTGCCCTACCCAAATTACTACCACTACAGTCCAAACTATATGACCATCCAAAGAGAGGTCTATACTCTGTCGTACTCCACCAATCGCCAAAACTACCCATAAGTGTGAATACCCCATCACCATTGCGATAACCACCCGGAAGACCATTAAAACCACTTTCATTAGTCCCATTACAATTCGCTTTCCAACCACTCTTACTTTTCATTTTCTTACCAGCATCAGCACTCCCCAAAAAAACTATTAGTGTTTTCCACTCTGCATCAGCCGGAATATGAAATCCCTTCGGAGCTAAACCTCTCTTATCATGTATCGCATACCAATTATACAACTTGCCATAGGTAGTTCCATTTACTGTTTTGTTTTCATAATAACACCAAGCACCTGTTTTCAAACTAGCCCACTTCGTTGGATCTACTACCTGTGGTATGACGTCTCCATTTCTATAGGTTGTAACATCTAAATTTTTGGCACACCAAGTTTGGCCACCAATTGTTACAGCAGCATTATCTTGTGCGTTTACAGTTGTGCAAAAAGTAGTAATTAACAAGCAGGCAACTACACAAGATTTGAAATTTAAATTATTTATTTTCATAAATCGAAGGTATCAATTATGTTGAATAAAATTGTAATTAATTAAATTGCAAATAACCGATCAATCAAATTTTGAATGCTGATTTAATTCTCGCTTAATATTTTCAGATAGATTTTATTACATTTATTTTAAAATCCAAAAGAGCGATAAAATCTATCTACAAATACCCATAAATGTTTTAGTATGCTAACGGTTTGTATTGACTAATTTAGCGTTTTAAAATAATGTTGACATTTCATAAAATACAATAATATGATTGACCTCCGAAGTGATACGGTAACAAAACCAACTCCCAACATGCTGGACGCTATGTTCAAGACGCAAGTTGGCGACGATGTTTTTAATGAAGATCCAACAGTACTCGCATTACAGGAAAAAGTAGCCACATTATTCGGACAGGAGGCGGGCTTGTATTGCCCATCAGGAACGATGACCAACCAAATTGCTATAAAAGTGCATACGCAACCCGGCGACGAAGTATTGTGTGATGCAAGTTCACATATATATAATTATGAAGGTGGTGGAATTGCTTTTAACTCCGGAGTTCAAGCAAAATTAATTGTGGGTGAGCGTGGAAGAATTAATGCAGCGCAAGTAAAAGAAAATATAAACCCAAATTTCGATTGGCTGACGCGCACGAGTTTGGTAAGTATTGAAAACACTTGCAATCGCGCGGGCGGTAGTTATTATTCGCTGGAGAATATGAAATCCATAGGAGACGTTTGTAAGGAAAATAAATTACGTTATCATTTAGATGGTGCACGAATTTTTAATGCAATAACAGAAGGAAAATATACAACCAAAGAAGTAGGAATGCTCTTCGATTCCATATCGGTTTGTCTTTCGAAAGGATTAGGAGCTCCTGCTGGTTCCGTGCTGCTGGGCTCTAAAGAATTTATTGCTCATGCTCGTCGCGTACGAAAAGTGTTGGGTGGAGGAATGCGACAAGCAGGCTATTTAGCTGCAGCTGGAATTTATGCCCTAGATAATCACGTTTTACGTTTGAAAGAAGACCATGTACGGGCAAAAATAATTGGTAAGGCAATGTGTAAGCTTCCCTACATCGCAAATGTGCTCGAAGTAGATTCCAACATTATTATCTTTAACCTAAACGATAAAATTTCTTCTGAAAAATTTATAACACAACTGGCAACAAATGGAGTTAAAGCAGTTGGCTTCGGCAAACAAGCTATTCGTTTTGTTACCCATTTGGATTTTACAGATCAAATGTTGGAAGAAACATTGGTAATTCTAGCAGCTATAAAAATGCAATAGGGAATGGATCGAAAATTATCCGACTCTAAATTTAAATGGGAACGCTTTCAAATCATCGTTCGCCTTCAAAATTTTTGTTTTCAGATTTTCTTTGAACTTTAAAATTTCTTCAAGTAAAACATCATCACCTGCTGCTAAAATTTGAACGGCAAGAATTCCAGCATTTTGTCCGCCATCTACTCCAACTGTTGCAACTGGAATTCCGGGGGGCATTTGCACAATTGATAAAAGTGAATCCCAACCATCTAGCGAAATAGTAGATCGACATGGAACTCCAACCACTGGAACAGGTGTCAATGCTGCAACCACACCCGGCAAATGTGCTGCTCCACCGGCGCCGGCAATTATCACTCGAATGCCTCGCTTGTGTGCCCCTTTCGCAAATTCCATTACCTGCTCAGGAACTCGATGTGCTGACAGTGCATTTATTTCAAAAGGAATTTGAAACTGATCAAGAATTTTTGCTGCTTCCTGCATGACGGGCATGTCAGAAGTGCTTCCCATTATGATACTTACCTTTGCTTGCATAATTGCTAAAATTAGTCCACAAAATTAAGTAAAATTGTTGAAATTGGTTAGGTGCAAACATTGACCTTCAAATAGGTATATTAACTCTTTGGTTTTTTCCTTGCTATTTCGAATCTTCCCTACTACTTTTAGCGTCGAATGAAAAAACTATTTCTACCCCTTTTTGTCCTACTCAGCTGTAGTGCAAATGCTGGTGATAATACACCGTTAGGAGCACGTTCAATGGCAACTGCCGGTTGTGGAACTGCATTTACAGGAGATCTTTGGAATGCACATAATAACCAAGCAGGTCTTGCATTTATAAAAGATTTTCAAGCAGGCATTTTTTACGAAAATCGTTTTCTGGTGGATAACCTAGGCATGAAAGCATTTGCTGCTGCAATGCCAATTAAAAATGGCGTATTTGGAGTGGAAGTAAATGCAATGGGACTTGGCAAATTATATTCCGAAAATAAATTCGGTATCAGCTATGCTAAAACCTTCGGTCCAAAATTTGCAGCATCCGTACAACTAAATTACCTCAATACTTTCATTGGAGACAACTATGGAACAACAGCAACAGTTTGTGGAGAATTTGGACTCATAGCAATTCCTGTAAAAAATCTTGTCATTGGTTTTCATTTATTTAATCCTACTCGAAGTAAACTAAGCGGAAACCTTGACGAACGCCTTCCTACCATTATGCGCTTAGGAGCACTCTATAACTTTTCTAAACAAGTATTCCTAACCGTTGAAGCAGAAAAAGATGTTGACTTCAATCCAACTATCCGTGGTGGAATTGAATACCGACCAACTCCAAATTTTTATTTAAGAGTTGGCGCTGCAGCAAATCCTAGTCTTATGGCTTTTGGTTTTGGAATCGTAAACAAAAAACTACGGCTTGACATTTCGACATCCTTTCATTCACAACTTGGATTTTCGCCTGCCATTGGCCTACAATACGGAATTAATTAATAGAATTTTAAATTAAAAATTGCGAAACAAACTACCAATAAATAATTATTTTAACTATTCGGGCGTGCCCCGCTGGGTCGGGCTATGCGCGTCAAGTTCATCGCGTCAAAGCAGCTGCACGCTTTATGCTGCTATCCCTCACGCAAAAAAAAGTACAATCACTAAACAACTTGTAATTTTAATTTGCCTTGCTTTATTTCTTCCCCTCACTATTTCTGCACAAATAAAAATATTTCATAAATTCAAAACAGACTCCTCTCAAATAGAAGATCCTTTACAACAACAAATAGAAGATCTTTCTGAAAATACACAAACAGAAAATGCTGACCTAACCACACTTGTCGAAAATCTAAAATATTACCAGGATCATCCCCTAAATTTAAATAACGCCACTCGCGAAGAATTATATGACTTATTAATACTAAGCGAAATTCAAATAGATAACCTACTTGCACATCGCATCCATTTTGGAACATTAATTAGCATTTACGAGTTGCAAGCCATTGAAGGGCTTGACCTTGCCACCATACACAAAATATTACCCTTCATAAAAGTTTTAGATTTTTCCAGCACAGGGCATTTTAATCTTAAAGAAATGTTGAAATATGGAAAAAATGAAATCCTAATCCGCGATCAACGAATTCTCGAAAAGCAATCAGGTTACAGCCCCATTGATAGTGCTGCACTAGCACAAAGTCCAAATTCGAGATACCTCGGATCGCCCGACCACATTTATGCCCGCTACCGATTTACCTATGGTAATTTCGTTAGTGCTGGACTTACTGCCGATAAAGATGCAGGGGAGGAATTTTTTAAAGGCAGTCAAAAAAACGGGTTCGATTTTTATTCTGCACACCTTAGCGTACGAAACATTGGAGTTGTTAAAACTGCCGTTCTTGGCGATTACCAAATCAGTTTTGGTCAAGGCCTCGTAGGTTGGACAGGTTATTCTTTTGGAATGAGCGGAGCTACACTCAACACCAAACGAAACGGAATGGGTATACGCCCATACACCTCCGTTGATGAAAATAAATTTCTGCGGGGAGCTGCCACAACACTTCAATTTGGAAAAATTGAAGCTACTGCATTTGTCTCCGACAAAAAAAGAGATGCCAATATTTCTGTCTCCGACACCACCGGCGGAAATAATATTGAAATTATTGAGTTCAGTAGTTTAGATGCTGGCGGGCTACATTCCACACCTTCCGAATTAGAAAACAGAAAGTCCATTACAGAAATTATATATGGAGGTAATGTTTCCTACAAAGGCAAAAAACTGCAAGTAGGAATTACTGGCATGCACAGCGCATACGATGCCTTGCTAAAACGCAACCTTTCGCTATACAATCAATTTGAATTTTCAGCAAAACAAAATTCAGTGTTCGGCGCCGACTACGATTGGAGCTTTCACAACTTTCATTTTTTTGGTGAAATAGCACGAAGTGCAAACGGGGGAATTGCAATGGTACACGGGGCACTCATCAGTCTCGACCCTCGCCTTGCATTTACGGTACATACTCGTATGCTCGGTCTCGATTTTCACAACCTATACGGAACAATTTTTTCGCAAGGAACAACAATTGCTAATGAAAGAGGAGTTTATTTTGGGGTACTTACAAAACCGATGAAAAAAATCACCCTAAGCTCCTACCTCGATCACTCTTTTTATCCTTGGCTCAAATATCAAATCAATGCTCCGACATACGGAACCGATTTTTTAGTTCAATTAAATTATACTCCTGATAAAAAAACAGATATGTATTTCCGGTACCGACACCGCGAACGATTTACAAATGCAAGTGATGACGATGTAGCCATTGATTACATTATTCCAACTACACAAGATAATTACCGATTCAATATTCAATACCCTGTAGGCCCATCTATTCGATTGCGCAACCGAATCGAATATTCACAGTATCAAAGAACAAATTCAAAACAAGAAAATGGTTTTGTAATCTGGCAGGAAATTACATTTAAAAAACTCAGTTCTCCTTTTTCTTTTTCTGGTCGTTACGCATTATTCCAAACCGACACCTATAACTCCGCTATCTACGCTTTTGAAAACGATATGCCTAATTCCTTTTCTGTGCCAGCCTACTATTACAAAGGATCGAGAGTCTACTTTTTGATGAATTATGATCTTACTAGAACAATGGAAATCTATTTCCGAATTTCACAAACGTTCTACTACAATCAAAGTGTAATTAGTGAGGGTGGATTAACAGAAATAAATAAAAACACCAAGACGGAAGCTAAGGTGATGCTGAAAATTAAATTTTAATTATTAGAATATACCGAAAAAAATTTAATAAAACAAAGTCTATATCTCGCCCCTACGGGGCTTTAAAACCATTTTTAATACCTTCTTATTCGGTATAGACTCTATTCTAAAACTTTTTTCTTCAACCAAAGAAAAAAAATTAGATTCGCACAAAGTCAACACCAAAATTTATTTAATCAAATTCACATGGCCAAAATACTTATGATCTAGGCCATCTGTTCCCCTAACCAAAATTCTAAAAACGTAGGAGTCTATCTGTACATCAACGCCATTCAGCGACCCATCCCATCCAAGCAACGGATTTTTGGTGTCAAAAATTAAATTGCCCCATCTATCGAAAATTTTAAAATCATAATATTCTATGTATGACGGGTCGCTAAATACTGGCAAGAAAATATCATTTTTCAAATCGTCATTTGGAGTAAATGCATTAGGAATCCAAATCAATAATTCAGGAGAGACAGCTAATGTTGCATAAGCCGTATCAGGACAACTGCCATTTGCATTGGATACAATTAACATCACAGTAAAAAATCCTGTATCTGGATAAACAAAAATTGGATTTTGAAGAGTTGACGTTCCTCCAACGACACCAAAATCCCAGTTCCAAGCAAACGGAAGTGGTACAGATGTATCTTGAAAATAAATTGTTGCATCGGCAATAGTTACTGGCTGCGGACTTAAAGTAAATGCCGCCTGCGGACCCGGAATTACATTAATGTAATTTTGAATGGAGTCGGTAAACAAACATCCTTGTGCTGAAATTGTTGTTAGCACCACGGTATAAATTCCATTTAAAGGATAGCAGTAGGTAGGATTTTGTAAAGTGTCCGTAGAGCCATCTCCAAATTGCCATAGCCATTGTGCTGGGGAACTATTTTGCACCGTTGATAAATCCTGAAAGTTTACACACAAAGGAGCACAACCTATGAAAGGCGCAGCTGAAAATTGCACTTGTGGTAAATTATAAACAGTAACATTTTGTTGTACAGTATCCTTACATCCTATTGAATCCACAACAAGTAAACTTACTTGATAAATTCCTGTTGTATTGTAAACATAAAATGGATTATTTACGTTAGATGTGTCATTCGTCAATGATGTTATTCCGAAATTCCAATGATAAGACACGAGAGGACCATTCGGAGAAGTTGAAGTATTTGTAAAGGGCATGCCCGCACCAGGACATATTCCAATTGATGTAAAATTCGCCGTGGGGCCAGGAATGACAATTATAATAATGTTACCTGTGGTGGCTTGCGCAGGAACACCGTTATCTGTACCGGCAAGTAAAATTGAATTTAATCCTACGTTACTGGATTGTCCAACAAAAATCCCATTATATATCCCAGGATTTCCAGGAACACTTGAAAGAGCGGTCAAACCTGTACCACTAGCAATTCCAGTTATCGTGGTAGTTTGATTATTTTCTGGTGAAAGAAATTGCGCAATAATTGGGAGTGTATCGCCAACACAAATCGTAAGCGTATCACAAACCAGCGATGCATTCATAATTGGAGGAAGATTACCACCACCGCCAGTAGAACAGACATCAAGAAAAAACTGTTTGTTATCCAACCAAGAAATTCCGCTTGGCAATCCAAATGGTCCATTGTAAATTAAGCCAGGTGCATCAAAAGTTCCAATTTGAATGTAATTTATTCCGTCCCCCATATTTGCACCTACAGTTGATGCAACTCCTCCAAAACCATTGACACCTAATGACGCATCTCCAGTTGTCCATTGCATATCACCATAACAAAATGCAACATTGCTACCTACAGGAAGTATTGGATCTACACCATCTGAAATAATCAACTGAAAATCATTTAATTTATCAGCGTGCTGTGCATAATAACCTACCGTTTGCCACCTTATAATCATAGCTGATGGGGTTATTTTATAATACACTATTCCGCTTAATAAGTTTCGCGTATCAATATCCGCCCAAAATGGGGCAATCATTGTGTAAAGTGCCGAGGGGAAAGTTGCTGAGCTAAATGTTCCGTAGGGCGATCCAAAAGAAATATTTCCGTTATTATTTATGTAAACCTGGTTCTGAGTTTGTCCATAAAAACAAAAATTAAATGGCAAATTTATTACAGGTGTCGATCCATCATCATTACGGTAATCGGGCGCAACACCAATGGTAAATGGTGCAACCTGATAAGTTGCATCAATTGTTAACATACAATTACAATTTGCTGCTGGTGCTTGCGGTGTTATTGGTGGCTGAATAATTGATTTCAGTGCTTGTGTGGACTGGTTACCTCGCATAAAATACAGGCCCGATGAAACTTTACCTTGTTTTTTCAGCTCATCATATTGATCAGAAGAAACAGATTGTGGTAGCGGTACAATCGATTGTGCGACAAAATAATTTGCCTGCAACACCAAAATCAATACGAAACTTATCTTTTTCATTTCAATTAATAGAGTTCAATCAATCAGCTTTCTAATAACCCTAACAAATTGCCCTAAGGTTAAAGCATAACCACAAAAATAACGAAAATTTAAACTGTATGCAAAAGGTTTCTTTGCGTCAAACTATCATTCTGATAGTCAAAGTTTTAACATAGGCAAAATACATAACTCTATTTTACATAAAAATTAATTTTAAAAGAAAATTTGAAAGGAAAAAATTAAACTAATTTCTTGTATGTTAGGCCACCTACACTAATCTACTGACCTTATATTTGTGGCCCAATATTTTTATGCAAAATCTAAGCTGGCGCAAACATATATTTCAAACACTATCACTCGCCATTCCTGTTTGCCTGAGCAACGTAGGTCATATAGCAGTTGACCTTGCCGATAATTATTTCATTGGCCAACTTCCCGAGAAAACTTATGGTCAAGCGGCTGTGAGTTTGGCGGGCGCCTTGTATATTATGATTTTAGTTTTATTGATCGGTGTTTCTTATGGACTCACACCAATTGTAGCAGAAGCAAATGCGCAAAACAAAAAAGACAAAATCATTTCACATTTAAAACATTCGTTCATTCAAAATATTTCAATTTCAATTCTCCTTTTTGTTTTATTAATTTTTACTGCACCGCTGTTGCATCAACTGGATCGCCCCAATGAAGTAACAGACCTTGCTGTTCGTTTTTTAAATGTGGTGATGTTATCCATGATTCCACTAAGCGTATTTTTTACATGCAAACAATTTGCCGAAGGAATGTCGGATACAAAAGCGGCGATGTTTATTACCATTGGAGCTAACATCTTAAACATATTATTGAATTGGATTTTAGTTTTCGGAAATTGGGGATTTGCTCCAATGGGAGTCATGGGTGCCTGCTGGGCCACTTTTATTGCACGATGTTTCATGGCACTAGCCATGTTTATGTATGTATTTTATGCTCCACGCTATAAAGACTACCGAGCGGGTTTTCATTTTAAAAATTTTTCTTGGCAACCAATTAAAGAACAATTACGAATTGGAATTCCGTCTGCGCTAATGTTTGTTCTTGAAGTTGCTTCTTTTAGCGTTCCTACTTTGTTTATTCCTGGGACATCACAACTTGCAGCACACCGCGTTTCAATGGGGCTTGCGGCAATGACGTATATGATTTCAAGTGGTCTTGGCGCAGCTGCAACAATTCGTGTTGGGCATTTCCTTGGATTGAAAAACAAGATTGATTTGAGGCGAGCAGGATTTAGTGCTATGATATTAGCATTGATTTTCATGTTTCTTGCCGCAGTAATTTTTATTGTGTTTCGTTTCAAATTAACATCCTTTTTTAATAATGATCCCGAAGTCTTAAAATACGCCGCGCCACTATTATTCATCGCAGCTGCATTCCAATTATTTGATGGAGCACAAGTAACAGTTCAGGGAGCTTTACGCGGAATAAAAGATACTGTTGTCCCCGGCTTCATCGCATTTTTTGCTTATTGGATTATCGGATTACCTGCAAGCTGGTATTTCTGCACCGTCATGAATTTAGGCGTGCAGGGAGTTTGGTTTGGATTTATTCTCGGACTTGCAGCAGCGAGCGCGGGATTTTTGTGGCGGTTTAACAGATTAACAGCATTCTAGAAATAAATAAAATTGATCTAAACTCAACTATTTTTGTTGGCAAAATATGATACTATTTTACAATTAATCTAAAATTTCATTTAAATTATTTTTTAATTTTTCGCAAATATTGTCAGCAGGTAAATCATTCTCATCGGTACCAAACGGGTCTTCAATTTCCTCTGCAATTAATTCTATACTAGCAAAAACATATAATAAAATCATAGTAATTGGTACAGTTGTATAACCAAATTCAGCACCAAAAAAAAGAGGCAATGAAATACAATACAGAAAAATCATTTTCTTTAAAAAGATGTTATAAGAAAACGGTATAGGTGTGTTTTTAATTCGTTCGCAGGCACCACAATTATCTGTAAACGATTTTAGCTCTTCATTAATAATTAATAGTTGATCCATTGTAAGCTCATTATTATTCCGCATCGCTATAATTTTATTATAAATAACCTGTGCAATTTTATTAGGCTTATGGTTAGCTTTAGAAAAATCTGCTAAGGTTAAATCATCTGTTGCGAAAAACTCAGATTCTACAAAAACATCTCTTAAATGATTTTTTAATGAAAAAAAGTAATTAATAATTAAATATTTTAATTCTATTTTATTTTTTTTACTTATAGAAAAAGCTGTTAATTTAAGCGCTAAATTTCTTGAATTATTTACAACACTTCCCCAGTTTTTTCTACCTTCCCACCACCTATCGTATGCTGAATTAGTTCTAAAAACTAAAAGCATAGATAATGCAAAACCTAAAATAGAGTGTAATGCTGTTGAATTTTTAAAATGAAAATGAACAATACTTGTTTCAGTATAAACAATGGCTGCTGCATAAACGCCTATACATATTAAAGAAATAAATAATTTTTTAAAGGTGTCACTTTTATGAAAATGAAGAATTAAAATTATCCAATCTTTAGGATTATAAGTAACCATATAAAATTAAATTTTTTTATTAAATAATTAAAAAAAAGTAAAAGAGTAATTAAAATAAATTATTTTTTCATTTCCTATAAAAATAAAAACTATAAACTCTTTAATTAAATTTTAATACCACGTATAATTGCATACAAAAATAGCTAGAGTTACTATAAGTAAAGAATAAATTATTAAACTTAATTTTTTTTGAACAAAGTTTAATAATTGATAAATATATTTCTAAGAAAAATTAAATTTTATTACCTAGCCTAGTGCACTATTATCACTTAAGCCAAGAGAAAAGTCATACATAAAAACACCTAAGGTATTTCTAGTATATATTTTTCTTTCAAAACTGATTGGTGGTGCAAATGATGACCAGCTATAATAAAAAGTATAGAGCGTGCCGTTATTAAATTATTATCTGCTGTTCCACTCCTATCTAAATCCTCATCTCTTAATGATTTAAAAAGTGAAATCGTAGCGGCACGAACAAAACCAAATTCGTGACTAAGATCGTAAAGCGTACGATTATCAAATTGTGCCATTGAAACATATTCAACTTCATTAAATCCAGCTAATGCTTTTTTTTCACCACGCGCAATACATAAAGCACGACTACACATAATTCTTTCTGTATCTATAACATGACCCACAACTTCTTTCACAGACCACTTGCTTGGTTCATAGCGAAAGTTTTCTTTTTCATCAGAAACTTCAGAAAGTAAAAATTTGAAATCAAGCAACGATGACTCTAATAATTTTATAGCGTCAGTCCCTACCAATCTTTTGATATAGGTTTCGTAATACGGAGCGTAAGATCCAGAAACAGGTGGCTTAATCATTCAACAATAATTAATTGATTAAATTTAGTTCTTTTCGGACAAAGTTTACCAATTCACAAACATATTCCTGAGAAAAATCAAATTTGATACCTGCAGCTTCATAAATTTCCCCGATTGGCTGTGTATAACCCAATTTTAATGCGGCTTCATAACCATCTAAAGCAGCTTCAGGGTTTGTAAGGTAATTTCTCCAAACAGCTATTGCTCCTAATTGTGCCATTCCATATTCAATGTAATAAAATGGAACTTCGAAAATATGTAATTGCTTGTGCCAATTATTTTTTTGTACCTCTTCAAATCCTTTCCAACAAATAATGGGCGATTCATACTTCAACATAATTTTACTCCAAGCAGCTGATCGTTCTTCGGCAGTATGACCTTTGTGTTCATAAATCCAATGTTGAAATTCATCAACTGTTGCTACCCAAGGAAGTGTCTCCAAAACTTTTTCCAATTGATCGCGACGAGCACGCTTCAATTCTTCAGCATCAGTATAAAATACATCCCAATGTTCCATCGATATTAATTCCATCGACATACTTGCTAGTTCACATACTTCAGATGGAGGTCCTTTCAAAAAAGTATTCGGCAATGGATTTTCTAAAAATGAATGAATAGCATGCCCTGCTTCATGTACCATTGTAATTAAATCATTATGTGAACCAACAGAATTCATGAAAATAAAAGGAACTCCTGTCTCTGAAAGTGGGTAATTATATCCCCCAGGAGCTTTCCCTTTTCTTGAGTCGAGATCAAAGTGCCCCATCCTACGCATTGTAGAAATATATTCTGAATAAGCAGGTCGAACACGACCAAGACATTCAATAGTTTTAGCTAACAAATCCTCTCCATTACTAAATGGAATTAGCGCCGACTTCCCTGTAAGGTCAACTGAAAGATCGAAAGGAAATAATTCTGTTAAGCCAAGTGACTCCTTTCTAAAAACTTCTAATTCAGAAATAAATGGCACAACCTCCAAGGCAACAGCTTGATGAAATCTAAAACAATCTTCTTTCGTATAATCAAATCGTCCAAGCGCAGCAAAACTATAATCCCGGAAATTTTCAAATCCAGCATTTGAAGCTACTTCCTGGCGAAGTACACATAGTTGATCAAACAACTTATCAAAAGCTATTCGATCAGTTAAACGACGATTCCAAATTTTATCATAGGCCTCACGACGAAGCGAACGGTCTTGTAGCTTAAAATAATTAGATGCTTTTTGGAGTGTAATTTCATTTCCCTCCATCACCACCATCATGTCTCCCATTATTTTACCATAAGCTTGTTTCAGCTTATCAATCTCAGTAAATAGTGGGATATTTTTCTCACGGTAAATTGCAATATCATTATAAATAGTTCGTAAAAAAACAGCATATACTTTTGGATCTAAATCATTCTTGAATACACAAGAATCAATTTTAGAATTTAATTGCTGAAACCAAGGTGCTGCGTTTGGTTCAATTTCGGATACAAAAAATTCATAGGCCTGAGCAAAATCAGCATTTACAGTATCACAAGTAGAGCGAATGTAACGCCATGCCATTTCCTCATCGAATGCCGCATCGAGTTCGCTATAATCTGCTAACCAAATCAACAATTCCGCTTCAGAATCTATTTCACGCTCAGAGAGTTTTTGGAACCAGGGTTCAACAGTTGCCCAATTAACAAAAGAAAAAGTATCGGAAAGAAATTTTCTTTTCAGTTGATTAGCTGAAACTGAACTGACGACATCCATAAAGGCAATGTTTATGCTAAACCTGATTTGCGTATGCCAGCAGCTTTCACGTTCGGCGCATTAGATTTCAAATCCTGTTTCTTAACAACCTCGTTTTTGTGAGTTGTATTTAAATTTGATTTGTCAATTGATAATTTATCCTTGCCGTCTTCGTCCTTTGGAGCTTCTGCAACTAAATGCCCAGTCCCATGAAGTAAATTATACCATGTAAAAAGTTTCCGTAAATCAGAAATATGTACACGCTCTTTATCGTAAGCAGGAACAACGGATTCAATGTATGCACGCAAGGCCTTTTCGTCTGAAGCTTTCGGATCAATACAAAGTCCTCCATTTTCTTTTTCAAAAATTTTCTGATATACTTCTTTCAACGGAAGATCATCGCCAGTAGTATAAATGCTGATGTCTTCAAGCGTACTTATTCTGTTCGAAGCATAAGCAGGGAAACGCTTTTTATCAATTAAAGACTCCACAATTACTCCTCCTTTAGATTGTGCGATCACCTTATATAATCCGGGCATTCCCGTCATTGAAATAACATTACTGATATCCATAATTTAATTTATTTGTACAAAAGTACGATTTGAATAGAATTTAAGATAAATGATTTGATTTATTCCATAAAAAAAGCCGTCCCCATTTAGAAGACGGCTTTTAAAATTCATTAATTGCTAATGGACTACTACTATTTTCTTTGTGAGCAGTCCGCTGTTAGTTTGCATTTGTATAAAATACATTCCTTCCGGCAATACAGCACAGTCAAAAGTTGTGGTGTAATTGCCAATAGATTTTTCACCTTTAGCAAGAATTCCTAGCAGTCGACCAGAGCCATCTAATAAACGAATCTCACAATTTCCAGCTTGAGAAAGATTATAGGTAACGTCAGTTAATCCAGAAGTTGGATTTGGATAGGTATTCAAAACCGGCGAATTGATAACGGGATCAAGCACAGCAAGAGGTCCGAAATTATCATACATAGTTTGTGCATCTATTGCACTTGCCTGAAGGTCTGCTAAATTATCTCCTGCAATTAAAGCAAAGGCAACTTTTATAGAATCATTTGCAGGTATTGCATATGGACCAGTAGAAACTACATCCATAACATCCTCTCCATTACCACTAGCACCAGCCACAGCTCTTGGTGTTGTAAGGGTTGTGTATTTTTCAGAAGTTGAATAACCGTCAGAAAGATCTACTCCACCAGCTCCACCAGCAATAAGATCAATTCCATAATGATTAGCAGGCGCTGTAATAGTCAATAGCTTTACACCACAATAGGTGCCATTTGCTGCTGTATAAAATGCATACCCCATTTTATTTACTGCATCATAACCAGTTCTATTGGAACCATAGGTAGATGGATCAATATCCCAATCTGTCATAATGCCCGCGTAAACATTATTAAGTGCATTTGTGCCTGTGTTTGCAATCATGTATTGAACAATTACATATTTACGATGTGGAATTGCACTCCAAGCATATGCTTTATGATGCACTGTTATCGGTAATGGAGATGGCGAAACATTATCGCGAAATTTTCCATCAAGATCGAAATTTGAAACTGTAGCAGGAACAGTGCGGACGGAATAGACAGATGAAAAGTCAACGTCTGTATTGCCATTAACGGCCCCGCGAACCATATCATCAACCTTTGAAGAAGATGAACCAACGGCAAAACTAGATTCATACATCAAGGTTGCTGTTGGACTGTAGGGCAAGTAAATGAAACCTAAACCCTGTAATTGACCAGGTAAATTATAGCCAATTAATCCCTTGGATGTGATTGTTGTCCAAACATCATTTACAGTAACATTGATGTAATCTACATTGACAATTACTGAGAAAAATGTATTTTCTGTATATAAGCCATCGGTCATTGTTAATTTGAAAACTATTTGCTGATTAATAGGCGTAGTTGACAGAATTTTAACCTGAAATGGGTCTGCAAAATGGTTGACAGTTGCTAATGTTCCAAGGACGCCTACTGAATGTGAATTATCAAGAATCGTAACGTAAGGAGCACCAGTCACAACTGTGAGAGTTGATTGCAAGTTTACTGTCGGACTTAGCAAGTTTAAAAAATCACCTGTAATTCGCAAAGTGTCATTTTGTACAAACACGTTATTGTTATTATCGCTAAAATTAACATTGCTATAAGTGATTGAAGGTCCAGCAGGGTCAGTCAATGCTCTGTAAAGGTTGATTCTACCAGTACCTAATTTATTAGCATAGGTTGCTGAACTATTTGAAGGTAGAGTGTAAATATTGTCGGACGTTTGTTTTAAGCGTGCCCATGTTTGCGAAGCACTGTAAGATGGATAAAAAGATCTAACTACAGCTGCACATCCAGCAGCAACTGGAGCAGCCATTGATGTTCCACTATTTTGCGAATAAGAATTATTGGTCCAAGAAGCATTAATATTTACACCTGGAGAACAAACATCAACCGAATACCCATAATTTGTAAAGCCAGCATGAGCATCGCTATTATCTGTAGCAGCAACACTTAAAACACGGTCATAACCAGCAGGAAAAAATGCCTGATCAGCACCATTATTACCTGCTGCTACTACAACAAGAGCATCCATATTATTTGTTGCGTAATCAATAATTCCCTGACCGTAAGAGCCACCACCTAAACCACCCCAAGAGCAATTAATAACTTTACAACCATGATCAGCGGCATAGGTTATTCCATCATAAGAGGCAATAAGTGCGCCTGAGGCATCAGAAATTTTTATTGGCATAAACTTGCAATTATATGCTGTTCCGCAAGCGCCTATACCATTGTTACATTGCTCAGCAGCATCACCACAAACAGCAACACCATGTGCATTACCCTGCCAAGAAGTATTATTGTCATTCATTCCAACATCCCAACCCGTGTAATTATCAATATAACCATCACCATCGTCATCCATATTATTAATTGGATCAGCAAGGTTGTGAGCGAGTTGGTTTACCAAATCAACGTGTGCAAGTTCTGTGCCCGTATCAGTAATTCCAATCACAACAGATGCGTTTCCTGTGCTGATATCCCATCCACTTTGCGTAGTACCTGCAGCATGTACTGTATATAAATGGTACTGTCCATTATTGGAAGTATTATTAGCAGATTTTGGATCGTTTGGTACTAATGTGGTTTTAGGGATGTAATGAGGTTCTACATATTCGAAAACACCTTGATTATAAAGTTTGCCGATTGCTTTATCAAGTTCCAAACCACCTGTATAATGAACTTCATAAATAAGAGAAAGGTCAACCATGGGAGCTCCCCATTTATTAAATGCTTTTTCTGGTGCTTTGTGACGTGGGTAAATTTTCTTGATGTGGTCTACTCCCAACATCGTAAAACAATTGATAACCGAAGGAATCGAAATTTGTTCAGCCAAGCACAAGCTTCTATGCGCTGGAAGTACCTTAATAATAAGTGTGTTTGCCATGTAATCATCAGCCTGCAAACTAGAAGCTGGTGTATAATGTTGACCTGAAACAGCAATTGCCCTACTTCCTATTTCATCATTTTGAGCAATTAAATAACTCGTAAAAACTGTGACTAAAACAAGTGTAATTATTTTTTTCATAATTTCTTTTTAAAATATAAAATTTGTAAAAAAGCGGAGAGTAAAAGTAACGATAACATTTTTATTAAAGGCAAGGAAATGAGTTTTTTCTGTGCTTAATCACTAAATAGCTTAAAAATCTAAAAATGAAGGTAATTCTGGTAGGAAATTATAGCTTTTGTTTTCATGATTAATGGAGCAACAAAAATGACGTAAGCCATTAGTAATCAAAAATAAATCTACCTCAAGCGTTAAATTATATCGTGCCGTTTGGTCAAAAACTTCTTGTGAAATTTCAACACTTGCCGCCTTACACTCCACTATCAAAATTGGTTTACCCATGGTGTTGTAAGCAACAATATCACACCGTTTTTCCAAGCCATTTACTTCAATAGATTTCTCCAATGCAAGTAAACTTGAGGCATATTTTTTTTCTTCAACTAGCCACCTTACAGTATGTTGTCGAACCCACTCCTCTGGAGTCAATAGCACCCAACATTTTCTAACTTCATCAAAAATTTTATTGCGAGAACCAACTGTTTTTAACCTGAATGCATAGCTTGGGAAATTTAATCTGGGAAAAGCTATGCTAGACATAAATTGAAAGAATAATCAAAAAATATTTCCTTATGTCACAAAGTTAAATGAAATTAGATTAAGCTTACCGTATATTTGTATATCATTTAATAAAGAGCAGAAAACAATAAGTGAATTTTTCATTTCAATCAAAGCCATGAAAACTAAAGAGGAGATTGTTGCCAACTGGCTTCCGCGTTACACAGGAATTAAATTAATCGACTGGGGGAAATACATTCTGCTAACAAATTTTAGTGGGTATGTGCAACAGTTTGCAAAAATGCACGGCGTAGAAGTGCAAGGAGTTGATAAACCTATGATGAGTGCGCATGCCAACGGAATTTCAATAATCAACTTTGGTATGGGTAGTGCGATGGCAGCTACAGTAATGGATTTAATTAAAGCTATTCATCCTAAAGGAGTTTTATTTTTAGGTAAATGTGGCGGATTAAAAAAGAAAAATAAACTTGGTGATTTAATTTTACCAATTGCTGCTATACGAGGAGAAGGAACAAGCAATGATTATTTCCCCCCCGAAGTACCCGCTCTACCAGCATTTAGTTTACAAAAAGCAATATCAACAGCAATTCGGAATCATCAAAAAGATTATTGGACAGGAACAGTGTACACCACCAATCGTAGGGTTTGGGAACATGATGATGCCTTTAAAAAATACCTTCGGTCAATTCGTGCAATGGCAATAGATATGGAAACAGCAACTATTTTTTCAGTGGGCTTTCACAATGAAATATCTACTGGGGCACTCTTATTGGTTTCCGACCAACCCATGACACCTGATGGTGTAAAAACAGAAGAAAGTGATAAGCAAGTAACCCAAGATTTTGTAACAGACCACCTACAAATTGGAATTGATTCACTCAAAGAATTAATTAATAACGGAATTACCATCAAACATTTACAATTCTAATTGTAAAAACAAAAGTTTACTTATTATCGAAGAGTTATGCTAATTATTACTATCACTTTCCAGCAAATCTGCCCGTGAATTTCAACGATATTATATCAGAACTAAAAAAGAAAATTTATAAACCCGTTTATTTTCTTTCTGGCGAAGAACCCTATTTCATTGACTTAATTTCAGATTTCATTGAAAAAAAAGTTATGGGCGATGCCGAAAAAGAATTCAACCAAACTATTTTATATGGTCGTGATACAGATGTGGCCACTATCATAGGCGAAGCCAAACGGTATCCTATGATGTCCGACAAAATGGTCGTCATCGTTAAAGAAGCTCAAAACATAAAAAATATTGAAGAGTTAACTTCATACATTGAAAATCCGCTCAGTTCTACGATTTTAGTTATTTGTTACAAATATAAAACGCTCGACAAACGAAAAACATTTCCTAAGACAGTTGCTAAAAAAGGCGTTTTATTTGAATCCGTAAAATTATATGAAAATAAAATTCCAGATTGGATTGAAGGGTACTTGAAAGAAAGAAAATATACTGTTAGTCCAAAATCGTCCCAACTTTTAACTGAATTCCTCGGCGTTGACCTCGGAAAAATTGTCAATGAACTGGAGAAGTTAATGATAAACCTACCGGAAGGAACAGAAATTACACCCGATCACATCCAAACAAATATTGGAATTAGCAAAGATTTTAATTCCTTTGAACTAAATAATGCATTAACAAAAAGAGACGTTTTAAAAGCAAATCGTATTGTAAATTATTTTGCTGAAAATTCAAAAGAACATCCACTTGTACTGACCATTTCCTCTCTCCACTCTTTTTTTGTAAAATTATTACGTTATCACGGTCTTGAAGATAAATCAAAAGAGAACGCGGCAAAGGCCTTAGGTGTTCATCCATTTTATGTCAACGACTATATAGCCGCTGCAAAAAATTATCCTTTGACAAAATTAAAAGAAATTTTTTCTTGGTTGAGGGAATATGATTTACGCTCAAAAGGAATGGATAATTTAAGCGCCAAGGACGGCGAATTATTAAAGGAATTGGTGTGGAAAATTTTACATTAATAATAAACATTAGTAAACGAATTCAAAGAAGCTAAAAATAACAAGAATGAATTATTGGTTAGTTAAATCAGAACCCACTACCTACTCCTGGGAACAATTTAATAAAGATGGCGTAACGCAATGGACTGGCGTACGCAATTATGCTGCGAGAATTTACCTTCGCGCAATGAAAAAGGGCGATGAGGTACTCTTTTATCACAGCAATATTGGTAAGGAAATTGTTGGCATTGCAAAGGTGACCAAAGAAGCATACCAAGATCCAACAACAATCGAAAACGCTTGGATTTGTGTAGATCTTAAACCACTGAAAAAATTAAAAAATGCTGTTCAACTTTCCATAGTTAAAGCAGACTCAACATTAAAAAATATGCCACTCGTTCGGATCGCAAGACTTTCGGTTATGCCTGTTACAAAAGAAGAGTTTATGCGAGTGATGCAACTCAGCGAGTAACTACCAAAGGCAAAAAACATCAGATGGATTCTAAATGCAACCGACACAATAAAATGTGTTTTAAATCATCTTTAACCTTACTTTTACATCCGAAATCGTATTCAAATTTTAGATGAATGCGATTTCATTCTTTTGAAATAAAAGTTAACAACAAATTGCAAAATATGTTCAATAAATTTATTCAGCTTTTATCACTATTTTTAATTCCATTGATTGCTGAAGCTCAAACAAGTACTATTAGGGGAACTGTTACAAGCAAAACAAATGGTGAAGCTGTATTGTTTGCACTTGTATATCTAGAAGGAACATCAATGGGTGTGCAAAGTGACATCAATGGATTTTATTCTCTTACCAAAATACCATCAGGAACCTACACGCTCGTAGCCCAGCAAGGAAGTTTTTTAGCAACAAAACAGACACTGACAATTAAGGCAGGAGTAATTGCCAATTACAACATAATACTTCAACCACGAGTAATGCGAGAAGTAATAATTTCGGCTAAACGTCAAGAAGAGCAGGAAAATCCTGGAGTTGCAAAATCAACTATGGACAGTAAAGATATAAATCGCGTTGTTGCTATAGGTGGCGTTGCAGACATTGCACAATCGGTTCAAGTTTTACCAGGCGTTGTAAGTACCGGAGACCAAGGAGGACAATTATACATCAGAGGCGGCACGCCGGTGCAAAACAAAGTTTTATTAGACGGAATGATTATTTACAATCCGTTTCACTCCATTGGCTTATTTTCTGTTTTTGACACCGACATTGTCAAAAATCTTGACGTTTACACAGGAGGTTTTAACGCAGACTACGGTGGGAGAATATCATCTATTATGGATATTACTACACGCGACGGAAATAAAAAACATTTGGGTGGAAAAGTAACGGTGAGTCCATTTGGTGCAAAATTAATGTTGGAAGGTCCACTACGCAGATTCGATAGTTTGCAAACACGTGCGGCAATTTCTTATGTTTTTTCTGCAAAAAACTCTTTCCTTCGCGAAACTTCAAAAATATTTTATGGGTACATTGATCGAAATGGATTGCCATTTAACTTCAGTGATTACTACGGAAAGATTGCAGTAAATGGTTCGAGTGGAAATAAATTAAATGTTTTTGGTTTTTCTTTCAACGACACTGTTGCCAGATATAAAGGTTCCGCAGATTTAAAATGGAAGTCACTTGGATTTGGAAGTAATTTTCAAGTAGTGCCGGCTAACTCAACTACACTCATTAAAGGCAACTTTGCTTATTCAAAATATAATATTGGAATGCGTGAAGATTATTACTCTGAAAGAAATAGTGCAGTTAACGGATTTAATTTAGGATTAAACTTCACCTATTTTCATAGAAAAAATGTGGTGAATTATGGCATTGAGGTTTTAGGATTTAAAACCGATTTCAATTTTGAAAATGCTGTGCGCCGTAACATAACCCAAGTTGAAAACACGACAGAATTAGGCTGCTACATAAAATACAAATGGATTTCAGGAAATTTCGGTGGTAAAAAAGATTCAACTACTAATCGTACATTAATAGTTGAACCTGGTTTTCGTTTGCAATACTATGCAACACTTTCAAATATTTCTCCAGAACCTCGCCTTGGCTTTAAATACAACATCAACAATCACTTCCGATTAAAAGGTGCTACAGGCATTTACTCTCAAAATTTATTGAGTGCAACTTCGGATCGTGATGTTGTAAATTTATTTTATGGATTTCTTTCAGGTAGCGATAATTTACCATCCACCTTTACTGACGAAAACGGAAAAACATATGACATTTCGCACAAGTTGCAAAAAGCCAATCATTACATTTTTGGATTTGAATGGAACCCAATCGATTCCATTCAAAAATGGGGTGATATTACAATCAACATTGAAGGTTATTTAAAAGATTTTTCTCAGCTTACAAATCTTAATCGGAACAAGCTTTATGAAGATGACCAGGCACATGCCAACAAGCCTGATTTATTTAAAAAAGATTTTATAATTGAAACTGGAAAAGCCTATGGAATTGATTTTCTTATAAAATATGAATACAAAGATTTTTATTTCTGGGGAGTTTATTCACTTGGCTTTGTAAAACGCTGGGATGGATTGCAAACTTATCGTCCAAATTTTGATCGCCGCCACAACATTAATCTCGTTACATCTTATAATTTCGGAAAATATAAATCTTGGGAAATTGACTTACGTTGGAATTTAGGAACTGGATTTCCTTTTACACCAACTGCTGGATTTTATGAAAATCTCAGTTTCGATAATATTACAACCGACTACACCACACAAAACGGACAGCTCGGTGTACTTTACGGGAAATTAAACTCCCATCAACTCCCAGCTTACGCACGATTGGATGCAACCATCAAGAAAAAATTTGAATTCAGCGAAAGCAACAAACTCGAAGTTGCGCTGGGTGTAACAAATGCTTATAATCGTCAAAACGTATTCTACTTCGATCGAATATCCTACAAACGAGTGGACCAACTCCCAATAATGCCAAGTTTGAGTATGAACTGGTCATTTTAAATGAATTGAAAAAAGAGTGTTAAAGAAATAAAATCATCCTTCTTTTCAAACAATCTACATTAACACAATCTTTTCCATACCTTTATACCCCGGGTTACCGTCCCATTATTTACTATGTCATCTACAAAATACGTCTTTGTAACCGGGGGTGTTTCTTCGTCATTGGGGAAAGGCATCGTCTCTGCCTCACTTGCAAAACTCTTGCAATCACGAGGTTATACAGTTACCATCCAAAAGCTAGATCCTTATATTAACGTTGATCCAGGTACTTTAAACCCATACGAACATGGTGAATGCTATGTTACTGAAGATGGGGCAGAAACAGATCTTGACCTTGGGCATTACGAACGCTTTTTAAACGTTGCCACATCTCAGGCAAATAACGTCACTACAGGAAGAATATATAAAACTGTAATTGAAAAAGAACGCAAAGGTGACTATTTAGGTAAAACTGTTCAAGTTATTCCACATATCACCGACGAAATAAAGCATCGCATTCGATTACTGGGAAATACAGGCCAATTCCAAGTCATAATTACTGAAATTGGTGGTACAGTTGGCGACATTGAATCGCTTCCATATGTAGAGGCCGTTCGTCAATTGAAATGGGAAATGCCAAAAGATGTAATGGTGGTCCATTTAACATTGGTTCCTTACTTAGCATCATCCGGTGAGTTGAAAACAAAACCCACACAACATTCTGTCAAGTTATTACAAGAATTTGGTGTAACAGCTGATGTGTTGGTGTGTCGCACAGAACATCCTTTAAGTTCCGATTTGAAACGAAAAGTTGCCTTATTTTGCAACGTTGAAACATCAGCTGTAATCGAAGCAAGAGATGCAAAAAGCATTTATGAAGTTCCGATGCTAATGGAAAAGGAAAAACTTGACGAAGTAGTTTTAAATAAGCTTGGTCTTTCGACAGAAACGCCTACCAACCTCAGCCATTGGAAAAATTTCGTCAATATTCTTTACAACACAAAAAACGAGGTCAATATCGGTTTGGTTGGGAAATACATAGAACTCAAAGATTCCTACAAATCGATCAATGAAGCTTTCATTCATGCAGGCGTTACCAACAACTATAAAATAAATCTATCTTGGATCCATTCCGAAAGTATAACTGAAGAAAATGTTACTTCAAAGCTTTCAGGATTAAGTGGAATTTTAGTTGCACCAGGTTTTGGTCATCGTGGAATTGAAGGTAAAATTGCGGCCATTCGTTTTGCACGAGAGAATAATGTTCCCTTTTTCGGAATTTGTTTGGGAATGCAATGTGCAGTAATAGAATTTGCTCGAAATGTTTTAAATATGAAGGAGGCACATTCTACGGAAATGGATTTAAAAACAGCTTTCCCAGTCATTGATTTATTAGAAGAACAGAAAAAAGTAACACACAAAGGCGGTACAATGCGATTGGGAGCATACCCTTGCGAACTAAAAGAAGGTTCTAACGCATTCTCCATATATGGGAAACATACGATATATGAACGCCACCGCCATCGCTATGAATTTAACAATGAATATCAAAACAAGTTTGAAAAATCAGGAATGAAGGCTACAGGAATAAACCCGCAAGGAGGCCTTGTTGAAATTGTAGAATTAGAAAATCATCCTTGGTTTGTTGGCGTTCAATTTCATCCTGAATATAAAAGTACAGTAGACAAACCGCATCCATTATTTGTGAGTTTTGTAAATGCTGCCATCACAATGAAAAATAAAAAATAAACCGGATTATCTTTTTTTCTTAATGAACGTTCAATTATTGTTCTAACTCAAGATGAACCTAAATGATTTTCTACAAGCAGCTGGGGCATCAAAACAATTTATTTCTGAAAATAAATTTGAAGAAATAGTCCTAAAAGAGTTCAAAGCAACACCTGAAATACTTGAAAGACTTAAGCATTTAGAAGAAACTCCTTCTGAATCATTAAGATTAGAGTTTTTCTTTTATACAAATGCTGCTGGTAAAGCAAAAGATTTTGCTAACTGCCTTAAAAATAGAGGGTACAGCGCCGACTATTCAAAAGTTCCAGGACCCACAACTATTTTTCTCATAAATGGCTGGACAGATAAAATTAAAATAAACACAGAAACGGTAATTGCTTGGAGTAAAGAAATGTGTGAATTGGGCTACGGCTACGATTGTGCCTTTGACGGATGGGGAACTACACCTGACCAAGACTAAAATATAAATTTATCATTTCTCAATCGTGGTTCACTATTTAGGACACATTTCAAGCAATTAAGCCTTAAATTTGGCTTAAGTTTATCAAAATATATTTAGCTAAATGGAAGGCTTTCTAAGAAAAGTAAGTGATTATATTTTTTCTAATTACGGAGAAAAAATTGAAGACCTGTGCATCGTAGTTCCTAATCGACGAGCTGGATTATTTATCAAGAAAAATTTAGCAACTCATTCGAAAGGTCCTATATGGTCGCCAACTATTTTTTCTATTGAAGATTTTATATGGGAACTTGCTGGAAATAAAAAAGCTGATTTAGCAGAACAACTTTATATATTTTATTCAGTTTACAAAGAATCCGAAAAGGAAAAAGCTGAATCATTTGAAGATTTTTGTAAGTGGGCTCCTACCCTACTCAACGATTTTAATGAAGCTGATATTTACCTTGTTGATACAGAACAATTATTTGGCAACCTCAGCGACATTCGAGGAATCGAAGAATGGAGTTTAGGACAACAGACGCTAACTGAATTTCAAAAACAATACTTGCATTTTTGGGCTTCTATTACAAAATGGTACAAGCTATATAAAAAGAAATTAAATGAAGAAAATCTTGCCTACCCTGGTCTTGCTTACCGCTATGTAGCAGAAAACATAGTAGACTTAGTTGAAAAAAAACAGTGGGTGAAAATAATTTTTGCGGGTTTCAACGCTTTAAATGGTGCAGAAGAAAAGATATTCGCTTCCTTAAGAGAAAAAGGTAATGCAGATTTACTTTGGGATAGTGACAGCTATTATTTAGATAACAAAGCAAATGAAGCTGGAAAATTTCTTAGAAAATACAAAAAAGAGTATTTCAAACAAAATTCAACTATCTCAAATGCTTTTGAGCATATTGAAAATATTTTTTCGACTGAAACAAAAAATATTACAGTCATTGCAGTAGCTAAAATGGTTTCGCAAGCAAAAGCTGCAGCACATTTTTTAGAAACAATTGATCCTCAAACAAAATATTCACCTGCAACTGCAATTGTACTCGGTGATGAGCAATTATTGCTACCCTTGCTTCACACACTTCCAAAAGAAGCTGAAAATATTAATATTACGATGGGATTTCCATTGCGAAATACTCCCATAGCATCCCTTGTAAACGCATTATTTCAATTGCATTTAAGTGCGGAACGATTCAATATTCATACGAAAAATGGTGAATTAAAATATTACCACACCGACCTAAGTCGAATTTTCAGACACCCATATACCAAACAACTTTTTGCAGAAAGTAAATTAGCAGAAAAACTTGATTCGTATATTGGAAAGAAAAATATAATTTTCAGTTCCGCTAGCCAGCTTCAAAGTTTTGTTCCAGAAACAAAAGATTTTTTTGAACCTATAGCTAATTTTCTAAAGCCCTGGGCTACTACAAACCTAGCTCTTGATGGCTTGAGTTATCTGATTGAAATACTCCGGCCGATTTTCACTGCCAATATAAAAGTACCCGGAGACACAAGCTTAAATTTAGACCTTGAATATTTATTTCAATTAAACCTTATCGTTAAACGAGCTAGGTCGTTGCATGAAAAATGGAACCTTACAAATGATATACGATCCTTAAAATCATTAATAGACCAACAATTAGCAGCTACATCTCTTCCATTTTTTGGTGAACCGTTAGCTGGCTTACAAATAATGGGCCTGCTTGAAACACGAACACTTGATTTTGAAAATGTAATTCTTTTGTCAGCTAATGAAGCTATTATTCCTACTGGAAAATCGCAGCAATCTTTTATAATTTATGATCTTAGAAAATATTTTGGAATGCCTGTCTGGAATGACAAAGATGCAGCATCGGCGTATCACTTTTATCGCTTACTACAAAGGGCAAAAAATATTTTCATAATTTATAATACAGACCAAGATATTTTTGGAAGTCGTGAAAAAAGCCGATTTGTTACACAATTACTCTATGAACTTCCAGAAGTAAATAAAAATATAAAAATTACTGAGGTTGTTTTTGACGCAGGTATTCCAATCACTTCCACTACACCAACAATAATTTCAATTCCAAAAACCGATGCTATAAATGCCAGAATAGAAAATCTAGTCGAAAAAGGGATGTCACCCTCTTCACTAAATAGTTATCGAGATTGTAAATTGCGATTTTATTTTCATTACATAGCGCATTTACGAGAGCCTAAAGAAGTACTAGAAACAATTGGTGCGGACACGCTTGGGACTATCATTCATGAAGCACTCAAAATATTATATGAACCTGCAATTGGCACTATTTTAACTGTTCCTTTTTTAAATGATGCGAAAAAAAAAGTAACACAAACTTGCGAGAGCCTATTCAAATCTTATTTTAAATCAGATGGCGACTCGCATGGAAAAAATTTGCTTGCAAAAAAAATAGCTATTAAGTACATTCACCTTTTTCTAAAAGCAGAACTCAAAAAGGTAAACAGTAATAACAAAAATCATGTCAGTGGACTTGAGCTTAAAATGAATCACGAAATTGAAGTTGCGGGAAGAACAATAAAACTAATTGGGACAGCTGACCGGATCGACAAAACAGATTATCAAATTACATTAATTGATTACAAAACAGGAAAAGTTGAAACAAACGAATTGAAAGTAGAGGACTGGACCGATATTCAAACGAATACCAAAATTGGAAAAAGTTTTCAATTACTAATGTATTCCTGGTTGTATGCTAGAATGCACAAGAGTGATTTACCGATTGCTTCAGGTATAATATCCTTCCGAAAATTAAGTACCGGTTTTATGCAAGTTAAAACGCCAGATGGTGATTTAATTCTTCCTTCTACTTTAGCTAATTTTGAAGATTCGCTTCGAGAATTAGTAGGAGATTTATTAAACAGAGACATAGAATTTAGCCAGACAGAAGATTTGAAAAACTGTACATACTGTGATTTCAAAGGAATCTGTAGTCGATAATTGCATTACTAATTCATCAATATATAAAAATATAATCAAGCAAAATGAGTTACAAGAGTCTTGAAGCATGTATTATCGATCTTGAAAAAAACGGACATCTTGTGCGCGTAAAAGAAGAAGTTGATGGAAATCTGGAGATAGCAGCCATTCACTTACGTGTTTTCGAAGTAGGTGGCCCCGCGCTACTTTTTGAAAATATAAAAAATTGTAAATTTAGGGCCGTCTCCAATTTATTTGGAACGAAACAACGTGCTAATTTTATTTTTAGAAATTCAATTGAAAATGTAAAAAAACTTGTCGAGATAAAAACTGACCCAATACAAGCCCTACGACATCCACTTAAGAATTTAAAAATTATTTTTGCAGCCGTAAAATCCATCCCTAAAAAATCAATTTTCAATGTGCCTGTCCTTGAAAACGAAATAAATATATCGGACCTTCCACAAATCAAACATTGGTTGAATGATGGTGGCGCATTTGTAACGCTGCCTGCCGTTTATACAGAAGACATAGATAAACCAGGTATTTCAAATTCAAATTTGGGAATGTATCGCATTCAACTCAATGGCAATGATTACATTCAGAATAAGGAAATAGGTTTACACTATCAACTTCACCGAGGAATTGGTGTTCATCAAACAAAAGCCAATAAAAAAAACCAAGCGCTAAAAGTTTCAATTTTTATTGGTGGTCCACCAGCTCTACCTTTCAGCGCTGTAATGCCATTGCCGGAAGGATTATCCGAACTAAAATTTGCGGGTGTATTAGGAAATCGAAGGTTTCGTTATGTTTATAAAGATGGCTATTGTATTGCCAGTGATGCTGATTTTGTAATTACTGGAGAAATATATCCTAATGAAAATAAATTGGAGGGACCATTTGGAGACCATCTTGGATATTATAGTTTAAAACATTTATTTCCAATGATGCGTGTACATAAAGTGTGGCATAAAAAAGATGCAATCTGGCCATTTACAGTTGTAGGAAGGCCTCCTCAAGAAGACACTAACTTTGGATGGCTAGTGCATGAACTAGCTGAAAAAGGTTTACAAACACAAATTCCTGGACTGAAAAATATACACGCAGTTGATGCTGCAGGTGTTCACCCACTTTTATTGGCTATTGGAAGTGAACGTTATACTCCATACTTAAATGAAAAACGACCTGCCGAAATCTTAACAATTGCAAACAATATACTCGGATCGGGACAACTTTCATTGGCAAAATATTTATTCATTTCTTCCTTTGACGACAAGCCCGACTTAGACATCTACAACATTCCAGCGTTTTTAACGCACATTTTGGAACGTATTGACTTCACTCGTGACATCCATTTTCATACAAATACAAGTATTGATACACTTGATTATAGCGGAGAGTCGATCAACTCAGGTTCAAAAGTAGTTTTTGCAGCTACGGGGGAGATACGTCGCAAATTAGAAACAAAAAACCCAAATTTAAATTTAACTAACAACTTTGAAAGTGTTTGTGTTGTAATGCCTGGCATAATTGCGCTCCAAGGTCCAGCGTTTTCCTCCTATGAAAATGCTGAAAAAGAACTGAACCAACTGACTGTGGAACTCTCGTCTCAAACTGAAAAGCTAAATGGCT
The DNA here is from genome assembly GCA_002737665.1 of Flavobacteriales bacterium. Classification (GTDB taxonomy): domain Bacteria; phylum Bacteroidota; class Bacteroidia; order Palsa-965; family Palsa-965. Next base: position 27,891 of record NSIF01000004.1, on the reverse strand, counting down.
ATCCATTAATAATTTTATGTGATGACCCAAATTTTGTTTCGAAAAACACTGCTAATTTCATTTGGGTGACATTTACAAGAAGTAATCCTTCGCATGATATTTATGGTGTCAATTCATTTACCGAATTTAAACACTGGGGATGCAAAAGTTCAATCATCATCGATTCGCGATCAAAACCTCATCATGCACCTGTATTAGAAAAAAGTAATAAAATAGAAAATCAAATTGACCATTTTTTTGAAAAAGGGGGCTCTTTAGAGCATTTACACAAATAAATAAAATAGCAAATAATTAACAATCCTTCAGTCTTTTACATAATCACAAATAGCATTAATTCAATTTGTAATTGTAACTTCGTCAAGTAAATTTATCTTAAAAAAATGCGCATATATATTATTTTTTCGTTATTATTTATTTATAGTGGAAATTTATTTTCACAAATATTACCACTTGAACCTTCTGGGAAACCTCCAGTCTTTTTTTATAGCCCGAGCCATGTATTAGTTGCTGAGGAAATCGCAAAACGAAAATTAGCGAATGACACTGTTGATAAAAAAGAAGAGCAGTTCATGATTGAGAGCAGTTACTACACACAACAACGATTGATGAGTGGAGTGGTGCTCTTCAACGATTCGCTAAGTGCTTATGTAACGAAAGTAGCCACAATCATTCTAAAAGATGATACGGCAACATTAAACAAACTTCATTTTTACGCCTATAAATCAACTGATCAAAATGCATTCACTTCTGCAACTGGAAATATTTTAATCACTGTAGGACTAATTGCGCAATTAGAAAACGAAGCTCAACTCGCGTATATATTAGCACATGAAATAACCCATTTTAAAGAAAAACACATGCTCAAGGGTTATCTCAACAGTGAAGAATTAATTGAAAGGGAAGAAAAAACTTCCTACAATCTTTTACTCTCATCCTACTACTCTTATAGCCAAGAACAAGAACTTGAAGCAGATCAAATGGGTTTTGAACTTTATAAAAAATCCCCTTATAGCTTGAAACAGGCGCTCCGTTCATTTGATATTTTAGATTATGCAGAGTTGCCATTTGACGACATCACATTTGACACAACATTTTTCAATACAGATTACCAAATTATTCCAACTGGATATTTCAGGAAAGCAGTCGACCCAATATATAGGGACGACAATTATGAAGACCGCAACAGCACACATCCGAATGTACGCAAACGTAGAATGGCAATAATTGCAAAGTTAGATTCTATAAAAACCGGAGGATCAAAAATATTTATTGTTTCAAAAGACGAATTTTTACATATACGTGAAAAAGCACGCTATGAAATTTGTAGATTATTCTTAATGGAGCGGAAATATGCTGATGCTATATATTCCTCCTTTTTGATGTTAAAGAAATGTCCAAATGAATCTTTCCCGAAGAAAATTATAGGCCGTACTCTCTATGAACTTGCTGCTTACAGACAACCTTTAAAAGAACTAAATTCATATTCAACCAATTCTTATTTATCTGAATTTTATGGCAACAACGAATCGGGTGTGTATTCAAATTTGATGAATGAACCATATTATCAGATTCCAGATTTCGATGATTACCCTGGTCAACAACAGCAGATTTTTCATTTGTTCAAAGAAATGGAGGAGGATGAATTAACTGTACTTGCTTTATCCTACAACTGGTCATTACACAAAAAAGACACTGCTGACCAATTTCAAAAATCGCTTTGTGACAGTTTATTTTTTATGCTTGTGAATAATCAAAATTTACACTTGAGCTATTTTTCCGCTATAAACCCAACTGAAGCAATGGCTGAGTTTAGAAACGATTCGTTGCAACGTGTTGGAGAAACAGGTGAGGTTGGAGATTCAAAATATTCAAGAATGGATCGTTTCCGACTAAATTCACAAAAAGAACGTTTCATAAAATTCGCATTTGTTGAACAATTAAAAGACCCTGAATTTGTAAAGCTGTTTAAATACTATGTAAACAATCGGACAAATACAACCGATACAACAGCTGAAACATGGATTGAGCCACGAACAAAAAAAGAATTAAAAAATGATGCTAAAGAAAGTGAGAAGTATGGTTGGGATATAAAAAAAATAATTGTTATTTCACCGGACTACATGCATTACGTCCAACCTAAACCAAGAAAAGAATCGAAACAGAATTATACCAAAAGTGAGCAAGGGCAAAAAGAATTAAGTAATGCTATTTCAACTGCAGCCAAGAATGCTGGTGTAGGTTGCATTATGTTGAGTCCATTCACTATGGGTGCACAGGATGAAAATATTTACCCAGATTTAGCTGCCCTTAATGAATGGTTCTATGAACGAATGCAGCATGGAAGTAATGGGTATTCAACTACTTTAAATAATCAAGCACAAATAGATGCTATTATTAAAAAGTATGACACACGATATATAATGTTTACACTTTTAGAATCTGAATACCGTAAAAAAATTCAACATCCTTTTTGGTATGCTATTAGCTGCGTTGCAATTGTCCCAATCCGCAAAATGTTCATTCCCATACATTATTATACCTACGATTACGTGTCATTAGATTTAAAAACAGGCACCGTTATTGAAATGAAACATGAAAAAATCAAAAAGGGCAAAGAAGTAGATGCAACTGCAGAATTTTATAAAACTACTTTTGAAAAGATGATTTTACCAAAAAAACAGATTGAAGAAAAAACAGTTGAAAACGAAGTAGAAAAATCTGAGCAGACAGAAAAAAAATAATTTAAAATTTAGCTTGCACTTTTAGTTGAGCTAATTTTTTTCTTAATTCCTTCTGTTGTAATAGAACCTGGACGTTCAATCGGTGATCCTAAAGCTCGATCCCAAACAAGCGATGCAAGTACTCCCAAAGAACGGGAAACACCAAAAAGAACTGTATAAAAATCAAATTCTTTTATTCCAAAATGCATTAAGAGTGCACCAGAATGGGCATCAACATTCGGCCAAGGGTTTTTAATTTTTCCTGTCGACGCTAAAATTGGTGGTGCAACTTTATAGACCATGTGAACAATTTCGCAAAGAGCATCGACACCCTTTACCTCTTTTATATAGCGAATATAAAAATCTTGTTGCGCCTCAAAACGCGGATCGGTTTTTCGCAATACAGCATGACCATAGCCAGGAACAACTCGCCCATCAGCCAATGTCTTATGTATATAATCTGCAATTTGCTGTTCTGTCGGTAGCTCGGCTCCTATTTCTTCACGCATTTTCAAAATCCATGCAATTACTTCCTGATTTGCTAGTCCGTGCAATGGACCAGCAAGACCATTCATACCCGCAGCAAATGCTAAGTAAGGATCACTCAAAGCAGAACCAACTAAATGGGTTGTATGCGCTGAAACATTTCCACCTTCATGATCCGCATGTATAGTCATATACAAACGCATCAATCGTTTTACATCAAACTCATCGTAACCCATCATGTGCGCAAGATTTGCCGCCCAATCTAATTTCGGATCCGGCTCAATGTGGATATCATTTTTATATTTTTTTCTATAAATATATGCCGCCAAACGTGGTAAACGAGCAATGATATTCATAGCATCTTCAAAAGTATAATCCCAATAATCTTTTTTACTCATCCCCTCTTTATATGCTTTTGCAAAAAGAGATTCGGTCTGCATTGCCATTACTGCAATACTAAACATGGTCATTGGATGCGTAGCCGCAGGAAGTTTTTCAATTGTATCAAACACATGCTTAGGTACAATTGCACGCCTTGCCCAATCATTTCCAAGTGCATAAACATCTTCTTTTGTTGGTAGGTCGCCGGTGAGCATCAAATAAAATATGCCTTCAGGCAATGGCTCAGTTCCGTTCGGTGCTTTTGGAAGTTGAGTGCGTAATTCAGGAATTGAATAACCACGAAAACGAATTCCCTCTTCAGGATCCAACTTTGAAGTTTCAGTTACAAGGCCTGTCATGGATTTCATTCCTTGGTAAACCTGTGCTACAGTATATTCACCAAGCTTTTTATCGCCATGTTCTTTAATAATAGCTTTTACTTCAGCCGCCATCGGCTTTGCTTTCTCTATAAATTTTTGCTTCAGGTTATCCATAAATATTTATTCGCACGAACAATTTTAAATGTATTATTTATTACAAAATATTATGCCTCTAAATTAGAGAAAAAAACAGATGTTTCCGAAGGGGTTCGTAAATTAATTTTATCGGCTGATTTTAGCTTACCGATTGAACCTAAAATTCTTTCCTAAAAATCTAGCAGAACCTTGCATTTGCTCTTCAATTCGAAGCAATTGATTGTATTTAGCAACCCGATCAGAACGAGAAGCTGAACCTGTTTTTATCTGGCCGCAACTTAAGGCAACTGATAAATCTGCTATTGTAGTATCTTCTGTTTCACCAGAACGATGACTCATTATAGAAGTATAGGAATTGGTATGAGCCAACTCAACAGCGGCAATTGTCTCCGTTAGTGTTCCAATCTGATTCACTTTTATTAGAATTGAATTGGCAACACCCATGTTAATTCCTTTTGTTAAACGGTCCGTATTGGTAACAAATAAATCATCGCCAACTATCTGAACCTTATCTCCTATTGAGGCAGTAATTTTTGCCCAGCCATCCCAATCGTCTTCTGCAAATCCATCTTCAATAGAAATAATAGGATATTTTTCAGACCATGATTTCCAATAATCAACCATTTCATCACTGCTTAATATCTTTCCATCCGATTTTTTAAAAATATAGGATTTGCTATTTGAATCATAAAATTCAGAAGCTGCAGCATCCAATGAAATGAAAAAATCGAGCCCTGGTTTATAACCTGCTTTTTCAATAGCTTTCAAAACGTATTCGATGGCTTCTACATTATTCTTAATATTTGGAGCAAATCCGCCCTCATCCCCAACATTTGTCGCATAGCCCTTGTCTTTCAAAACTTTTTTTAGTGCATGAAAAACTTCTGTACCCATTCTTAATCCATCGCTAAAAGACGATGCACCTATAGGCATGATCATGAATTCCTGAAAATCTATACCGTTATCAGCATGAGCACCTCCATTAAGAATATTCATCATCGGAATGGGCAGCAAGGTTGCGTTTACACCACCAATATATCTATATAAGGGCAAACCCGCTTCGTTGGCAGCCGCTTTAGCAACCGCTAGAGAAACACCCAAAATTGCATTAGCACCTAAATTTCCCTTATTGGGAGTTCCATCTAATGCAATCATTTTTGCGTCAATGAACGCTTGATCATAAATGTAAGCCCCATTTAATTCTTCACGAATTATAGTGTTGACATTATTAATTGCCTTCAAAACACCTTTGCCACCATAAATGTTGTTGTCTCCGTCGCGCAACTCAACGGCTTCGTGAGAGCCAGTAGAAGCTCCGGATGGAACAGCTGCTCTTCCTTTACTACCTGCAGAAGTAATTACATCAACTTCAATCGTAGGATTACCACGAGAATCTAAAATCTGGCGTGCGTGAATTTGTACAATTTGAGACATAGGAACTAATTTTAAAATTATTGCTAATTTTTATTAATGTAATTCATTAAAAAAAAATCTCACAACAAAAATACTTGAATGTTATGCTATTTTGCAACTTTAACACTCGACATATTTTCTATAAATTCATCAAATAGATAGCGAGAATCATTCGGTCCAGGCGAAGACTCTGGATGATACTGAACACAAAAAACTTTTTTTACCTTATGACGAAGTCCTTCAATTGTCTTATCATTTAAATTGATGTGCGTAATTTCAATATCCGCGTTTTTTAAAATATCATCTGCATGAACTGCAAATCCGTGATTTTGAGAAGTGATTTCACTTTTTCCTGAAATTACGTTTTTAACGGGATGGTTAATTCCACGATGCCCACTGTGCATTTTGTAAGTTGACAATCCAAAAACTTGTGCAATTATTTGGTGACCTAAACAAATTCCGAAAACAGGAATTCCACTGTCAACTAATGCCTTCACCGTTTCCACTTCGGCCAACATCACACCAGGATCTCCTGGACCATTTGAAATCATAAATCCATCAGGATTCCAAGCAATCATCTCCGCTGCTGAAGTTTTCATTGGAAAAATTTTCACATGACAGCCTCGTTCAACAAGGCATCGTACTATGTTTTTCTTTACACCAAGATCCAACAACGCTACCTTAAATTTTGAATTTTCGGCACCAGAAGTATAGGCAACTTTTGTAGCAACCTTAGACGAAAGCTCAAGTCCTGACATGGAAGGGACATTCTTCAATTCTATTTTTAAAGAATCAATGTTAAGGTTTTCACTGGATATAATTGCATTCATTGCTCCCTTGTCACGAATGTGACGAACAATTGCGCGCGTATCCACTTCACAAATTCCAACAATTTTTTGTTCGATAAAATAATCTTTAATGGATTTATCTGCTAAAGGTCTAGCATAAACTTCGCTAAATTTTTTACAAACAAGACCTGAAATTTTAATGGAATCCGATTCCACATCCTCAGCTTTAATTCCATAATTTCCAACATGAACATTTGTTGAAATAAGAATTTGTCCATAATAAGAAGGGTCTGTAAAAATTTCCTGGTATCCAGACATGCCCGTATTGAAACAGATTTCACCTGTAGTTGTTCCAATTGCGCCAGCGGCCTTGCCATGAAAAACTGTTCCGTCTTCTAGCAATAATACTGCTGGTGCAAGTGCGATGTATTTGGGCCTTTGAAATTTTGATTCTTTCTCTTCCACTATATAATTTTGTAATTAACACTAAGAAAAAAGGGATACAGCAAAAATACTGTATCCCTTATTGGTCTTAAAATGAATTTACTGACAATTTATTCACCTTTTTCTTCAGATTTAATTTCAGGCGTAGGTGTTGTTTCAGAAGATTTAGTTTTAGCACGTCCACGTCGAGTAGACTTCGCTTTCTTACCATCACCTTTAACATTTAATAAAAGTTCATTGTAGTCTACCAACTCAATCATTGCCATATCGGCATTATCCATACGACGCTTTGCATTTATTCCTGGCTTCACGCTTATACTGTAACGTATAATACGGGTATATCCACCTGGACGATCAGAAACTTTCGGTCCGATTTCTTTGAATAATTCAGCAACCGCTAATTTATCAGCAAGGTAACTAAATACAATTCGTCGGTTGTGCGTGTCTTCAACTTTTGTTGTTACCGGCTTAGAGCGTGTAATTAATGGTTCAATAAAAGAACGCAACGCTTTTGCTTTCGCAAGAGTTGTATTGATTCTTTTATGCATAATCAATGAACTAGCCATATTGGAAAGCATTGATCCGCGATGAGCCTTTGTTCGCTTGAGGTTATTATTTTTATTTCCGTGTCTCATTTTCTTTTATCGTATTTAGCAGCTGCGCAAAACCGAGCGCTACCACAATCATTAATTAATCGCGATCCAATTTATATTTCGCAATATTCATTCCAAATACAAGTCCTTTTGCAGCAACTAATTCTTCCAATTCAGTAAGTGATTTTTTACCAAAGTTTCTGAATTTCAAAAGGTCATTTTTATTGAATGAAACAAGGTCACCTAATGTTTCTACATCAGCCGCCTTTAAGCAGTTGAGTGCACGAACAGAAAGGTCCATGTCCACCAATTTAGTTTTAAGAAGTTGACGCATGTGCAATGAATCCTCATCAAACTCCTCTGTAGATGCTTTCTCAATAGTATCCAATGTAATTTTGTCATCGGAAAACAACATGAAGTGATGAATAAGAATTTTAGCTGCTTCCTTCAAGGCTTCTTTCGGATGAATAGATCCGTCAGTTACAATTTCAAGAATAAGTTTCTCGTAATCCGTTTTTTGTTCAACACGGTAGTTTTCTACAGCGTATTTTACGTTACGAATTGGAGTATAAATTGCATCAATAGGAATTAATCCGATTGGAGCATTCAAAGGTTTGTTTTCTTCAGCAGGAACATAACCACGACCTTTCTCAATCGTTAATTCGAGTTTCAATTTCACAGACTCGTCCATATTACAAATCACGAAATCTGGATTTAACACCTGAAATCCAGATGTGAATTTTCCGATATCGCCTGCTGTAAGTTGTGTTTTGCCTGTAATATTGACAACCACTTTCTCACTATCAGTTGATTCAATTTGGCGTTTGAAACGTACTTGTTTCAGGTTAAGAACAATTTCAGTTACGTCTTCCATTACACCTTTAACAGATGAAAATTCATGCTCTACACCTTCAACTCTAAGAGTTGTGATGGCATGGCCTTCAAGAGATGAAAGCAAAATGCGACGAAGCGCATTTCCGATTGTAATACCATAACCAGGCTCTAACGGACGGAATTCGAAAAGACCATCAGTTTCACTTGATTGAATCATTATTACTTTATCGGGTTTTTGAAATGCTAGGATGCCCATTGTTTTTATACTTGTTCGTTTGTAATGTTTTAATATAACAGCAGGCGTTTTGGCCCCTGCCCGGCACTTTCAATTATTATTTAGAATACAATTCGACGATTAGTTGTTCCTTAAAGTTTTCAGGAATTTGTGTTCGCTCAGGGAAACTAACAAATTTACCTTCCAACGCAGTTGGATTAAATTCTATCCACGAAAAAACACTTCCAGATCCAATTGAATTGGATATAGACTCCAATGACTTCGACTTTTCACGCACTCCAATTACATCACCTGGTTCAAGTGTATAAGAAGGAATGTTTACCACATTTCCATTAACAGTAATGTGACGATGAGAAACCAACTGACGAGCACCAGAACGTGACGGTGCAATTCCCATTCGATAAACAACATTATCCAAACGAGCTTCAATCAATTGAAGTAGTACTTCACCTGTAATTCCTTTTGCACGTGTAGCGCGATCGAAAATAATTGCAAACTGCTTTTCTAGAATTCCATAAGTGTATTTCACTTTCTGTTTTTCTGTCAATTGAACAGCATATTCCGATTTTTTTGCACGCTTAGCATTTGGCCCGTGTTGTCCAGGAGGGTATGCCTTTTTTTCAAGCGCCTTATCAGGACCGAAAATTGGTTCCTTGAACTTGCGAGCGATTTTTGATTTTGGTCCAATGTATCTTGCCATCTGTTATCTCTATGATTAGTGTTATACTCTTTTTTAAATTATACTCGACGACGTTTTGGAGGACGGCATCCATTGTGAGGAATTGGGGTAAGGTCAATAATTTCTGTAACCTCTATTCCAGCTTGGTTGAGTGTACGAATAGCAGATTCGCGACCTGCGCCTGGACCTTTTACATACACTTTAACTTTTCTAAGACCATTTTCAAATGCAACTTTAGCAGCATCTGAAGAAGCTGTTTGAGCTGCATATGGTGTATTTTTCTTAGAACCACGGAAACCCATTTTACCAGCACTCGACCAAGAAATGGTCTGCCCTGTCATATTGGTTAAAGTGATAATAATATTATTAAAGGTCGCATTGATATGCGCTTCTCCAACTGCCTCAACTTTGACGACACGTTTTTTTGCGGGAACTTTTCCGCCTGATGGAGATCCTTTACCTGATTGTGCTGACGCTGCTTGTTTTGCCATGATCGATTACAATTAAAGTTTTTTAAATTTCTAAGAATTTAATCAACTGTTCAATGATTTTTTACTTCGTTACTTTTTTCTTATTCGCAACTGTTTTTCGTTTTCCTTTACGAGTACGAGAGTTATTTTTTGTAGTTTGTCCTCGAACCGGCAAGCCCAAACGGTGTCGAATGCCGCGGTAGCTGCCAATGTCCATAAGTCGTTTAATGTGCAACTGAACTTCAGATCGCAACGCACCTTCGACTTTTACTTTGTCGCCGATGAGCGTACGAATTTTGCCCAATTGATCATCATTCCATTCAGAAACTTTTGTATCATAAGGGATACCAGCTTCAGTTAGAATTTTTCGGGCGGTGCTACGGCCTACGCCGAAGATGTAGGTTAAACCTACTTCGCCTCTTTTGTTTTTCGGTAAATCGATTCCAGCAATCCTTGCCATTTATCGTGTTATATAATTGTTCATTTTCCGTGACCTAATGCAATCAGTTTTTCTGACGCTGTTTGAATTTAGGGTTCTTTTTGTTAATGACATAAAGACGACCCTTGCGGCGCACAACAATGCACTCGGGACTTCTTTTTTTTATTGATGTTCTAACTTTCATTTTTTTAGTGTTAAACTTTTATCTTAAAACTTAGTTCTCTTTTAAGAAAACCTCTTTTTTTATTTATACCGGTACGAAATTCGTCCCTTTGTTAAATCGTAAGGTGAAATTTCTACTTTCACTTTATCACCAGGCAAAATTTTGATATAATGCATTCTCATTTTCCCTGAAATGTGAGCAGTTATTACGTGACCATTTTCCAATTCAACGCGAAACATTGCGTTGGAAAGTGATTCGAGGATAGTCCCATCCTGCTCGATACTTGGTGTTTTTGCCATTTATAATTTACAATTCAATTTAATTTCCATTTAATACCTTTTCAATTTCGTCGAATGAAGACAGAATATCTGGCTTATTCATTCCAACTGCAATTGTGTGCTCAAAGTGTGCAGATGGTAATCCATCAGCTGTTGTAATTGTCCACCCGTCTTTTTCTTGACGAATAGTTCGCTTACCAAAATTCACCATCGGTTCAATTGCGATCACTAATCCCTCAGCGAGTTTCGGACCTGTCCCCTTTCTACCATAATTTGCAACCTCAGGATCTTCATGTAAGTTTTTACCTACACCATGACCAACAAGTTCTCGGACTATTGAAAATCCATTAGACTCAGCGTGAAACTGAACTGCTTCGCTAATATCGCCAATGCGTCCACCTACGATTGCTTTTTCAAGTCCTTTGTAAAGACTCTCCTTAGTTACGCGTAGTAATCTCAGTATTTCAGGTTTTACATTTCCAACAGGAAAAGTATAAGCTGAATCGCCATAGAAACCGTTCATCAAAACACCACAATCCACTGAAATAATATCTCCATCTTGAAGAATATATTTACCAGGCATGCCGTGAACTACTTGAGCATTTGGAGAAACACAAAGTGTTCCAGGAAAGCCGCGATAGTTTTTGAACGCTGGCTTAGCGCCATTGTCCAAGATAAACGTCTCTGCTATTTTATCAATAGCTGCAGTTGATACACCGGGTTTTATTTCGGATGCAACTACTGCGAGGGTTTTGCCAACAAGTAAAGAACTTATTCGTATTAACTCAATTTCTTCCTTCGTCTTATAACGAATCATAAACCATTTTTACTGTGCGTTTGCCTGCTGCATGCCGCCAACTGTTGACCTACCTTTTATACGACCAGACTTCATTAATCCATCTAGGCGATTACTTAACAGGTAGCTTTCTATTTGTTGAAGCGTATCGAGTACAACACCAACAAGAATAAGAATACTGGTGCCACCGTAGAATTGTGCAAATTCATTTGAAATTCCAAAGTTAATTACAATAGCAGGAAGGATAGCAACAAATGCGAGCATAATAGCACCTGGCAAAGTAATTCTTGACATAATCTGATCAATATAATCTGCAGTTTTCTTTCCAGGTTTAACTCCAGGAATATATCCTTCATTACGCTTCATTTCTTCCGCCATCATATTAGGATTAACAGTAATAGCAGTATAGAAATATGTAAATACAATAATTAAAAGAGCGGAAGAAAAATTGTACCAAAAACCATTTGTGTCGCCAAATTCACGAGCAAACCAACTTATTTCTCCATCACTTCCCCTACCCGCAAAACCAGCTAATTGAATCGGAATCATTACAATTGCCTGAGCAAAAATAATAGGCATAACACCAGATGCATTTACTTTAAGAGGGAGGAAATTACGTTGACCACCATACTGACGGTTACCAACAACGCGCTTTGCAAAATGAATTGGAATTCGACGAGTGCCCTGAACTAAAAGGATACAACTAACAATTACCATCATTAAAACTGCAAGTTCAACTAAGAACATAATTAAGCCACCACCTGAAGCCTCCAATCGTGAACCAAACTCAGAACTAATAGCGAAAGGAAGTCGTGCAACAATACCAATCATAATAATCAATGATATACCGTTACCAATTCCTTTATCTGTAATTTTTTCACCTAACCACATTACAAATACTGTACCTGTTATTAAAACTAACACTGACTGGAACCACCAAAAAGAACTAGGATCAAGCACAACACCTTGCTTTCCTGATACCTGTGATGCAAGGTAACCTACTGCTTGCATTGAGGTTATAATTACAGTCAGGTAACGTGTATACTGATTAATTTTTTTACGTCCACTTTCACCTTCACGTTGCATGCGTTGAAAATGAGGTAGGGCCATTGTAAGTAATTGCAAAATAATTGATGCAGATATATAAGGCATTATACCTAAAGCAAAAATCGATGCTCGTGAAAATGCACCACCAGCGAAAATATCAATAAGTTGAAGAATCCCTTCATCACTGCTATGGGCCTTAGCCAATGCAGCAGGATCAACGCCAGGTAAAACAATATAACTACCCAAACGATAAATCAACAAAAATCCCAACGTATAAATTATACGTTGACGCAACTCTTCAATTGCAAAAATATTTTTTATGGTTCCAATGAACTTCTTCATATTATAGCGTTGTAGTTGTTCCGCCTTTAGCTTCTATTGCCGCTTTTGCTGTTGCTGAAAATGCATGAACTTTAACATCAACTTTACCTTTCAATTCACCACGACCAAGTATTTTAACCTTGTCTGTTTTAGATACAAGTCCGTTTGAAATAAGAACTGCAGTGTCAATGACCGTTAAATTTTTCTTTTCAATCAACATTTGTAAAGCGTCAAGATTGATTCCTTTGAATTCTTTACGGTTGATATTTGTAAATCCAAATTTCGGTAAACGACGTTGAAGTGGCATTTGACCACCTTCAAAACCACGTTTAGACGAATAGCCAGAACGAGATTGAGCTCCTTTATGTCCTTTAGATGCGGTACCACCTTTGCCGGAACCTTGTCCACGACCTAAGCGTTTGCCTTCTTTTTTTGTCGAACCTTTTGCTGGTTGTAGGTTAGATAAATTCATTTCTCTAATCGTTAGTATTATTAAATATTTTCCACTTTAACTAGGTGATGCACTGCTGCAATCATACCCATAATTTGTGGTGTAGCTTCTTTTTCAACCGATCCATTCATTTTCTTTATTCCAAGAGCAATCAAAGTTTGCTTTTGATATTCAGGATAATCGATTTTGCTTTTGATCTGTGTGATCTTGACCTTAGCCATATGTTTTATTATTAACCGTTGAATACTTTATCCATTGTGATTCCACGTTGCTCCGCAACTGCGTAAGCATCACGCATGTGCATAAGGGCATCCATTGTAGCCTTTACAACATTGTGTGGATTTGAAGAACCTTTACTTTTTGCAAGAACGTCTGTAATTCCAACGCTCTCAAGAACAGCACGCATAGCACCACCGGCAATAACACCTGTACCATGTGAAGCCGGTTTGAGGAACACTAAAGATCCACCAAATTTTCCTTCCTGAGAATGCGGAACAGTACCATTAACGATTGATACCTTCACAAGATTTTTCTTTGCGTCATCAATCGCTTTCGTAATTGCGCTAGAAACTTCTTTCGATTTACCAAGACCATAACCCACCACGCCTTTTTCGTTTCCAACAACCACGATTGCTGTAAATGTGAAGGCACGACCACCTTTAGTAACTTTGGTTACGCGATTTACTGCAACCAACTTATCCTTAAGTTCGATATCGCTTGATTTAACTCGTTTTACGTTTACTTCTGCCATTTATTTTATGGTTTTCTCTGTGTAGAATGATATTTAAAACTTAAGACCCGCTTCTCGTGCTGCATCAGCTAAAGCTTTTACTCGACCATGGTAGAGGTAACCACCTCGATCGAAAACAACTGCAATAACACCTGCTGCTGTAGCTTTTTTTGCAATTGACGCACCAACAAGTTTTGCTTGCTCCGTTTTATTCCCTTTTGCTTTTGCATTTTCCTTATCGCGAGATGATGCGGCAGTAACTGTACTTCCATTAACATCATCAATGATCTGACAATAAATTTCTTTGTTACTTCTAAAAACGCTCAGACGTGGTATACCTGTAACCCCTGAAAGGCGTTTACGGATGCGCATTTTAATGCGTTTTCTTCGTTCGATTTTTGTAATTCCCATTTTCTTTCTCTGTTAACCGGTTTTGGCCGGTATATACGTTTTTTTATTTACCAGCAGATTTACCAGCTTTACGGCGAAGCACTTCTCCTGTATATTTAATACCTTTTCCTTTGTAAGGCTCAGGTTTTCTAAGTGAGCGAATTTTTGCAGATACTAATCCCAAAAGTTCATTATCTGAACACTCCATAATAATTTTTGGATTTTGTCCCTTTTCTGCTGTTGTCACTAATTTTATTTCAGTAGGTAATTCGAAAACAATATTGTGCGAATATCCTAATGTCAATTCAAGAATCTGGCCTTTTGCAACTGCACGATAACCAACACCAACAAGCTCCTGCTCCGATTTGTATCCAGTTGCTACACCTATAATCATGTTATTTATCAATGAACGATATAAACCATGAAGTGCTTTATGACGCTTTTGCTCAGTTGGGCGTGAAAGAGAAACTATTCCAGCATCAACCTTTACAGTTATTGCTTGGTCAATAGTACGCTTAAGTTCACCTTTAGGACCTTTCACTGTAACAACATTATTACTGCTGACAGTTACATCAACTCCATTTGGCAATACGATTGGTAATTTTCCTATTCGTGACATGATTTATGTGCTCCTTTGCGGTTAATAAACAAAACAAACTACTTCACCACCTACATTTTCTTTGCGGGCTTCTTTATCGGTCATAATACCCTTAGAGGTAGAAACAATTGCAACTCCAAGTCCATTAAGAACTCTAGGTATTCTATCAACACCAGCGTACTTACGAAGACCAGGCTTAGAAATACGTAGTAGCCCGCGAATTGCAGACAACTTAGTTACAGGATGATATTTAAGGGCTATTTTAATAATGCCTTGAGAATTTACAGCATCATCAAATTTATAATTCAAGATATATCCTTTTTCAAAAAGAATCTTGGTTATTTCTTTCTTCATGTTAGAAGCGGGAACTTCTACCACACGGTGGTTTGCTTTAATAGCATTTCTGACGCGAGTCAGGTAATCGGAAATAGTATCAGTCATTTTAACTGTTTTATATTTTATCCCGCACGCAGGATAATTATACAAAACGCAATTACTTGCGTATGTCTGCTGGTCGTGCTTACCAGCTTGATTTTGTTACCCCAGGAATTTTACCGTTCAGGGCTAATTCACGGAACATATTGCGACAAAGACCGAACTGGCGGTTATATCCACGAGGACGACCTGTAAGTTTACAACGGTTGCGAAGACGAACTTTGGAAGAGTTACGAGGTAACTCTGACAATTCCATCCACTTTCCTTCTTTCTTAAGCTTAGCGCGTTTTTCAGCATAGCGATCAACTAATTTTTGACGCTTCACTTCACGGGCTTTCATCGATTCTTTTGCCATATTTTTTGCTAATCGGGGTGCAAAGATAATAATTTATTTGCGATTCCCTTGTTTTTACTGTTTTTTAAATGGTAACCCAAATTCTGCTAATAAAGCTTGTGCCTCTTCATCAGATTCTGTATTCGTAACAAAGGTAATATCCATACCCATAATCTTGTTCACTTTGTCAATGTCAATTTCCGGAAAAATGATTTGCTCAGTGATACCAAGTGTGTAATTCCCTCGACCATCAAAACCTTTAGTATTGATTCCACGGAAATCTCTAATACGTGGTAAAGAAGCAGCAATCAAACGATCTAGAAATTCATACATCCTATCACCACGTAAGGTAATTTTTACACCAATTGCAACTCCTTTACGAAGTTTAAAGTTGGAAATATCTTTACGAGAAATAGTTGCAACAGCTTTTTGACCTGTTATCGTTGCCATTTCTTTCAGCGCACCTTCAATCAGTTTCTTATCAGCAACTGCGTCGCCAACTCCCTGGTTGATACAGATTTTTTCCAAACGAGGAACCTGCATCGTGCTAGTATAATTAAATTTTTTCTGCAATGCCGGAACTACTAGTTCACGGTAATGCTTTTTCATTCGGGGTGCGTAGGTTAAGGTAGTCATGTTTATTTAATCGCCTCGTTAGATTTTTTAGAATAGCGTTCTAGTTTGCCTGTTTTTTCATCAATGCGACGACCAACGCGTGTTGGAGCTCCATCTGGACCAACAACCATTAAGTTGGAAATGTGTATTGTTGCAGGCATGTCAACAATACCTCCTTGCGGATGTTTTGCAGATGGCTTGGTATGCTTTTTTACAGAAATACCTTCCAAAGTTGCACGACTTGATGTTGTGTCTATGGTAACAACCTTACGACGTGTTTCAGCATCTTTATGAGCTCCTGAAATTACAACTACGGTGTCCCCTTTTTTTATTTTGAACTTACTCATTTTGCAAGCTATATTAAAGCACTTCTGGTGCTAGTGAAATAATTTTTGAATAATTTGAATCGCGTAATTCACGCGCAACTGGTCCGAAAATACGCGTTCCTCGAAGCTCATCTTGCGCATTTAAAAGCACACAAGCATTGTCGTCAAAACGAATATAAGAACCATCGGCACGACGAATCTCTTTACGAGTACGAACAACTATTGCCTTTGAAACGGTTCCTTTTTTTGTGTTACCAGAAGGAAGCGCATGCTTCACTGTTACCACAATTTTATCACCTATGGAAGCGTAGTGCTTTCGAGTACCGCCTAGTACACGTATACAAAGAACTTCTTTTGCTCCACTATTGTCGGCTACTGAAAGCCTTGATTCTTGTTGGATCATTTTCTATTTATTTTCAATTCTAAGAAAAATTATTTCGCACGTTCAATTATTTCAACAAGTCTCCAACATTTGCTTTTGCTCATTGGACGAGTTTCCATGATTCGAACTGTATCACCGATATTACATTCGTTTTTTTCATCATGTGCCATGAAAGTAGAGGTCTTCTTTACGAATTTCCCGTATTTCTCATGCTTTACTTTACGTTCAACAGAAACCACGATAGATTTCGTCATCTTGTTACTGACAACAGTTCCTGTTTTTTCTTTTCGATCACTACGATTTATAGTTGCTTCCATGTTTATTGTTGCTTTTCTTTTTCGAACAATCAGTTTTTAGTACTTTCTATTTCGCGTTTGCGTAGTTCAGTAATCATACGTGCAATTGTACGACGTGAGCCACGAATTTTTAACGGATTTTCAATTGGCGATACGGAATGGTTGAGTTCCAATTTAACCAAAGTCGCTTTCTCCTCGGAAAGTTTCTCGTTAATTTCACTCACTGACATCTGTGTAATTTCTTTCTGTTTCATCACAATGTTAATTTTATGCGTTATGCATTTTCAGGTGAATAATCGTTACGCACAACAAATTTTGTCGCTATCGGTAATTTTTGTGCTGCTAGTCGAAGCGCTTCTTTTGCAGTAGCCATAGGAATGCCTTCGGCTTCAAACAAAATTGTTCCTGATTTCACAACTGCTACCCAATATTCAGGTGCACCTTTTCCTTTACCCATACGAACCTCTGCAGGTTTATTGGTAATCGGCTTATCAGGGAAAACGCGAATCCAAACCTGACCTTCACGCTTAAGGAAGCGAGTCATTGCAACTCTGGCTGCCTCAATTTGTTTGCCGGTCATCCAGCATTCTTCGATTGCTTTTATTCCAAAAGATCCAAATGAAAGTTGGGTACCGCGCGTAGCTTTACCTCTTATTTTCATTTTGTGCATCTTTCTGTACTTCGTTCTTTTCGGCTGCAACATGATTATTTGTCGTTAGAGCGGGATGATGTTAATCGTCCTGTATTTATTTACTTTCGTTTGAACCACCTTCGCGGCGGTTGTTATTATTTCGGCGCTGACGATTTCCACGTCCTGCACCAGCATTATTTGGTATTTTTTTCTCATTAGCGGCTGCAGGTGGGTTTGGTGAAAGGTCGCGCTTGCCAAATAATTCTCCTTTGCAAATCCAAACTTTTATTCCAATACGACCATAAGAAGTATGTGCTTCTGCAAGTGCATAATCAATATCAGCACGAAGTGTATGCAATGGAACGCGGCCTTCATGATAACCTTCTACACGTGCAATCTCTGCACCAGCCAAACGACCGGAACATTTTACTTTAATTCCTTCTGCACCCATGCGCATAGTTGAAGCAATTGACATCTTTACTGCACGACGGAAAGAAATTCTACCTTCAATTTGACGAGCAATACTATCTGCTACTAATCTTGCATCCAATTCTGGACGTTTGATTTCAAATATATTTATTTGAACTTCTTTTTTTGTAAGCTTCTTAATTTCTTCTTTTAATTTATCAACTTCCTGACCACCTTTTCCGATAATAATACCCGGACGTGCGGTGTGTACAGTAACCGTAATCAACTTCATTGTTCGTTCAATCACGATTTTCGAAATACTTCCTTTTACAAGACGAACTTTCAAATAACTACGAATTTTCTCGTCTTCAAAAAGTTTATCAGCATAATGTTTACCACCATACCAGTTGGATTCCCAACCACGGATAATTCCGAGTCTATTACCTATTGGATTTGCTTTTTGTCCCATTCTTTGATGCTTATTTCTTTATGATATTTATGCGTTGGTAACTTGATCAATAATTAAAGTAACATGATTTGAACGTTTGTGAATACGGTGAGCGCGACCTTGCGGTGCAGGAGAAATTCTTTTAAGCATTGCTCCACTATCTACCATAATTGTTTTAATAAAAAGTTCGTCTGCTTGTGCAGCACCACCAGATTTTTTTTCATAGTTAGCGATAGCAGAGCGAAGCAATTTCTCTAGTCGTCCAGCTGCTTCTTTCTCTGTAAAGCGAAGAATGTTAAGCGCTTTGAAAACTTCTTTTCCACGGATAATATCTGCAACAAGTCGCATTTTACGTGGTGATGTTGGACAGTTACGAAGGCGCGCGACGTATGTTGTCTTCATCGCCTCTTTACGTTCATTTGCTACAAGTTCTTTTCTACGTGACATATTATTTTTCGTTTGGATCTTAATTATTTCTTAACCCCAGTTGCTTTGTCTTTGTTTCCAGAGTGACCTCTGAAAGTACGTGTTGGTGCAAATTCCCCTAGACGATGACCAACCATATTTTCTGTTACATAAACAGGAATAAATTTATTTCCATTATGCACCGCAAATGTATGACCAACAAAATCAGGAGTGATCATAGATCGACGCGACCAAGTTTTGATAGCTGATTTTTTGCCACCAGCATTCATGGTTACTATTTTTTTCTCTAATGATGGTTCCACGAATGGACCTTTTTTCAGTGAACGTGCCATTTTCTTTTTTTAATTATTTTTTGCGTCGTTCAATGATATACTTGCTCGATGCTTTTTTCAATGAACGTGTTTTCAATCCTTTTGATTTTTTACCAGAACGTGAACGTGGGTGACCACCTGATGCACGACCTTCTCCTCCACCCATAGGATGATCTACTGGGTTCATGGCAACCGGACGAGTACGAGGACGACGACCTAACCAACGATTACGGCCAGCTTTTCCATCACTTTGTAAATTGTGATCAGAATTAGAAACTGTTCCAATTGTTGCAAGACAGGTAACGAGTACCATACGAGTTTCACCAGAAGGGAGACGCAACGTTGCAAAGCGACCTTCACGTGCACTTAATTGTGCAAATGAACCAGCTGAGCGAGCAATTTTTGCACCTTGACCTGGACGCAATTCAATATTATGAATAATTGTTCCCAATGGAATATCAGAAAGAAAAAGAGCATTCCCAACTTCAGGTATCGCCTTTTTTCCTGACATTATTTTCATGTCAACTTTAAGACCATTTGGAGCTATGATGTAACGTTTCTCACCATCAGAATAAACAAGTAACGCAATTCGCGCTGTACGGTTAGGATCGTATTCAATTGTTTTTACTAATGCAGGAATGTCATGCTTGTCGCGTTTAAAATCGACAACACGATACATACGTTTATGACCTCCGCCAATATAGCGCATGGTCATCTTTCCTGTATTGTTCCTACCACCTGACTTTGAAATCGGTGCTAACAAACTCTTTTCAGGAGTTGATGTAGTAATGTCACCATTGGTAACATTAGTTCTGTGTCTTTGTCCGGGCGTAAGCGGACGGAATTTCTTAAGTGCCATTTCTCTCTATAGGTTTATTAATTATCAGAGATTGCTGTAAAAATCAATTAGGTCTCCCTGCTTGAGTGTCACGACAGCTTTTTTGTGACGATTAGCGATGCCCACTTGCGTGCCGGCGCGTGTAAAACGCATACGAACTTTGCCAATGTAATTCATCGTGTTAACTGATGATACAGTAACACCATACATTTTTTCAACTGCAGTTTTAATCTGAAGTTTATTTGCTTTGGTGTCTACTACGAAACCATAACGTGGAGTTGTCCCAACGTTAGATGTCATTTTTTCGGTGATGATAGGTTTTATTAAAACGTTCATGGCTTAATTCTTAAGCAGGTTTTCAATTGTGGCAACTGAACTTTCTGCAAGCAAAATATTTCCTGCATGCAAAATGTCGTAGGTAGTTAATTCCGAAACAGTAACAACTTTCGCACGGCTCAAGTTGCGTGAAGACAAATAAACATTCTTGTTAGCATCGCCAAGAATTAGAAGTGTTTTTTTATCTGCAACTTTAAGATTATTGAGAATAGAAGTGTACTGACTTGTTTTAGGTGCTTCGAAATTAAAGTCTTCCAAAACAATAATATTATTTTCTTTTGCTTTATAAGAAAGTGCAGATTTGCGAGCAAGTGCTTTCACTTTTTTATTGAGTTTCATATCGTAATCACGTGGCTTCGGACCAAATACGGTTCCACCACCGCGAAACAAAGGAGATTTCATGCTACCAGCACGTGCTCCGCCTGTACCTTTTTGGCGTTTCAGCTTTTTGGTAGTACGGTGTATCTCCGCACGTTCTTTTGACTTGCTTGTACCTTGGCGCTGAGCGGCAAGATATTGCTTAACGTCAAGATATATTGCATGATCATTCGGTTCAATTCCGAAAACTAAATCATTCAAGCTTACCTTTTTTGACGTTGCTTTTCCGTCTGTGTTGTATACTGCGAGTTCCATTTTTTATTTTCGAATCAGTACGTAAGAACCTTTTGCACCAGCGATAGAACCTTTAATGATCAAAAGATTTTTTTCCGGCATCACTTTAAGGATCGTTAAATTTTGAGATTTCACATTGTCTCCACCCGTGCGACCAGCCATTCTCATACCTGGCACAACGCGGGAAGAATAGGAAGAGTTTCCAAGTGACCCTGGTGCACGGTCACGATCATGCTGACCGTGAGTTTGTCCACCAACACCACTAAATCCATGACGTTTTACAACGCCCTGAAATCCTTTTCCTTTTGATATTCCACTCACATCAACCAATTCTCCTTCAGAGAAAAGTTCAACTGTGATAACATCACCTGCATTTTTTTCTCCTTCAAAATCATTAAATTCAACAAGCTTTCGTTTCGGCGTAGTATTCGCTTTTTTGAAATGTCCTTGCATCGATTTTGAAGTATTCTTTTCCTTTTTCTCGTCAAAGGCGAGTTGGAGGGCTTCATACCCATCCTTCTCCTTGGTTTTTACTTGTGTGACAACACAAGGACCAGCTTCCACAACCGTGCATGGTACATACTTACCATTGGCACCAAAGATGCTAGTCATTCCTATTTTTTTACCAATTAAGCCAGACATTTTATTTATTTTGAATTATTGTTTACTCTTTAAGGTACTAATTCCAACTATGGAACTTTAATTTCTACTTCCACTCCACTTGGCAACTCTAACTTCATTAAAGCATCAACTGTTTTAGAAGTTGAGCTATAAATATCCAACAAACGCTTGTAGCTGCATAGCTGAAATTGCTCACGCGCTTTTTTATTTACGTGTGGGGAACGAAGAACAGTGAAAATTCTCTTGTGTGTTGGCAATGGAATTGGTCCACTTACAACCGCACCAGTACTTTTTACTGTTTTGACAATTTTCTCAGCCGATTTATCAACTAGGTTGTAATCGTACGATTTTAATTTTATGCGAATTTTTTGGCTCATTCTACTTTTTATTTAAAAGAACGTTAATTATGCTTTTGCTGTTTTTTTTCCGTTTGCTTTTGCAATGACTTCTTCAGAGGTACTTTTCGGTGCTTCTGCATAATGTGAAAATTCCATAGTTGAAGAGGCACGTCCTGAAGTAATCGTACGCAACTGAGTTACATAACCAAACATTTCAGAAAGTGGAACTTTTGCTTTTACAACTTGAATACCCGCTCTTGAATCCATTCCTTCAATTTGACCACGACGCTTATTTAAATCTCCTACAACATCACCCATATTTTGTTCTGGAGTAAGTACTTCTACTTTCATGATTGGTTCTAGAAGAACTGGTTTTGCTTTTGGTAAAGCTTCACGGTATGCTGTTTTTGCACATATTTCAAATGACAATGCGTCCGAGTCAACATCATGGTAAGATCCATCAGAAAGAAGAATCTTCATAGTTTGAACAGGATAACCTGCTAATACACCATTTACCATTGAAGCGCGGAATCCTTTTTCAATTGCTGGAATAAATTCACGTGGAATATTACCACCGCTAATTTCATTTACAAATTGAAGACCACCATTTTTTGCATCTGGCACAAAGTCAGCATCAACTGGCGATACTGTAAATTTGATATCCGCGAATTTACCACGGCCGCCTGTTTGCTTTTTATATACTTCACGATGTGCGACAGTGCCTGTAAATGCTTCTTTAAAATTAACTTGTGGCGCACCTTGGTTTACTTCAACTTTAAATTCACGTCGTAAACGGTCAACTATAATCTCTAAATGAAGCTCACCCATTCCACTGATAATGGTTTGTGCGTTTTCTTCATCTGTACGTACACGGAATGTTGGATCTTCTTCAGCAAGCTTTGATAAAGCAATGCCTAATTTATCTAAATCAACCTGAGTTTTAGGTTCAACTGCAATTCCAATTACTGGCTCTGGGAAATTCATTGCCTCCAAAACAATTGGATGAGCTTCAGCACAAAGTGTGTCGCCTGTTTTAATGTCTTTAAATCCTACCGCAGCACCAATATCGCCAGCTTCAATAAAAGGAATCTGGTTTTGTTTGTTTGCATGCATTTGGAATATACGAGAGATACGTTCTTTGTTACCAGAACGTGTGTTTAATACGTAGGAACCTGAATCTAATCGACCAGCATAAACTCGGAAATAAGCAAGTCGACCTACAAAAGGATCAGTTGCAATTTTAAAAGCAAGAGCTGTGAACGGCTCAGTAACATCTGGCTTACGAGAAATTTCTTCCCCAGAGTCAGGGTCGGTACCAATTGTAGCTTTTTTATCCATTGGTGAAGGCATCAACTCCATTACGTAATCGAGCATCGTCTGAACACCTTTGTTTTTAAAAGCAGAACCACAAACCATTGGAACAATTTTATTGGCGATGCAAGCTTTACGAAGAGCAGTAAGAATTTCTTTCTCTGTAATTGAATTTGGGTCGTCGAAAAATTTCTCCATCAACTGGTCATCAAATTCAGAAACAGATTCTAGTAATTTCTCTCTCCATTCAGCAACATCAGCAATCATATCCTCTGGAATCGGAACTTCTGTGAATGTCATTCCTTGGTCAGCTTCATTCCAAACAATTCCACGGTTGTTAATCAAATCAACAACTCCTTTAAAATTTTCTTCGCCACCAATTGGCAATTGAAGGGGAACTGGATTTCCACCAAGGACTTCCTTCACTTGTTTAACAACATTAAGAAAGTCAGCACCTGCGCGATCCATTTTATTAACGAAACCAATTCGGGTTACGTTATAATTATCAGCAAGTCGCCAGTTAGTCTCCGATTGAGGTTCAACACCATCAACAGAAGAAAAAAGGAACACTAAACCATCCAAAACACGCAGGGAACGATTCACTTCAACTGTAAAGTCAACGTGACCCGGTGTATCAATAATATTTACTTTATAATTATTGTTACGGTATTTCCAAAAACAAGTCGTTGCAGCAGAAGTGATTGTTATACCACGTTCCTGCTCCTGAACCATCCAATCCATGGTAGCTGCGCCATCATGAACCTCACCAATTTTATGGTTTACTCCAGAATAATAAAGAACACGCTCAGTACAGGTTGTTTTTCCTGCATCAATGTGGGCTGCTATACCAATGTTCCTTGTAAATGCTAAATCGCTCATATTAGTTGTTCACTACTTTATTATAGACGGAAATGTGCATAAGCCTTGTTTGCTTCTGCCATACGGTGAGTATCTTCTTTCTTTTTAAATGCGGCACCCTCTTCTTTAGCAGCTGCAACAATTTCAGCAGCTAAACGAGATGCCATTGACTTTTCATTTCGAACACGTGAATAGCTGATAAGCCATTTCATCCCCAAAGCGGTACGACGTTCTGGGCGAATTTCTTGCGGAATTTGGAATGTTGCGCCACCAACACGGCGACTACGAACTTCAACGTTAGGAGTAACGTTTATAAGTGCTTTTTTCCAAGTTTCTAATCCATCTGCATCAGCTTTTTTCTGAACAATATCAATTGCATCGTAAAAAAGAATATACGCTGTAGATTTTTTTCCCTGATACATCAAACTGTTCACGAAACGTGTAACGAGGATGTCCGAAAATTTCGGATCAGGGAGAAGTGGTCGTTTTTTTGCTCTAGCTTTTCTCATTTAAGTGAGAGGTAATCGGTTTAGTTAATTAAAAAATTATTTTTTAGCGGCCGTCTTTGCTGCGGCACCTGCTTTTGGTTTTTTAGTTCCATACTTTGAACGACGTTGGTTACGACCGTCAACACCTGCTGTGTCAAGCGCTCCACGTACAATATGGTAACGTACTCCAGGTAAATCTTTCACACGACCTCCACGTACAAGTACAATAGAGTGTTCCTGCAAGTTGTGTCCTTCACCAGGAATATATGCGATGACCTCAAGTTTATTTGTCAAACGCACTTTCGCAACTTTTCGCAGAGCAGAATTTGGTTTTTTAGGTGTAGTAGTATACACACGAGTGCATATACCACGCTTCTGTGGACAGCTATTCAAACCTGCAGACTTACTCTTAATAGTAATCTTGATTCGGCCTTTGCGTACGAGTTGATTAATCGTTGGCATATTTAATTACAATTTGTTGATAATCAGTTATTTTAGCAAAAAGTACAGTCCCCTACTCGGTTTTTGGGGAGGGCAAAGGTAATAATTATAGGACATAAACAACATCTCAATAAATAATTTTTACTGATTTGATCGATTAAAAAAAACATTTTATGATTTAATACCTCAAAAAGAGTCCCAAAAACAGATAAAAAGCCATATTGGGTTCAAAATAAATGGAGAAACATAGATTTTAAAATTAAACTATTAACAGGAAATAGAATTTATTTGATTTCAAATCTTGTAAAGAATACCAATATCTTTGATTTTATGCCTTCAATTATAAAATGTCTCAGCTATACACTCCCAAGTAACGTTTATACAAACGAAGACTATTACAGCAATTTTCCAGATGTAAAAAGTGTTAACATGGAAAAAATTGGAGTGAAGCAAAGGCATGTGATTACGCAAGGACAAACGGCATCAGATCTAGCACAATTAGCTGCGGAAAAATTATTTCTGGAACATAGCATTGATCGGAATATGATTGATTTTCTAATTGTTTCTATTCTTGAGCACGACTATTATACACCATCAACTGCTTGTGTTTTACATGGGAAACTCGGACTTCAAAAAAAATGTGGCGCACTTGATTTTGATTTAGGATGCAGTGCATATGTTTATGGTTTGGGACTTGCTGATGGTGTGATGAAATCGATGGGAGCAAAAAATGTATTATTACTTACTACATCAGTGCTCACCAAAACCTTTCATCCAAAGGACAGAAATTCGCACTTTGTTTTTGGAGACGCAGGCACTGCTACGCTTTTGACTTTATCTGAAAAAGAAAATTTAGGTCCGTTTGTATTTGGAACCGACGGGAGCGGTTTTGAAAAAATAATCATTCGCGATGGTGGTACTAGGAATCCCTTGGATAAAAATTCTGAAAATGAACTAAAAGATGAATTTGGTAATATAACTTCAAATGCAAATTTTGCAATGGATGGTATAGGTGTATTTAATTTTTCATTGAAAACAGTTCCTACAATGATTGAAGAATTACTTACCAAAGCAAGCTTAACGCAAAATGATATTGATCTTTTCGTATTCCACCAGCCAAACAAATTTTTAAATGAAACCCTTAGAAAAAAAATGAATATACCTGAGCCTAAATTCGTTCATTGCTTGGAAAACACAGGGAATACTGTAGCAGGAACAATTCCTATCGCTTTATATGAATCAATTGCTAACGGCCGCTTGAAGCCAGGAATGACTGTAGTGCTTGCGGGCTTTGGTGTAGGATTATCTTGGGCTGCAACAATTGCACGATTCTAAATAGATGCTACCCATAATGTCCGATCTACTCATAAATATATTATTTTTAAGGTATTCGTGTTTCGTTTCAACGGGTCTTCGTTTTGCAAGCCTTGAACTCGAACATTATGAATCAGACTCACGACATTATACACAGACACTAAATAATCAGGCGTTGAATTATGTACTTTTGAAAACTGCAAATCAAATTATTCAAAATAAATGGAAGATATTTCCACCTTCATTAATAAAATAGAAATTGAAATTGATGGGTTAGAAGTGGGAACGCTTAAACCATCTACAAATTATCGTGAATTGCCAGAATGGAGTTCAATGCATGCGCTCGTTTTGATTGCTTTATCTGAAACAGAATATAGCGTTCCTTTATCAGGGGATGACCTAAGAAAATGCGGAACAATTCAAGAACTTTACAATCTTATTTCAAGTCGTTCCTAAGATGGCACTCTTTACAACAAATGGTATGAAAATGGTTGGAATTGCAGCGGCAGTTCCAAAAGAGAAAGAAAGTAATCTTGATTACGAACGCATTAGCGAAGCAGAAAAAAAACTACTCATAAAAACAACGGGAATATGTTTTAGGCACATTGCTCCGGCAGGTTTGACAACATCAGATTTATGTCAATTTGCTTCGGAAAAATTAATAGCCGATTTGCGATGGGATAAAAACGAAATTGATTTATTAATTTTTGTTTCTCAAAGTCCAGACCATTTTCTACCTGCCACTTCAGTACTTCTACAGCATAAACTAGGGCTTTCAAAAACGACTGCTGCATTTGACATTATGCTTGGTTGCAGCGGATATGTATATGGACTTTCTGTAATATCATCATTGATAGCTTCAGGTGGCTTCAAAAAAGCACTTTTATTAACAGGGGATATATCCACACACGGCATTTCAAGAACCGATAAAAGCACTTGGCCACTTTTTGGTGATGCCGGAACAGCAACAGCAATGGAATATGATGCAACAAGTAAAACACATTTCAATTTACAGAGTGATGGCAGCGGAGCAAATGCAATAATTATTCCCGACGGGGGACTTCGTCATCCAATCAGCGAGAAAACTTTTGTGACCGAGGAAGTAGAAAAAGGAGTCATTAGACACCGAAGAAATTTATGGTTAAATGGATTAGATGTTTTTAATTTCTCTGTACGTGAAGCTCCAATAAATATCAACACATTGATGCAATTTGCGCATTGCACACAAGATGAAATTGATTATTTTATATTTCATCAAGCAAATTTATTGATGGATGAAACCATTCGTAAAAAACTAAAAATTCCAGCAGAAAAAGTTCCATATTCATTGTATGATTTTGGAAATACAAGTTCCGCTTCGATCCCACTTACCATCGTATCACAATTAAAA